>JAKOVF010000001.1 GCA_029782225.1 Chloroflexota bacterium | reverse complement strand
AGATGGGATCTTCAATTGGTTCAATGTGTGTGACAATATTTGAATAGGGTATTGCCTTGATAATGTTGATTTCGATCTCTTCTGCAAGCTGGTGGCCCTGCCGAACTGTCCAATCACCGGGAACAAGGAGATGCACCGCCATGAATTTGCGCGCCGCTGCCTGCCGCGAGCGCAGTGAATGGTAGCGCACTCCTTTGGTTTGATAAGCATCCAAAATTGACTTGACCTCGGCTGTCTCTTCGGCGGGCAAGGCTGCATCCATCAAACCTCGACCTGAGCGGGCCAGTAAGCGATACCCAGTAAACAGGATGTTGGCTGCGACAGCCAACGCGATCAGCGGGTCCAGGCGTTCGAAGCCTGTCAGCCACACCAGACCAATCCCTATGAGTACACCGCCTGTGGTCCACACATCAGTCATCAGATGACGGGCATCCGCTTCCAGGGTGATCGAATTGAGGCGTTTTCCAGTGCGCATCAATACCAGCGCCACGCCCAGGTTGATGAGGGATGCAATCACGGACAGAATCAGGCCCAGCCCCAACTGCTCCAATGGCACCGGACGAAACAACCGCGGCAGAGCGCTGACGACAATGCTTGCAGCAGCAAGCAGAATCATTCCCCCTTCGAAACCGCTCGAGAAATACTCAACTTTCGAAAAGCCGAAGGTGAATTCATCGTTAGCCGGACGTGTGAGAATGCTCAGCGCGATCAACGCGACAATGGCGGCTGCCAGATTCACGAGCGATTCAATGGCATCGGAGAGCATGCCAACCGAACCGGTGAGAATATAGGCCATGGCTTTCAGGGTTATGGTCACAATTGCGGCAATGATGGACAGCCAGGCATAACGCGTGAGGGGAACAGGACGGTCTGAAGTGTTTTTCATAAATTGTGAATCTCTGGGATGAAAAGATTTCTAGAAACCAGGGTAACAGAATGCTGACATAACCCTGTTTTGAAAGGATTATACCGCTGGGAAATCAGTTTAGAACCCGCCTCGAGTGGCACTAATAAGATACTGGACCGGGCCAATAACGGGCCTGGTGCTCAGGAATGGACGGCATTACATTTTGAGAGCTGGTCAATTAGATGTGAGCCTACCGTTTCGCCCTGGCTGAAAGACGGATCAACGATTCGTACGTCGATCACGCATCTTGGTAGCCGTTTGAACAGGCACGCTGATCGACATTCAATCCTGGTTATGCTTTTTGAAAATCTGTGAAGATAGCGCTGGAGGCAGGGACTGCCTGCTGTACAGATCTGGCAAAACCCCGTAATATTTGGTGACTACAAGATCGGTCACGGCGTGGACCGTGAGGGTGGGCATGCGGCGATGATCCCACTACGTCACATCAGTTTTTCTCATTAGCTTTGTGACCAAAGCTGTGTGTTGTATGATTTGCAGTAATCAATTCGGAGAGAGGCGGCCCAAATTAAGCAGCTCTAGAAGTTCAGGCTCAAGTTCCTGATATGCGTGATCCGGCATTGTGCCTGTTGCATCGAGTGTCTTGCTAAAGAAATTGCGAGCTGCACTGGCCAGAACCACATCGAGAATTTCTTCATCCGAAAGCCCATGCCCGCGCAATTCCTCAATGTCATGTTCGCATATTTTAGATGCCTGACTGGTAACTTTCTGTGCAAAAGACATCATCGCTACTTCCTCGGGGGAAAGACCCGCGTTACGGAAATCCTTAACAATTGCCGCCAGTTGCTCTGCACTGAAGAAATTCTTACGGAGGACCGCCCCATGGGCAAGCATGCAGTACCTGCATTCAAGCGCCATGGCGGCTGCAAAAGTCACCAGCTCATAACGACGCAGTCTTATTTTGGATCGTATCGCACCGATGAGTTTTGTCCAGGCGTCATAAACATCAGAGTGTAAACTGAAGGCTTTTATGTAGTTGGGCACATAGCTCAGATTCTTTTGGGCGGCCTGATATTGATCTCGGGTTAAGCCTTGTGCCTGTTCCTCTGAAATTGTCTTGATGAATGTCATAATCTTCCTCTTTTCAGCCTTCCAATCAATCGGCGGTATGATGGGATGAGTGTCGAACCACACATCCCATCACATATAGAGAATTTCTTAGAAACTGAGAGAAGACGCGCCTGAAACCAGATATTCGACCGCGTTAGCGGCCGTGACGATCCTGGCGCCATCCACCAGGTCTGCGTCTGTGATCCCGCGCGGCTTCGCGCACGCGCCGCAGACCCAGATTTGACCGCCGTTGGCGACAAACGACTGCATGACATCCCGCAACGGCTGGAAACCTTCCTTGCAGATATCGTCCGCGTAGCCGCGCGTGGCAATGCGCACTCCTTCAATGGTTAACAGTACCACTGCTTCCTGGTCAGCGGAAGCCGCCACGTTCCCAACCACGAACGCTAGCGTGGCGCGTTCAGGGTCCTCCTGCCCGTGTGTACAGTTGATCATTAGCTTCGCCATGGTAAGTTCTCCTTTTTGCAGTTTGATTATTTTTTCTTCACAAAGAACCGGAGCGTCTGACCCTCGCCATCAATCACTTTCAAAAGTGTATTCCCCGAGAGACGACTCCATGCTTCGATATCGCCCCTGGCAGACGGGTCATCCACCCGTATCTCCAATACCTGCCCAGATTGCATCTCCCGAAGTTTCGACTTGATCATCGGAGTCAAAACCGCGCAGGTTGAACCAGCGTCTGATTCCCCGCTGCGGAACGCCAATAGTTCATCCCGCACGGGGTCCTGTTCGACAGCTCCCGGCGTATCCATAACCACAGCCTCATCACTCGTCCCAACCAGTTGGAACCCGCTGCACAGCAAGTGTAGCTGCTCCACCCGGCCGTCCTTCAACGTGCAGTACAACTGTTGTTCGATCGTATACCAGTCCCCATGTTCCTGGAGTAGGAGCCGATAAAAAATTCCCAGCCGCTCACCGACCTGACCAACCCGACTCGCCTCCAGATGGAAATTAGTGCATTCGCCAAACCACCCACGATACTTTGTCACCAGATCCATGGCATGGTCTAGAGTCACGAGCCTTTTCGGAGTGAGCAATCTGCTCACAACCTCCGGACGGCAGAATTGTTCCAGCCGTTCCGGTGCTCCTTCCATGATGGATTGGATCCAATCCTCCCCCAATCTCTGCAGTCGCAGCCGTTCAACTCGCTTGTCCTCCATCTCCAACTCGATCATCCTGCCGCCTTTCTCTCATCTCTGTGGGAATACCTCTCAAGTGATTAAAACAAGAATACCCGATGGCGGATTGAAATGCCTCGGGAGAACTCCCTATCTTAGGGGAATCGGGTTCCCTATTTTAGATGTACAAAATTAGAGAATATTTTTTTGCCGGGCCGCCGCGGCGGCTTCGGATCGGTTGCGAACCTGCAACTTGGCCAGGATGGCCGAAACATGGTGATCCACGGTTTTCGATGAGATGAATAGCCGCCCCGCGATCTCAGAGTTGCTGAGCCCCTGCCCCAGCAGTGCCAGGATTTCCATTTCACGCGGTGTCAGTCCCTCTGGATTCGCACGGGTCGAGGCCCGCGCACCGCGCGGCAGCCCCTTTATGCCGCGTTCGAGCATTTTCTCGCGCACCTTATGAGCTGCCGGGCGCGCACCCAATCGTTCGAAGATCTCCAATGCAGCGCGCTGGGCGTCCGGGTCGCCTTCCGCCAGGGCCAGCCCTCGTTCGAAGGGACAACCAATCTCTGCCCAGGCCTCGGCCGATGCCTGCCAGTTCCCTTCGATCATTGCTCGGTAAGCCATTGGAATTTCGCTTTCCCGCGCCATCGTTCCTCCGGCTCGCCGGTTCCAGTACACCATGGTGCCCAGTTCGTAATCATCCTGCCCCGGATAGGAAACCCTGAATGCCGATTCAAGCTCCACCAGCGCCTGCGCAGGCTGGTCATTCCACCAGCTTGCTTCCGCCCGGGCCACCGCCGCTGGACAGATGCGCTGGAATTCGCCTGTGGGCAGTGCCAGATCGCGGGCCTGATCAAGCCAGCGGGACGCCTGTGGGTCTCCCTGTCGTGCTTTCAAATGGCCCAGCGTTGTGATTGCCGGTAGCGCGATGACCGCCGAACCGGGATGCAAACGTAGAGCTTCCTCCGCTTCGGCCTCCGCATCAGCCCAGCGGCCTTGCTCGAAAAATGAGCGTGCCTGCCAACCTCGCAGGTAGATACTGTACGAATCCATGTCATGGTCGGTGGTGTAGGTCAGCCCATCCCGCAGGTAGCGCTCTCCCAGAGCATAATTCCGGTCCTGGATTGCGCGTGAGACCAGGTTAGCGTAACAACGGGCCACGTGATCGTGCATTTCCTGCTCCTGCGCCATGCGTAAAGCCCGTTCCAGCCTGGCCCGCCCGTCTTCCTCCTTGATGAGCAATTCTGCCGACCCGATATTCGTCAGGGCATGGATAGTGATCTCCGTATCTTGCAGGATTTCGGCAAGTTCGAGCGCTTTTTTGCCCCAGGCGATTGCTGCCTCATTTTCCTCAGCCAGCATGTGTAGCTGTGAACGGTTGCTGTAGGCCATTGCCAGTTCCTTGCCGGGCGGCAGGGGTTCCAGGGCTGCGATGGCTTCACCGGCAAAGCGTTCGGCCATTGCTTTGTTGCCCTGGAACCAGTACAGGCGCGAAAGCCAGCGCAAATCATCCCCTACCTGCTCTCGCTGTCCAGCCCGCCGCCAGAGATCGGTCGCCTCCTGGCGCATCTGGATACCCGGATCGATCTGCCCGGTCAGGTAGCATTCGAACGAGAGATGATCCAGGAGGCGGGCCTGTTCTTCTAAAGGGAGCTGCTGACGGTAATGCAGGGCAGCCTCGTAATAATGGGCCGCTTCCCGATGGGCGCCATGTTGGCTGGCCTGCCGCGCGGCCTGTGGTCCGTATTCGAGCACGATGCTTGCCTCCGCTGCCCGTGTTGCGTGATGGACCAGCCGCGCCAGCGCAATCTCCCCTGTGGGTCGCGTGCGCAGTGCTTGAAGGACGCCGCAATGCAGCTCTTTCGAGCGGCCGGGCGCGACCGATCCTTCAATTGCCAGGCGCGCTAATTCATGTCGGAAGGACAGCGACTCCCCGGAAGGGATAAGGAAACCACCTTCGATACAGGCATCCAGCGTGGACGGGTTCGGATGAAGAGTTTCCTCCAGCAGCCACAACTCGGCTGCCCCTGGAATGATCGCCGCCAACTCCAGCAGGTCGCGGGTGGGGATGGGCAAATGGGTCAGCCGAGCCAGAACAGCATCCCGGACTGTAGCGGGAATATCGGCCGTGTCATTACGCAGTACTTCAGTGACAAAGAATGGATTGCCCCCCGTTGCCTCGTAGACGCCCTTGACGGATCGTTTCATTTTATGAGCCAGAACGGCGACTGCCTGCTCCGAGAGCGGATCGAGATGCAACCGGGTGGTGTGCTGTGGGGGCAGATCACCCAGAACCGAGTGCAACTGGTGCTTGCTGCCTGCCTCATCATCCCGGTAAGTGAGGACGAGCAGTGTTTTGGTTTGCTGCACGCGCCGGCCCAGGTATTTAACCAGATCCAGCGTGGCCTCGTCCGCCCAGTGAATATCCTCAAACACGAGGATGGTCGGGGCGGAGCTTTCCAGCAGGGTTTTGTGAAGCGCAGCGGCGATGGCAAGCCAATCCGCTCCTGAATGTAGCAAATCGACCAAGTAGGTCAAATGGCCCACCGCGATATCATAAATGGGGCCCAGCGGACGGGGGGTAAACAATGGATCGCAGGCACCCCACAGAACGTGCGTCTGTGGCCGAAAGGACTCGGCTATGGCTGTGACGAAGGAGGTCTTCCCGATCCCCGCCTCGCCGCTAACGAGCACAATCGCGCCCTCCCCATTGAATACCCCCTTTATCGTGTCGTTCATCCGCTGCCACTGTGATTCACGCTCCAGCAAGTCCATTTCAAGCCTCAAACCTGTTTAGTTTCCTGCTTTTCGGACGCCGCGATCATCCGGCGCGCAGGGTTCAATTGTGTTCGCACCATTCATGTGCCGCGCCCGTCCAAAGATAAAAAGGCTGTAGGAGGCATCCGTTACAGCCTTTATTATATGACAATGCTGATCGCTTAATTCGAATCGTCCTGGTTTCCCGCTGCTATGACGCTTCCCCGGGCTGCTCTCATGTAACCTGTCTTGCCCTGGTTTTTCCTGAAGAATTCCAGCAGGGAGCTTTGATGCATGGATCGTTTGCGAAGATGGCCTCGAGGCATTAGTCGAGTAGGGACTGATTACTGATGCTCTGTCAACAGGCTCTGGCACAGTCGCACGCCGGCCATGGCATCTTTTAACCAGTAATCCGCACCTACATACTGACAAACCTGGTCATCGATCATTCCCCCGCCGATCAAGATTGGAAAAGATAGCTTGTTTTTTGCAGCTTCCACTCGCAGGACTGAAATCGTCTCCTTCATCATTTCGAACGAAGCTGTGATCAAGCCAGACAGCCCTACAATATCAGGTTTAATTTCGGCGGCTTTGTCCGCAAATTCAGCCGGGGGGACATCCACGCCAAGGTCAATGACTGTGAAGCCATAGCACGTTAGCAGCATGCCGACCATGTTCTTGCCAATATCGTGGATATCGCCAGAGACAGTGCCTACTAGAATCCGTCCGGAGGACTTTTTTTCTGCCTTCATCACAAGCAAGGGCTGGACCAGTTCCACCACTTCGCGAAAGATCTCACCAGACATGATCAACCCGGCAATATAATATTCTCCCTGCTCGTAGCGTTGTCCGACGAGCTGCATACCCTCATTGCACTCTTCCAGGATCTGCATCAGATCATCGCCCACGTCGATGCGCTGGCGCACAATTTTCAGGACGGCTTCCTCCTCCAAATCGGCCAGTAAATGGACAAGCTGCTGATCGCTCTTCCGTGCTTTCATTTGTGTTCCTTTCGGTCCATAAGCAGGCCGACCTGAGTGGAAAGGCGGAGAGAGTCCGCGCGGCCGATAAACCAGCCCCAGCTGATAGGTTTGTCATCGAAATCATAGAAGAGGTGCTCAAAACATACAGCCGCCATGGGCCGAGGTGCTTCGAGGATTTTCGCCTCTTCATCGTTCAAGATTGTGGCTTCCAGGTTGATTTCACCCCGCTTAAGGATGGTCTCGCCTGTCCCGTTGAATAGTCTTTGGAGCGCTGTGACTTCCAGTTCCGCCTCAACGATGGGGCGGAGTGGGTCATAGATGAGATATTCGCGATGATATAACGAGGGCAGACCATCGGTCCGCAGGAGGCGGCGGATATAAACAGTTCGGTCTCCAACGCAGAGCTCCAGCTTGCGAGCTACACGTTCATCCGCACCTATGATACGGGCCTCGAGTACGCGGACAATTGTCCGTTTGGAATCGTTGAACAGACTCAGAGAATCCCTCAACTGGAACGTTGCGGACCCCATTGCCACCGGCCTGACAAATGTACCGCGGCCTTGCTCGGCGATCACAAATCCCTGATCCACAAGCAGGTTGACCGCCCGTCGGACTGTCATCGGGCTGACATCATACCGTTCACATAGTTGGGCCTCGGAGGGGAGCTGGTCCCCCGGCAGCAGAATTCCGCTCGCCATGCTCTCTCTCAGAATGTTTGCCAGTTGAGAATACGCAGGTTCGAAGGAATTTCGATCAATGGATGCAGTCTGTTTGAGCACCTGGCTCTTTGGCCTCTGTGCCATCGCTATACCCGGCTTTCGTGAGTGACATTTGTCACTTGCACACTTCCCTATATAAGTGTATAAATTTGACGATCGCGGTCATTGTATCATGGCTTTCCATTCATTACCATCCTCCTCGCCAAAGGCCAATGAATAATCCATCTGAAACCGATCCCTGGCATAAGCACTATGCAGCCCGCCGCCGGGTCATCGCCTGCGCGACTGTGATCGAAGAAATGCTGCCCCTTCTCCCGGCTAATGTTCCTTATGAAGTATTGGACTTTGGTCTGCACATCAATCCCCATGAACTAAAGAAAACATTACAGAATAAAGTCGAAGAAGCCAGTCCCAATGTGGATGTTCTATTACTTGGCTATGGTTTGTGTTCGATGGCGGTTGTCGGGTTACACGCTACAACGGCAACGCTGGTCATCCCCCGCACGGATGATTGTATTGCGATCTTCCTGGGTTCCTGCAACGCATACAGGGAACAGGCCAAAAAGGAACCTGGTACATATTACCTGACCAAAGGATGGATCGAGGTGGGAGATACTCCCTTCGAGGAACACCAAAAACTGGTCCAGAAGTATGGCGAGGCCAAAGCAGAGCGGATGACCAAACTGCTTTTGAAGAACTACAAGCGCCTGGCTTTCATTGACACGGGTCAGTACGAGATCGAAAGATACCAGGCGTATTCCCGTATGACCGCTGAAAAATTCGGATTGCGCTACGAAGAATTACAGGGCTCGCCGGACCTGGTCAAGAAAATGCTCTTTGGTCCCTGGGATCATGAATTTGTAGTAGTGGCGCCGGGCCAAACAATTCAATATACAGATTTTGCACGAGTAAGTAGACCCTAAAGGGCGTTCAGACCATTAGGGTCTAAAGTTTTTGTTAAGAGAGTAAACATGAAAATCATCGGTGAGAAGATCAATGGAACTCGTAAGCGTGTTGCGCAGGCTATTGCCGAAAGAGACGCGGAATTCATCAAAGATCTGGCAAAGAAACAGGCAGATGCCGGTTCGGCATGGCTGGATGTCAATGCTGGCACGCATCCCGATAAGGAACCGGATGATCTGATCTGGTTGATCGAAAATGTTCAATCTGTAGTGGATACACCGCTCTCGCTCGATAGTGCCAACCCGAGGGCCTTGCAGATTGCCATCAAGTCTGTCACTCAGACACCCATGATCAACTCGATCAGCGGCGA
Organism: Chloroflexota bacterium; assembly: GCA_029782225.1. Taxonomy (GTDB): domain Bacteria; phylum Chloroflexota; class Anaerolineae; order Anaerolineales; family Villigracilaceae; genus JAKOVF01. The sequence continues at coordinate 102,325 of JAKOVF010000001.1, read as the reverse complement.
ACCCGAGCGCTTGACGAACATCCTGCCCATCGTGGCAGAGCACGGCTGTCCAGTGATCGCCCTCGCCATGGATGGCACGAAAATCCCGGAGACGAGCGGGAAGCGCTTTGAAGTGATTACGAGGATCATCAAAGAGACGCGCGCTCTGGGCATTCCGGATTCGAATCTGTACTTTGATCCGCTGGCGATGACGATCTCCACCAATACCGCGAGCGCCATGATCGCGTTCGAGACGATGCGCTGTGTTCGGGAGCAATATCCCGAAGCGCACTTGACCATTGGCCTGAGCAACATATCCTTTGGCCTGCCCGGGCGCTCCTTTGTCAATCGCTATTTCCTCAGCCTGGCGATGCAAAATGGACTCGACAGCGCCATCCTTGACCCGCTGGACCGGGAGATACAGGCTGCCATCCTTACCACTGAATTACTTTTGGGCCGCGACAAACACTGCCTGAACTTCATCCGTGCTTCACGTAAAGGGCTGTTTGACAAACCCGCCTAATTTTTGATCATTTGGCAAGTCCCATAATTCAAGCATCTTTTTGACCTTCCATGCAAAGGAGAAACTTATGTCACAAGAATTGATTCAGGCCATCACTGACATGCGTGAAGAGGACGCGGTGAAAATCGCGACGCAGATGTTGGATGGCGGCACCGACCCTGTCGCTGTGCTCAATGACTGCCGTGAGGCAATGACCATCATTGGTCAGCGTTTCGAGGCCGGTGAGTGCTTCATCCCCGAGCTGATCCTGGCAGGGGAGATGCTCAGCCAGATCTCCGGCGTCGTCAAACCGCGCCTGCAGAAGGATGGCGCTGCGAAAAAGATCGGCAAAGTGGTGCTGGGAACCGTCCAGGGCGATATCCACGACATTGCCAAGGACATCGTCGGCTTCATGCTGGATGTCAATGGCTTTGAAGTGACGGACCTGGGCGTGGATGTGCCGCCTGCCAAGTTTGTGGAGACCGTGAAGCAGACCGGCGCGAAAATTGTCGGCCTGAGCGGCTTCCTGACCCTGGCGTTCGATCCCATGAAGGACACGGTGGCAGCCCTCAAGTCCGCGGGACTGATCGATGTCAAGGTTATGATCGGCGGTGGGCAGATCGATGAGAATATCCGCCAGTACACCGGCGCAGATGCGTATGGCAAAGATGCCATGGCTGCCGTCGCCCTTGCCAAGAGTTGGGCATAGGAGTGTGAAGCATGTTTACTCGACCTGATAATTGGAATCAACTTTCCCCGCTTGAACGGCGCAAAGCCCGCCTGGATGCGTGGCAGAATGCCCCGGTGCCATTTGCCAGCCCGCAAGCCGAAGCAAACTACAAGGAACGGATCGAACGCCTGCGCAAAATCTACGATATGGAACCGCACGATCGCCCGATCGCCGATCTATTCCTGGGGGTGAATGAATATGTGGTGCGCCGCAAGGGGATTCAAGGCAAAGACATGGTTTACAACCATGAGAAGCTGCGTGAGCCGCTCCTGGAATTCCACAACGAATTCCAACCGGATGTCTCGGTTGCACCGCTTCCATATCCCGGCAAGGTGATGGATATACTGGGCTACAAGTCCTATATTTGGGGAGGGCAGAGGCTGCCTGATCACCTGACGATCCAGGCGGTGGAAGGCGAATATATGACGGGCGATGAATATAAGGAATTCGCCGCCGACCCGACCAATTTCTGGATGAAAAAATATCTGCCGCGCGTGATGCCCACGCTTGCTCCGCTGGCCATGCTGACCGAATTCCCGCGCGTCTCAGAAAATGTGGATATCATCGACTTGATGGTTCCTTTTGGGCTGCCACCTTTCCAGGCTATGCTCAAAACCTTGATGGAAGCTGGCGATGAATTGATGAAGATGCTGGCAGTGGTTGGCCAGACAGGTGCCATGATCGCCGGCGCTGGCTTCCCTGGCATGGGCTTCAATATTGCCAAAACACCCTTTGATTATCTGGGCGATACTGTGCGCGGGACCAAGGGCATCCTGACGGATATGTACCGCCGCCCGAATGATTTGCTGGCAGCGTGCGAGGCTTACGTGCCCGTCCTGATCAACGCGATTGTCAATGCCAGCGATCGGAACGGCGCCCCCTCCGTGCTGTACGTTCTGCACAAGGGCGCCGATGGCTTTATGTCGCAGGCCCAGTTCGAAAAGTTCTACTGGCCCACCTGGAAGCAGTGCATGATGGCACTCTATGAGGAAGGCATCACCAGTTACCTGTTCATCGAGGGTTCCTACAACAATCGTCTGGAAAACCTGGCTGAAATGCCCGCAAAATCACTGGTGTGCCACTTCGACAAAACCGACATGCGCCGGGTAAAGGAAGTCCTGAGCGACAAATTCATCATCGCCGGAAATGTTCCCGCCTCCCTGATGGCGGCCGGCACGACTGATGAAGTTCGTGCCTACTGTGATAATCTGGTGGATCTGTTCTCCGATGTACCGGCCTATATCATGGCTCATGGATGCTACTTTGAAAATACCACCGACGAAAAGCTTCGCGCTTTCATGGATTCGGTCAAGAAGTAACCTTCTCTGGAAGCATTCGACGAAAAATCTCTAGGTTATACGACCCGTTTGCCAGATTATGGGTTCAAGTCCAGGCTTGAACCCATAATCTTAATGACTGTCTCACACCCTGATCTGGAATTGACATGACCAACTCCCAACCTGTCCCTGCCCAAGAAAAACCCACAATCGTCCCCTATGCCTGGGTGATTCTCGCCGTCGTCTACTTCGCCAGCGTGGTCGCACCGTTCAACCAGTTCAAGATTCCACCAATCATGCCAGTCCTCATGCAGGTATTTCAGATCGATCTGACACAGGCCGGGCTGCTCATGTCCATCATCGCCATGATCGGACTGGTGTTGGCCCTTCCAACAGGGATTATCTTGCAGCGACTGGGACCCAAAGTAACCTTGTTGATCGCCCTGGCTTTCATGGCCGCGGGCGCAAGCATCGGCGCCTTCTCAAGTAATTTTGCCGCATTATTGGGGAGCCGGGTGGTGGAAGGCCTTGGTATAGGGTTGATGGGGGTGACTGCACCCGCCACAATTGCCATGTGGTTTCCACCCGAGCGTCAGGGAACCCCAATGGGCATCTGGGCAACCTGGGTGCCGGTAGGCTCGGTGGTCATTTACAACCTTTCTCCCATCATGGCATCTTCGTTCGGCTGGCAGTCCGTCTGGTGGGTCGGTACGGGTTTTGCGATTTTCCTGATGGTTATTTGCGGCCTGTTGATTACTCGTCCGCCGGCCCATGATCAGGTCAATTTGAAAACTCAGCCCATGCCTGACCTCCGGCTGGTGCTGGCAAATCGCAGCATCTGGCTGCTGGCCCTCGAATTCGCGTGCATGAACTTTGCCATGGTTGCCCTGGGCACCTATTACCCGACCTTCCTCAGCGAAGTGCGCGGTTATCCTCTGGGACAGGCCGCCTTTCTATCCAGCCTGGCAACACTTGTGGTTCTGTTTTCTGCGCCGGCCGCCGGGTGGATATCCGACCGGGTGGGTTCTCGCCGCCTGTTTTTCTCGCTTCCGTTTCTGGCCGTGGCTGCACTGCTCATCTTTCCCTTTCATGTGACCGGCTGGCAGATCACTATCCTGATGGTGCTTCAGGGATTACTTTTGGGGGCGATCCCGACGACGACCTTTGCCGCCGCTCCGGAAATCATGCGGAAACCGGAATTGGCAGGCCTGGGCCTCGCGGTGGTGCTGATCGGCCAAAACCTCGGGCAATTACTGGGTCCAATTTTCTTCAGCGAGATGATTGGAAAAGTAGGCTGGGCTACAGCGGGCTATATGTTGATTCCTTTCTGCCTCATTGGATTCGTCAGCGGTTGGATGGTGAAAATTAGATAAGCTATGTCAGGATATACTTGGATTCCTATCGCCAGAGAGGAGCATCCTATTGTTCAACGTTGACTTTGAACCCGTTGGCCGGCGCGGCGCCTGCACCAGCGACCAGTCCCTTTTGGACTGCGCGCGTCAATTGAGCGTGGACCTTGTCAGTCTTTGTGGAGGGATTGGCAACTGCCAACACTGCAAGGTGCAGGTGATCTCGGGGCGGGTGACAAAGCCGACCCTCGAAGAAGAGGCCTCTCTCAGCAAGAGTGAACTCGAGCAGGGATATCGCCTTGCCTGTCAGACTTATGCGTTAAGCGATGTCAAACTGCACGTCCCGCCCGAATCGTTGACTGCACTGCAGCGGACTCAGGTCGAGGGATTGGAGGTGGATGTTCCCCCCGAGCCTCCTGTCCGAGGAGTAGAGGCGCATCTTTCTGCCCCGACGCTTGATACCCCTATCTCAGATGACGTCAACCTTTGGGCTTCCATTGGCCTTCCTGCTGGCACCATTGACTTTCAGGTCCAACAGGAGCTTTCTCGAAAACTGCGTGACTTAAACTGGAATGTCAATGTTGCCCTGCGAGGAACGGAGATCGTTGCCATTGGCGCGCCCGGCACGCAGTGGCTCGGTCTTGCCGTGGATATTGGCACAACTAAAATTGCCGGCTACCTGCTGGACATGGAAACCGGCAAGACGCTTGCATCCAAAGGGCTGATGAACCCTCAGATCTCGTATGGTGAAGATGTTATCTCGCGCATTGTTGCCTCCAGCAAGTCTGTAGAAAATGCTGCCAAATTACAGGCCCTGCTCACAGAAGCTCTCAGTCAACTTGCTGCCGACCTGTGTGCTGAAATTCATTCTGAGCCGACAAACATTGTGGAGGCAGTAGTGGTGGGTAACACAGCCATTCACCATCTTTTTCTGCGCCTGCCGGTCAAGCCACTTGGGATGGCGCCGTACATTCCCACTGTGCGTTCGTCGGTCGATTTGAAAGCGCGCGAGATTGGCCTGAAGATCGCTGCCGGTGCGTATATTCATTTGTTACCAAATATCGCCGGCTACGTTGGAGCGGACCATGTCGCGATGTTGCTTGCAACTCGAATAGCCGAAGCAGAGAAGACGACCCTCGCTATCGATATCGGTACAAACACGGAGATATGCCTTAATCATGGCGGGCATATGACCAGTGTCTCTTGCGCCTCCGGGCCAGCCTTCGAGGGAGCTCACATCAAGTTCGGGATGCGCGCCGCGCCCGGGGCCATTGAGCACGTCCGATTTTCGCCGGATCGGCTGGAGATCCAAACCATTGGCGGGGAAGCTCCGGTTGGCATCTGCGGCTCAGGACTCCTGGATGTCGTCGCACAGCTTCGCTTGCATCATGTGCTGGATCGAAACGGACGAATGGGTACGCACTCCCTTGTCCGCAGCAATAATGGTGCGACGGAATTTGTGCTTGTAGAACGTGAAGGGCAGGATCCGATCACCATCTCGCAAAAGGATGTGCGCGAACTGCAACTGGCAAAGGCCGCCATCCGCCTGGGGATCCAGGCTCTTGTCATCGCCGAAGGACTCACAGAACAGGATATTGACGAGGTCATCATCGCCGGTGCGTTTGGCACTTTCATTGATGTACAAAGCGCCATCACAATTGGCATGCTGCCATCTCTCCCGCTTGAACGATTCAAACAAGTTGGCAATGCTGCAGGAACCGGGGCACGGCTTGCACTGATTTCACTCAGCCAGCGGGCAAAAGCCCAGCAGATCGCTGAAAAAGATGGATATATTGAGCTGGCTGCTGTGCCAAATTTCAATCGTAAATTCGCAGAGGCAACGTATTTGTGAACCACGTCATTCCTCCTTTGCGGCAGGATGGTCTTGTGGGAAAGCATTGGCCCCGGGTGCTCATGCCCAGTCCGCGCGGCTCTGTTTTTGTATGAGGCACAATACCGCCCCAGGTTGATGTTGAGCTAATCATTGAGTGGCGCCAGAATGGGGAGATCTGCCGTCGCGTCTCGGACGCTAACTCCACTTGTCAGAACAATCTTCATACTTTCCACAAGAATCTCTGCTTCATTCTCATAAGAACACCCTTGACTTGGAGTCGACTCCAGGTGTTAGACTCTTGTTTGAGGTGAAGTATGAAAATCGCAGAAGTCAGTGAACAATTCGGTATGTCAGTCGATACGCTTCGGTATTACGAGCGTGTTGGGCTCATTCCCCCGGTACATCGAAATCAGGGCGGTATCCGGGACTACGATGAACTGGATCTTCGGCGGGTGGACTTCATCAAGTGCATGCGAGGTGCCGGGCTTCCCGTGGAAGTGTTGATCGAGTACATGGGGTTGGTCCAGCAAGGTGACAAAACCATTGAAGCCAGAAAAGAGATCCTGATCGAACAGCGCAACCTCGTTGCCGCCAGAATGGAAGAAATGCAAAAGACGCTGGATCGTCTGAACTATAAGATCGAAGTCTATGAAAAGGCTCTTTTGAAAAAAGAGAAAGAGATGCTTCAAATCGAGGAATTAATGGGGGAAGGTTAAGTTCTTTTGAAGCTCTAATTTTCCAAAAATCTGAATAAAGAAAGCCAGGAATAAAAAATGCAAAAACGAAAACTTGGAAACAGCGGGCTGGAAGTTTCAGCCATTGGTTTGGGCTGCATGCGTATGAGCTTTGGCGACAAACCCACCGACAAACAGGCGATGATCGATTTCCTCCACAAGGCTGTCGAGCGCGGCGTGACCTTCTTCGATACGGCGGAGGTCTACGGTCCGTTCACGAACGAGGAACTGGTCGGTGAAGCGCTGGAGCCATTCAAGGGACAAGTAGTGATCGCCACCAAGTTCGGATGGAAACACGGGGAAAAGGGACCGCATCCGACTCAGGGACAGGACAGCCGCCCGGAGCAGATCAAGCGGGTGGCGGATGCTTCTCTCAAGCGCCTGCGGGTCGAGAGCATTGACCTGTTCTACCAACACCGTCCAGACCCAAACGTGTCCGTGGAAGATGTGGCTGGCGCGGTGAAGGACTTGATTCAAGCTGGCAAGGTCAAGCATTTCGGCTTGTCCGAATCCAATGCGGAGCAAATCCGCCGCGCCCACGCTGTACAGCCGGTCACCGCTTTACAAAGCGAATACTCGATCTGGTGGAGAGCCATCGAACCGGAGATCCTGCCGACCCTGGAAGAACTTGGTATTGGACTTGTGCCTTATAGTCCGCTGGGACGTGGTTACCTGACCGGCAAAGTCGATGAGAGCACAACGTTCGACCGTACCGACATCCGCAGCCGCAACCCGCGCTTTACCCCGGAAGCGATCAAAGCCAACCGGGTCGTGATCGATCTGCTCGAGGAGATTGGAAAACAGAAGGGAGCTGCCCCGGCACAGATCGCGCTGGCGTGGCTGTTGGCACAAAAGCCATGGATCGTGCCCATTCCAGGCTCACGCAAACTCGAGCGCCTGGATGAGAACAATGGTGCGGTGGATATCGAACTGACATCCAATGATCTCAGCGAAATCGAGAATGCCATGTCACAGATCAAAGTAGTTGGTGACCGGTATTAATTACCTGATTTTGATCAGGAGCGAACGAGTCGATTAGGGGATAAAAATATCGGAATCAAAAGAATTATCAGCCGCGCAAAAAATTGTCGGCGACTTCGCACCTAAGCTGGCGGAACTGACCGATGATGTATTGTTTGGCGATGTTTGGGAACGTGCAGAGCTATCGAAGCGAGACCGCAGCCTGGTTACCGTTGCCGCACTCATCGCGAACGGAAACACCGAGCAGCTCACTGGCCATCTGAATCGGGCAAAGGATAATGGTCTATCCGAAACTGAACTCGCCGAGGTGATCATTCACCTGGCTTTCTACGCCGGGTGGCCGCGAGCGATGTCAGCCGTTAGAGTCGCGCGCGAGGTCTTCAAGAAATAGCTCGGCCCTGTTTGGTGAATGCAATAGGAGTTCCAAAAATGGATATCAAACGAAATGGCTCACAACCTTCGGGCAAAGGACCTGCCAAGTGGTTTACCGGTACTGTCCGCATTGACCCGTTGCATCAGGCGCCCGCTCCGGCGCGCGTGTCCATCTCGAACGTCACATTCGAGCCGGGCGCGAGAACTGCCTGGCATAGTCATCCGCTGGGTCAGACATTGATTGTCACTGCGGGTTCCGGCCGGGTACAGAGTTGGGGGAAACCGATCGAGAAGATTCAACCGGGAGACGTGGTTTGGTTCCAGCCTGGAGAAAAGCATTGGCATGGCGCTGCGCCAACGACGGCAATGACACATATCTCCATTGTGGAACAGGCTGAAGGTCAGGCCGCCGATTGGATGGAACAGGTCAGCGATGAAGAATATACGGAATAAATGATGCAAAATGCGAAATCAGAACAGGAAGTACTCCATCTCTCTAAAGACAAATGGCGCTGGATGTCAGAGCGCAAACTGGATTCCCTGGACGCTCTCTTTCACGAAAAGTCTGTCTTTGTTCATATGGGAGGATCCTGGGGAAAAGAACAGGAGATCGATATCATCAAAAGCGGCGGGATTCACTACAAGAAAGCGGACATCCATGAAGTATCGGTAAATATCATTGACACAACTGCCATCCTTTTAAACAGAATTACGCTGCTGGCTGTTGTCGGCGGTAATGAAGTTACTAACCCCTTCATGGTGACAGAAGTATACGTGCAGCAAAATGATTCCTGGCTGTTAGCCTCGCTCTCGTTCACCCGGCTGCTTACATCATAACGAAACTATCAAAAAACAGAAACAGAAGGAAAAAATGATGCAAACTGTAAAATTGAACAATGGTGTGGAAATGCCAATTCTGGGGTTTGGAGTCTTTCAGGTCAGGGATCTCGAAGAATGCGAACGAAGCGTCTATGATGCGATCCAAGCCGGGTATCGTCTGATCGATACGGCAGCATCTTATCTGAACGAAGAGGCGGTTGGTAGAGCCATAAAAAGAAGCGGTGTCCCCAGGGAAGATTTGTTTGTGACGACCAAGCTTTGGATTCAGGATGCGGGCTACGAGCCCACAAAGAAAGCTTTTAAAAAATCTTTACAGAGGCTGCAATTGGATACTCTCGATCTATATCTGATTCATCAACCTTTGGGAGATGTTTATGGTGCCTGGCGCGCCATGGAAGAGTTGTACCGGGAAGGCAGAATTCGAGCCATTGGTGTGAGCAACTTCCAACCAGACAGGATCATGGATTTGATCATCCATAATGAAGTAACTCCTGCGGTCAACCAGATCGAGACACATCCTTTCAACCAGCAAATTGAAACGCAAAAATTCCTGCAGGAAAACAATGTTCAGATCGAATCCTGGGGACCCTTTGCCGAGGGCAAGAACAACATCTTCCAAAATGAATTACTGCTTTCCATTGCCGGAAAATACCAGAAAACCGTTGCTCAAGTGATTCTGCGCTGGCTGACGCAAAGAGGGGTGGTGGCAATTCCGAAATCCGTTCGCAAAGAGAGAATCGTTGAGAATTTCAACATCTTCGATTTTGAGCTAAGCCCTGAAGATATGGCTGTGATCAAAACACTGGATATGAAGGTGAGCAGTTTCTTTGACCATTGTGATCCGGCCATGGTGAAATGGCTGGGTACTCGAAAGCTTGACATCTGATTTGAGAAATATGAAAAATCATGACTACATGGACAAATGATGAATTGAAAAAGATTGGAAATGCCGAAGAATTGCGGATCGCCTCTCTGCGCAAAGATGGTACCTTGCGAAAGCCGGTGACCATTTGGGTTGTGCGCGCTGGTGATGAACTGTATGTCTGCTCTGTGAATGGACGCACATCTGCATGGTTTCGTGGTGTGGAGTCGCGCCATGATGGACAGATCCGTGCTGGTGGTGTCGTAAAAGATGTCACCTTTGTGGAAGAGCCGGACCTTGCTATCAACGAGCTGATCGATGCTGCGTATCGCACGAAATATCGTCGTTATGCGGAAAGCATCATCAGCCACATCAACGGCGCCGAAGCGCGGTCTGCGACCATCAAACTTGTGCCGCGCTGATTACATTCTTCCTCATCCAAAATCAAAGGAGGAATCCATGGAATACGTTCGCTTAGGATGAAGGGGGATGAAGGTATCGCACCTCTGCCCTGGCGCATCGTATCGTCGGTCATCAGTAAATCAGATGACAACTGTCAAATGAACAAATTCCGCGGATTACGTATAACCAGTTCTCTATTCAATAACCGTCCGTTATTGAGAATGATATTCACATCGAAGTTCCCCGAGTAGCCTACGAAAAACTCGGCGGAGATTGCCGGGCCAGTCATCAGAGTCCATCCAACAGAAAGTTCAAACTTCAAGAAACACCCAGCAAGCTCAATTCATGCATCCCGAACCTCGATTCGCGAATGACGGCTCCTTCTCTGATATCGGCTGCAATTCTATGTCCGTCGGAGGATGCGACGGTTTTGCCGGTCGCAGGGCAGAGGTGAAAGCCTGGGCCGAGCCTATCCCACATTTGTGTTAAAACCGTTAAGAAACGGGCAATTCGGTCATGAATTGAGTTAGAATGCCGATAAATTTTATCAAGTATATCTGTTCATGTGACACGATTGAATTACTGTTAGCAGATGGGATTTTATCTATCCTCTCCAACGGGCTTCTATGCGGCAGGCGGGTGTTATGGATACGGATGGCTTCTGAAGAAGCTGGTGAGGGGAAATCGGCTGACTATTTTGAGAACGTTTGTCCCGTTATTTCTCGAGTCACGTGATCACAGAAAATCAAGGCGTCAAGGTTTGGGAGTTTCCAGATTGTAAATACCCAGCAGGATTCGCAGACAATTCGCTTTTCATCACCCGGAGGAGAGGCATGGCTAAAAACCTTGTTCGTTCGTTTTATATTTTCATCATCCTCATTGTTTTGGTTTCTCAATTCGGCTTGACGTCGACTTCCGCGTTGACGGCCGGCATTGCTCCGGTGCAATACACGATCCCGGCAAGTCCCAGATTTGCCGGCGTGACGATCTCCAACGTCCGGATCAACGATGGCAGCAGCACCGCGTTCGTAACCCCGGGGAGTACGTTCTCTGTCAGCTTGGACTACTCGATCACTGACGCGGAGTGCCCCGGGTGCATTGATGAAATTGAGATCGGTTTTAGCACAGGCAATCCCTTTACTTGCATCTACACCGGGATTCCAGGCGCAGCTGGTGCCAGCGGCAGCGCAACCATCGAGGTGACCACGCCCAGTACCCCCGGTGTTTACTTTCTTGCTTTTGATCGAGCACAGCATTACAGTTGCGGTCAGGCTCTCGAAGTCGGGTGGTGGAATGGTGCACCTGATTCAAATCGCTTCGTTGGCAACGTCATCGCTGCGACTCAGATCGTCAACTCGACGGCTGATACGGATAATGGACGCTGTGATGCGACCGACTGCACTTTGCGCGAGGCGATTAATGCAGCGAATGCCGATTCAGACCTCGACCTTGTTGCCTTCAATATTCCGGCTGAAGGTGTACAAACCATCTCACCTGCATCTCCTTTGCCTGCAATCAATGATCCTGTAATCATTGACGGTTACACACAGGCCAGAGCGAATCCAAACACACTGGCTGTTGGCGATAATGCATCCATCCAGATCGAGCTAAATGGGGATAGCTGCGCTCCCAGTCCCTGTGCTCAGGCGTTGTTGATCAGTTCGGGCGGCGGCACAATCAGAGGATTGGCCATCCATGGGAATTTCAATAATGGGATTGAGGTGAATGGATCGGGGAGCACCATTGCCGGCAATTTCTTCGGCCTCAAAGCGGATGGTACAGCGCATGGATTGGCCGCCTCCGGAGTCTACGTCAACAACACGACCAATAACATGATTGGGGGAACTGCACCTGCCGACCGTAATATTGCATCAAGCAACCGCGATGGGATCTTCATCGCAGCTGGCGGTGGCGACTCGACGAACAATGTGATCCAGGGCAACTATATTGGCACGGATCCGTCCGGGACTGCGGCGCTGGGCAATCGTCAGCGAGGCGTCTTCATTGGTACATTTGGTCATATTGCAAAGAACAATGCCGTTCGCGGTAACTTGATCTCAGGCAATGGTCACTTTGGCATTCTGTTGGTCGATGGCAACGTCACAGGCACCTCCGTGCAAGGCAATCTCATCGGTGTGGATGCGAGTGGCTCTGGCGTATTGCCCAACGGCGGCAGTGCCTTGCCCGATGACGGTCTGGCCGGGACGAATGCGCGTGCGGGGGTGTATGTCGCCGGGTCAGAGAATACGATCGGTGGAACTGAACAAGGCATGGGCAACACGATCGCTTTCAACGCTGGCACGGGAGTCAATGTAGCTTCTGGCACAGGCAATACGATCCTTCGCAACTCCATCTTTTCCAACGATGCCCTCGACATTGACCTGGGCGGCGATGGGGTCACATTCAACCATGCTGGCACGGTGTCCGGTCCAAACAACTATCAGAACTACCCGATATTGAGTCTTGCAACTTCAGATGGCAATAGCACGCGCGTAGCCGGCGCATTAACTTCCGAACCCAACCAAAACTACAGCATCGATGTCTTTGCCAACCAGACTTGTCACCCAAGTTATTTTGGTGGAGGAAAGAGCTATCTCGGTTCCTTCTTGGTAACCACCGACTCTACCGGAGTTGCGATCTTCGATCAGACTCTCAATACCGGGGTAAGCGAGCCCCTTGGAATCACTGCGACCGCCACTGGAAATAATGGCACCTCCGAATTCTCCTACTGTCGCCCGCTCTCCACTTCCAACCTGAACTGGGTCCAGGCACAGGCTGTTTCGAGCGGTTCTCAAACACGCCAGTTCATCACCGACCGCTTCCAGGAAAAATGGTTTAAGTTCCCGGTCCAGCCGGGTTCATCGGTCACCATCAAACTGACGAGTCTGCCAGGGAGTGCGGTCAGCCTGCATCGTGACCCCTATCCGATCTACAGCAGTTTGATCGATCCGCAGAATTCGGCGGTGTTGAGCGCTCAGGCTGCGGATACAGCCTTCCTCCCATCCGGATCACTGCCCTCCGGGTCACTGCCCTCAGGGTCATTGCCCTCCGGATCTTTACCTTCCGGGTCACTGCCCTCCGGCTCGCTGCCAACCGGTTATCTCCCGTCCGGGTCGCTGCCTTCCGGTTCACTCCCATCTGGATCGCTTCCCTCAGGGTCATTGCCCTCCGGATCTTTGCCTTCCGGGTCACTGCCTTCGGGTTCCTTACCTTCCGGTTCCCTGCCGTCCGGGTCGCTGCCTTCCGGTTCACTCCCATCCGGATCACTGCCCTCAGGCTCTCTGCCATCTGGTTCATTGCCTTCCGGCTCATTACCCTCCGGGTCGCTTCCATCGGGTTCGCTGGATGCGTACGCCGCCGCTGCGCGGAACAGCTTACTTGGCATTTCGATGGATCCTTATGCGACCGTGCAGACCATCGAGCGAAACACGTATGACTTGCAGGAAAATTTATACGTGCGCGTGGTGGGTCCCTACGACATCAATACTCCCTTCACTCTGGAAGTGACAGTTCAGGGTGGGATATGCGGATCCGTTCAATCCGTCCCGGACGCGCTGCCGGTCATCTCCGGACCCGCGCCTGCGTCCGGCTCATCTCAATCTCTCATCTTGGCAGATTCCAGCAGGCTGCACGGTACATCCACTGAGATCGCTGCTGCGCTGACGAATCTTGGAACGCTCGCGGCGCGCGCCGATGTGAATGGTATCGTGGTCGATCTGGCCGATGCCAAATATGCACGAGTTGCCTTTGCCAATTCGCAAGCTGACCAAAACCTGGGCTGCGCGTTTGCCAAGAACACGGTAGCCGCCGAAATCAAGAAAGTGATCGATGCCTACCGCACGGCGAATCCAACGCTTCAATACATCGTCCTGGCTGGCGGCGCGGATGTGATCCCGTTCTTCCAGATTCCGGATGTCTCTGGCCTCGCCAACGAAAAAGATTACGTTGTCCCGGTTGCACCATCCACGGCTTCGGAGGCCGGGCTGAAGACCAATCTCGTACAGGGACAGGATGGCTATGGCTCACAGGTGAACGTCACACAAGCGGGCTTTACCCTGGCCCTCCCGAACCTGGCCGTGGGCAGGTTGGTGGATACGGCCAGCGACATCAGCGCGGCCGTCAACTCTTATATCGCGGCGGATGGCGTTATCGTGCCCCATACCACTCTGGTCACAGGCTATGATTTCGTCGGCGATGCGGCGGTCGCGGTCAAGAATGAATTGAACGCCGGCACCAACTCCACTGCCGACACGTTGATCCAGGCCCCCGGCCTGCCTCCCACCGATCCCAGCGCGTGGACCGCGAACCAACTGCGCACGAAACTGCTGGCCGGCAACTTCGATATCGCCATGCTTTCCGGACACTTCAGCACCGGCAACCTGCTGGCCGCGGATTACACCACCCAACTTTCGGCAGCAGAGATCGCGCAATCACCGGTAGACCTGAGCAATGATCTGTTTCTGGCGCTCGGCTGCCATGGTGGATATAGCGTTCCAAACGGCGACTTATTGACGGGTGTTTCGCCAGATCCAGACTGGGCAAAGACGTTTCTGCGCAAAGGCGCGGCAGGCTACATTTCTGCCACGGGATATGCTTACGGCGACACCGAACTGACCGAATATGGTGAGCGCCTATTCGTGCTCATGACACAGCAACTGCGAACTGGTACTGGCCCGATCTCTATCGGGCAGGCGGTTGTGAAAGCCAAACAGCAGTATCTGGCCGAGACCGCTCAATTGACCGGCATCGATCAGAAAACCATTGTCGAGATGACGCTGTACGGTCTTCCAATGATGAGGGTGGATATGCCCGGAGCGCGCATCACACCGCCGACGGAGAATTCCATTGTCAGCGCGACCAACCCGGTTGCAAGCGGACCTGGTGCAAACTTTGGCCTTCGCACCAGCCCGGCTGTGTTGAATCCAGTGGTGACAACTCATACAGTGACACTGACCAATCTATCCGATAATTCAACTGTGACCACCACTTATCTCTCCGGCCCAGACGGCGTGGTTGCCAATCCCTTAGAGCCAATTTATCCAAAGGAAATTTTCAATGCCAGCGTGAGCGGCAATCAGTTGCGCGGCGTTGCCCTGCGCGGCGGCACCTACACGGACCTCAATGGCATCGTGCCATTGACCTCCTCGCCAACCACAGAGACTTCCACCGCGCATCTTTCCTACAATACGGACGTTTTCTACCCGGTCCAGACATGGGCGCCGAACTACTATGACGCGGTCAACGGCGGCGCGACACGGCTGATCGTTTTTCCGGCCCAGTTCAAGTCCAGTGCGCCCGCGGCCATCGACGGAACTCTGCGCAAATTCAGCCAGTTGAATCTGCAACTTTATTACCTGCCATCCAATTGGGCGGAAGCGGGCAGCCCGGCGGCCACCAAAGCCGCCGCGGTGAGCGCCGCGCCAATGATCCTCGGCGCATCTGCGGCGGTAAATGGTAGCAATGTCAATTTCAGCGTCAATGCTGTCGCCGACGGTTCAGCGGGTGTACAGGCGGTCTGGGTGCTTTATACAGGTGAAGCTGGCAGCAGTTTGCATGGGACATGGCTCCCATTGGACCTGGCACAAAACGCAGATGATTCCACGCTGTGGGAAGGTACGCTCTCGCTCCCGTCTGGCGTGAATGCGGACGATATCCTCTTCATGGTGCAGGCTGTCGGCGGCGCGGGTCTGACAACGCTCGCGACCAACCTTGGTGCATACTATAGTGTCATACCCGAGACTACAACCCCGCCTGCCGAGACAACATTAACTCTTCAATCACCTCCAGCGTCCGGAACCTACTTAAGCGAGAGCACTTTCAACCTGTCGTTGGACACAGCCGCAGGACCGCTGGCAAATCAGCTTGTGACCCTCGATGTTGGCGGGCAGCAGGCCTCGGCCTTCACCGATGCCTCCGGCGAAGCAACACTGACTTTGAAGCTGGTCATTCGACCCGGAGACTATACCGCTCAGGCAAGTTTCCGCGGCAGCTCACAATATCTTCCTTCGAATGATGCCAGTACATTTACTGTCCATAAAGACACCACTACGCTCACAGTCACACCGACTTCTGCAAATGTTCTGGCCGGTCAACCTACGCCGTTTGTTGCAGTGGTACGCGATTCTTCTGGACGCGCACTCGGCGGAAGGTCGATATTCTTCCTGCTGCACAACAACACAAATGCGTATGCGGTCTCTGTGATCGCGGATTATCAGGGCAATGCCAGGCTGGGAGCAGTGCCACTGCCTTTAGGGGTCTACACTGTGGATGCATACTTCAATGGTACGATACCGGTTCCCGGCAATCCTGTCACCCTGAGCGATGACTATTACGAGAACTCAAGTCAATTAGGTTCATCGCTCACGATCATTAGTGGCTTTCCGGCCAACTCAGTCCTTGACAACTTCAATCGCGCCAATGGCGGGGTGGGCAGCAACTGGGCAATTGCGAACGGGACGAGTTTTTACAAGATCGCCAGTAACAAACTGGATGTCCAATTAGGCGGTGCGCTGGTCTGGAAGCCGGCATCATTTGGAACGAGCCAGGAGGCCTTTGTCACCATCAGTACTGTTGATCGCCACAGTGTCTCGCAGGGCGTCATGTTGAAGGCGCAATCCACCAGCCAGACCGGGGCCGGTGTGATCCTGGTGGTATACGATGCTCAGGCAGGAGCAGTACGCGTCTCGACCTTGCGTTCAGACCGGCCCATTTGGACGAATTACGGCAATACGCTAGTTACCTTCGCGAATGGCGATCAGCTTGGGGGGCGCGCGCTCGCGAACGGTACCGTGCAGGTTTACAGGAATGGCATACTCACCGCGACGGTTACCTTGAACACAGCGGATCAAACCTTCTTCAATAGCAGGGGCGGCCGCATCGGTTTGTGGACGTTAGTGGCACCGGCCGCCTTCTTCGATGATTTTGGCGGCGGGACGATCCCGTAATTCACAAGATTTGAAGACAGGAGAGTGTTTACAAGCGAGATTTGGCTACAATAAGCAGTCTATATTCCGGAACGATGTATCGATGTCAAGCCCGATGATGGATAAATCTATTATGTTATTATCGGGCTTCGCTAGTATTACTTTGTCTGCAAGCAAAAGTGAGAGTGCATGGAATCTCTACACGCCTACATACCAATTGATCGACGCATCGCCCTCGCCCGTGGCGTGGATTTACCCGACCATACGACCGGCGCCGCACTCTTTGCGGATATCTCTGGCTTTACTGCGCTGACGGAGGCGCTGGTGCGTGCACTCGGCCCTCAGCGCGGCGCCGAAGAATTGACGCGCTGGCTGAATCAAATATATGACGCACTGGTGACGGAGATCGAGAGCTATCGAGGCTGTGTCATCAGCTTTAGCGGCGATGCCATTACCTCCTGGTTTGACGATCCCACAGGTGACGGGGTCCAGACTGATTCCGCACGATCAGCTGCCTCCCGGGCAACTGCCTGTGCCGCGGCGATTCAGCGCACCATGCAGCAGTTTGCCAGTGTCGATATTCCAGGTGCCGGCATTGTATCCCTGGCGATCAAAGTCGTCGTGACCGCGGGTCCAGCCCGCCGCTTCCTGATCGGTGATCCGGCGATTCAGCTCGTTGATGCCCTGGCGGGGAAGACGCTGTACAGATTGGCCGCGGGGGAGCATCATGCCGAAAGAGGGGAAGTGCTTCTCGATCGGTTCGCGGTCGCTGCCTTGAAGGATGAGATCGAAGTCCTGGAATGGCGCGACGATTTCGATAGTGGCGAACGCTTCGCCGTGATGAACAGGTTTAATGCGGATGTTAAACCCGATCCCTGGCCGTCGCTGGAGGCTGACGCACTTGGGGCTGAGCTTGTCCGCCCCTGGCTGCTGCCGCCGATTTATGAACGGCTCATGAGTGGAATGGGGGAGTTCCTGACTGAATTACGCCCAACGGTGGCGTTGTTTCTGCGGTTCTCGGGCATTGACTATGATGCAGACCCGGATGCCCAGTCGAAGCTGGATGCTTATCTTCAGACAATTCAACGCATACTGGCTCGCTACCAGAGTTACATGCTCCAGTTGAATATTGGCGATAAAGGCAGTAATTTCTATGTCTCCTTTGGCGCGCCGCTGGCTCATGAAGATGATGCCATCCGCGCGGTGACTGCGGCGCTCGAATTGCGCGACCTGCAGGTGGATTCCATCAAAGATATACAGATTGGCATCAGCCAGGGGCTTACGCGTACCGGCGCATACGGTAGTATTTCCCGTCGTACCTACGGGGCGCTGGGCGATGATGTCAATATGGCTGCCAGGCTGATGCAGAGCGCTTCGCCCGGTCAGGTACTGGTCAATCAAAATGTCAGGAAAGCGACGGCAGGTAATTTCTCGTGGGAGGAACTCCCGCCGTTGCAGGTCAAGGGAAAATCCCAGCCGGTCGCGGTTTTTCGATTGATCGCGAGGCGGGAGGGGCAGGACATCCACCTGCATGAGCCGAAGTACGCTCTGCCGATGGTTGGCCGCAAATCCGAATTGGCATTGATCGCACAAAAACTTGACCTTTCTTTGCTGGGTCATGGTCAGGTTATAGGGATCACCGCTGAAGCAGGCATGGGAAAATCCCGCCTGATTGCTGAGATCATCCGTCTGGCGAGCGAACGTCAGGTGCCGGGTTATGGTGGTGAGTGTCAATCCTATGGAACGGCTACCAGTTATCTGGTCTGGCAGAGCATTTGGCGGGCGTTCTTCCACTTGGACCCCTCCTGGTCCGCCGAGAAACAGATCGAGTGGTTGGATGGGCAATTGTCCCAAATTGACCCCTCATTATTGCCTCGCCTGCCATTGCTTGGAGCCGTCCTTAACCTTCCCATTTCTGATAATGAACTGACTGCCTCCTTCGATGCGAAACTGCGTAAAGAGTCGCTGGAAGCATTGCTCCTGGACTGCTTGCGCAAACGTGCGCCGACGATGCCGCTGATGCTTGTGCTCGAAGATTGTCACTGGCTCGATCCGCTTTCTCACGACCTACTGGAAGTGATCGGTCGAGGGATTGCCGACCTCCCGGTGCTGATCGTTCTGGCGTACCGGCCGCCTCAGCTCGACCGATTGCTGGCTCCGCGTGTAAACCAGCTGTTCCACTTCACTGAGGTCCCTTTGACTGATCTGCCGGCTGAGGAAATCGAGAGCCTGGTTTCGATCAAGCTGGGACAGATCTATGGCGAAGAGACCAGGGTTCCGAAGACGCTGATAGAACAGATCGGTGCTCGATCTCAAGGAAATCCGTTCTATATCGAGGAGCTGCTTAATTATTTACACGATCGGAATATCGATCCCCAGCAACCGGAAGCCCTGGAGCAGCTTGACCTCCCAAACAGTCTCTACAGCCTGATCCTCAGCCGCATCGACCAGCTTACTGAAAACCAGAAAACTCTACTCAAGGTCGCCAGTGTCATTGGGCGTTTATTTCGAGCGGCTATGTTGTGGGGTGTTTATAACCAGTTTGGTGATCAGGAAAGGGTACGAAGAGATCTAAATATTCTGAGTGAGCTCGACTTAACCCCGCTGGACACGCCTGAGCCGGAATTGGCGTACCTCTTCAAGCATGTCATTACTCAGGAGGTCGCGTACGAAACGTTATCTTTTGCCACGCGTGCCATGCTGCATGACCAGATCGGACAGTATATCGAGCGAACCTATCAAAATGCGCTTGACCAGTATATTGACCTGCTTGCGTATCACTTCGAGCACAGTGAGAACCTGGCAAAGAAACGTGAATACCTGTTAAAAGCCGGAGAGGCTGCTCAGGCTCAGTATGCAAATGCTGCGACAATCACATACTACCGCCAGGCCTTGCCTTTGCTCCCTGAGGATCAGCAGGTCGCTGTAATGCTGAAACTGGGTCAAGTGCTCGAATTGGTGGGTGAGTGGAAAGACACAGAGGATATTTATCGACAGGTCGAAACGCTGACAGGTCGCTTGAACGATGCGCCGAAGCACGCTCAGTCACAACGGGCTCTGGGCTGGCTGCTGCGCAAACAGGGAAAATACGTCGAGGCAGAAGCTTGGCTTGGGCGCGCGCGCGATAACTACCAACAATTGAACGACAGTGTGAGTGTTAGTCAGGCTCTGGCTGATATTGGAGAGATCTACCGTTTGCAGGGCAAATATTCGGAGGCTCGCGTCTATTATGACGTGAGCCTGGAACTGGCTGGAGGAATTGCGGACCTCCGTCTTCGTCAGAAGGCGCGCGCTCATGTGCTCAAAGGCGCTGGGACGGTTGCTACTTGGCAGGGGGATTATGCCACTGCGCGTGAACTGAATCAGGAGAGCCTGGCCCTGCGGCGGGAACTGGGGGACACGCCCGGAGTAGCGACGCTGCTCAATAACCTGGGCATCATTGCACGCTTCCAGCGCGACCTCGCCGGCGCGCGTCGATTGAACGAAGAGAGCCTCACCCTCTTTCGCGAAATGGGCGATCGCTGGGCGGTCGGTCAGCTATTGAACAACCAGGCGTGCGTCGCCAGCGACCAGGGTGAGTATTCTGAGGCACGTCGGTTGCTCCAGGAGAGCTTGATGATCCGCCGGCAACTGGGTGACATGGCTGGACTGGCGCTCTCCCTCAATACGCTGGCTGATGTTGTATTGGACGAAGGCGCATTTGCCGACGCCAGGCCGCTTCTTGACGAGAGCCTGATGATCACCCGCGAGCTTGGCGACAAGACCGCCATTGCCTACCTCATCGAAGATTACGCCGGATTGGCCGCCGCGGAAGCCAAACCGAACAAGGCGCTGCGGCTGGCCGGTTTTACGGCTGCGTTGCGTGAATCTATTGGCGCACCGCTTCCCCCTTCAGAGCAGGCACGAGTCGACCGTATGATCGCGCCCGCGCGCGAAGCGCTGGCAGCATCCGCTGCCACCGAATGGGACCTCGGGCGATCTATGGAGCTGGAGCAGGCAATTGAACTGGCACTGTCGGCTCAATAGCGCCGTCCCGATCTCAAGCATACAGTCTCCAGATTTCCCTCCACAGGCTTTCGCGGTCCCAGTTGGTGAAGATCAAAAGATCCCCTATGGTCAAACGTTTGCGCATCAGCGATGCATTCATGAAGGCAAAGTGCGCCTGATTTTCATGGATGGGCGGCGTGAGCTGGGACCAGTGGACCGGCGCCTCCACGGCTGCCAGAATTTTCTCGATCACTTCCGGCGGGCGAGTCTCTTGCTGGAGTCGAGCGCAAAGTGCATCCCAATCTTTGAGCGCCATCTCAAAGTCCTTGCGATGCGTGTGCCACTTTTCCAATTTTTGCTGGTAATCTGCCCAACATTCCGCACCGGCTTTCCCCGAACGATCAATACTGCCAAAGCTGCTCTCAACGCGCCCCTGCATGGCGTCCATGCTTGGGTAGCAGGCATCTAATTTAACGGCAGCAGGCTTGAAGTCTGAGAGGAAGCGTTTGTAGAGTTCTGTCCCGACCAATGTTGCCAGTGCAACCTGCGATCCATGGACGGTTAATGGCTGATGTTCAATTTCCGCCTGCATATCCAGCACATGAGACATCACGTGCTCAAAGCCGGACATCGGAGTGGTCGCGTGTGAAAGAGACATGGCCAGCCCTCCCACTGCAATGATCTTTGCGAGGATTGCCACGCTTTCCATCGCACCTCTGCGGATGCCTTCCGCATGGGCTAGAAGGATTTCATCGAGAGGACCAACGAGCTTCCCTGCCAGCTCGGAATAACTGGAGTCCATGCCGAGCCGGTGCGCCAGATACCAATCCGGTAGACTGACGAACACAGCCAGCATATCCCCGACGCCGCCCGCTGTCATTTCCGCTGGTGCATCGCGCAATGTTTCAAGATCGCAGATCAGCGCATCCGGATAACGTGAATCAAGCGTACGTTTGACCCGGTCCACAAAGGTCGGCGCCATGCTGGAGGTGAAGGCGCTTACGCTGTTTGCTGTTTGATAGACTACGAAGGGCAGCGACTCACCGTTCTCCTGTTGATAAAGGAAACAGCCATGTTTTGCGATGTCCGTTATCACGCCGGAACCAATCGAGAGCACGGAGCAGCCATGACTCAGGTTCCTCTGCACTTCCCGTATATGGGGCATATCAGTGTGAACCTGGCCGCTCCCATCCGCACGCATCACGACAGCTTGAATTTGCCAGCCATCATTGCGCAGCGCCCCAAGGATAAGTTCTTTTAAATCATCTTCTCCCCGGTGCATGCGCGTTTCATCCATCACCACAACGAGCGGCACATCCTGGTGAGCGCCGACCGATTTCAAGACTTCAGTGATCTTGAAAAGCGCATTTGATTCAAAGATCATTTTTTTGATCGGCATGGATTCGTTTGCAGGGAATCCGGGTAGCTTACGAATAGCTTCCCAAAAGCGTGTTCCATCCGCAGGATCATAAGGCAGTTCGCTCATGCTGTTTTCCTTGTATACAAAATCAAGAGGAATGAACCTTGAGCCAGTCCGCGATGGCTCCCAGATTCGCGAATGTATATGTCGGTTGAAAAGGCGAATCCACTAAATCTTCCGGCCGAGTTTCGCCGCTCCAGACCAGGCAAGTGGTGATGCCGGAAGTCTTTCCGAGGGCGATGTCCGTATAAAGCCGGTCACCGACCATCGCCATTTCTTCAATCGCTAAGCCATACTTGTGGGCCAGTGCATCGATGATCATGCGGTTGGGCTTGCCCACTACAAGGTCTGGTTCACGACCCGTGGATGCATGCACGAATGCGATCATCGCACCCACATCGGGCATGTATCCTGTTTCGGTCGGACAATTGAGATCGGGATGTGTGGCGATATAAGGCAGGCCCGCGCGAACGAAATCACACAGCTTCCACAATTTTTGATAAGTGAGTGTGGTATCAAAACCCAACACGATGAGCTGCGGATCGTTCTCTTCAAGCCGAAATCCGTACTGGCGAAACTCTTCCTCCAGCGCCGGCGTTCCCACGACATAGACCGACGTGGATGGATGTCGTTCCTGAAGATAGATCGCTGTTGCTTCACCAGCAGTGAAAACCTTGTCCTCGGATGTCGGTAATCCGAGGCGCGTGATCTTCTCCGCATACATGCGGCGGTGTTTGGAAGAATTATTCGTCAGGAATAGATAATCCTTTCCAAGTTCATTCAAGGTCGCGATGAAGCGCAATGAGCCTTCGATGAGCCCATCCCCCAGATTGAAGGTGCCGTCCATGTCGAGCAAAAAACATTTTACGCGGAGCAAGGGTTCATCGTTCATAAATGGATCTTTGCTGCCTGCTCAAATGCGGGGAGCAGGGAAAAATAGGTGGTGCGGTAGAGTTGGTAGTATTCATCATAAGCCGCGTGCGTTCTTGCATCGGGTTCACGCGTTTCAATAACACGCGTGGTCAGATTCACTGCTTCCGGGAGCGAGCCTGTCAGGCCAGAGCCTGC
Source organism: Chloroflexota bacterium (assembly GCA_029782225.1). Lineage (GTDB taxonomy): Bacteria > Chloroflexota > Anaerolineae > Anaerolineales > Villigracilaceae > JAKOVF01. The sequence continues at coordinate 79,065 of JAKOVF010000001.1, read as the reverse complement.
CAGAGCAAGGATAGCGGCGCCCAGCGCAGTCGTTTCCACCGTATCGGTGATCGAAACCGGCAGTCCGGTGACATCTGCCTTAATCTGGCGCCATAACGGGCTGCGCGCGCCTCCTCCTACTGTGCGAATTTCGTGCAGCGAGAGTCCCATATGCTTCATTTGGTCGGTGATATCGCGGATGGCATACGCTGAACCTTCGAGGATGGCGCGACAGAAATGCTCACGACGATGAGCCAGTGTCAGCCCCATGAACGTACCACGTGCCAGCGCGTTCCAGGTTGGGGCCATCGCCCCCATCATGCATGGCAACATGATGAGACCATCGCTTCCGATAGGGATTGCTGCTGCGGCTTCATCGAGCAGGGCGTAGGCATCCACTCCTTCATTCGCAGCCCGCGCCACCTCCGCACTGGAAAATTGATCCCGGAACCAACGATAGTTTGCCCCGGATGCAAAGCCGGGATTCTCCAACAGCCAGAGATTTGGGTCCGCGTGAGAATGCGTCTCAACCAGTCCACTTTCATCGAATAATGGAATCTCGCTGGAGGCACAGACGGGCTCGGCGGTCCCCGCAATGTCACATACGATACCGGGTTTTGTCACACCGGCACCGAGGCAGGCTGAGTGCTCATCTCCGCTTCCCAGAATCACTTTTGTAGCGCTGGAAAGGCCGAGAAGTTCTGCCATTTCTGGCCGTAACGTACCAATGACGCGCGTCGCCGGGAATATCGGCGGCAATCGTTCGATTGGAATCTCAAACACGTCACACATTTGCCAAGACCAGGTCCGAGCGCGCACATCCATCAGCAGGGTGGATGATGCGTTGGAATAATCCGCGCCCAGTTCACCGGTCAACGCGAAAGCGACATAACTACCGGGCAGGAGGAAGTTTGCTGTTTGGTCAAATAGATGCGGCTTTTCGTCCGCGAGCCAGCGTATTTTGGGGGCGACGTGTGACGGGTCAAGGTTGAGACCGGTGATTTGAAACGCAGCCTCATGTGAGATTTTCCTGCCGGCAATTTCGCACTGTGTGACCGCGCGGCGGTCCATCCAGATGATGGCCGGGTGGAGCGGAGTTCCACTCTGATCGATCGCCACGACACCATCGACCTGGGCATCCAGGCCTAATGCAATGATTTTATCTGGAGCGATGCTGGTTTGTTTCAGAAGGGAATGCACAGCCTTAACCAGCGCCTCGATCCACGCTGATGCGGACTGCTCGGCCCAGGCAGGTTGGGGATATTCAATGGGATAGCCGGCGGAAGCTTCGCCGCAGGTCTTTCCTTCTGCAGACAGGAGGATTACTTTCAAGCTTTGGGAGCCGATATCACATCCAATGACGTAATTCATCAGCGAAATCCTGTGCTTAGATAATCTGGGACAAGAAAGCAATCCCCGTTTGGAGATTGCTCACGATGGTCAAAAGCCTGTTGCCGGAAGCTGATGGTCAACTATCAAGATTTTGAAGATGATCGGCGCGTTCCACTTCTTCCACGTCGTTGTACCATTGAATGCGCGTGCCGATGGCGGCGCGTGCTTTCCATTTCAGAGATTTCGGCGAATTCTCTATCATCTGCTCAAGCCGGGTGATTCGTTCCTGAATGTTCTGGCAATCTTGAGCAGTAAAGAGGTCTTTATAACGCTCCAGTCCGGTGCGTATTTTGCCAAGGTTCATGGTCGTCGTGTAATAGAATCCCCAGTCCTTGCTCATGAGTTCGGCAATATATTTGCCGTTGATCGTTTCCTGTTCAACATCGCCCACAGGGTGGGAGGCAAACAACATGAGCATGTCGCGGATGTCTTTCTCATTGATCCTGACGATTTGGAACTTTTCGAGCGCCAGATCCGCGAGCGTGATGGTGGGGGAGTCGAGATGGAGTCGATTCCTGAAGTTGACCACATGACACATGTTCAGTTCGTCTTCAAAAACATCGACATGCAGTCCGGTTTCCGGGTTTTCATAGATCTGACGTCCATTGAACAGCCCGGGAGTTAACGAGGCCTTTTGCCGATCGGACTGAAAATGGTCTTTCGCCAGGAAGTTCTCGATCTTCTCGCCTTCCTTAGCGTAGCCAGCGAAATCTATGTCGGAAAGCTCCCGGCCCATCGAAATGTGTACATGCACATGGTCCGGACAATGAATACGAAAAGCAGTTGCTCCCAAAATTCTCAGCGTCAACCCATTCTGTTGAGCCTTCGCCACGATCTCAATGGCTTCCTGTACGAAATTGATTTGTTCTGACATAGACTGCGCTTTCTAGCCGTGGAGCAGCATAGGGGATGGAATTTTTCTATTTTACATCAAACCCTTGCCAGGAAATTCGAAAGACTCAATTCTGCGTAAATGTGTAACTATCAAGACCCTTGCGCGAGAGCTCCAATACGACCCCGCGCAGCACGCCTTCGCCGTATTCGCTTCCCGGATTAATGCACATCGTTTTGCCGATTTTTTGCGCGGAACGGCTTTCGTGAATGTGACCATGCAGGCTGAGGATCGGTTGGTATTTTTCGATCGCCTGCCGCACGGCTTTACTGCCCACCGGAATCATCTTGAAGCCGCCGGTCACAGACAGTTTCGGCGTCAGGGTCTCATCCAGTTCAGGCGCGATATCCAGGTTCGTATCATAAGGCGGAACATGCAGGTTGAAAACAGCCTGGGATGGATTCTTCAACTGTGAGGCCACCTTCTCGATCATCTGCGTCAGTTCCTCCTCAGTCTTATCGCGCGGGCAATTCCAGGGCGTCTGGTTGGCCGCGCCCACGTTGATCATTTCATGCGTGTCATCCAGCTGGATCAGCAGGCCATCGACATTCTGGATCACTTCAGACGAGCGGAATACACTGTCCACTTCATACGGATCGTCGTTGCCGGGCTGTACATAACAACGGATGCCGGTGCCGCGCAGTCTTTCTTCCGCAATATCCAGCCAGCGGCTCAACCGCGACGAGGCCAGTTCTGCGAAACGCTTTTCCACGAGACCGCGATCCTGCTTATAGGCCTGGACCTCATCGGGTTCCAGGCGCACAGGATACAAACCGCTATTCTCAAGATTGGCCTCCAGCTTATCCAGTTCATCGCCTTCGACGACATCGTATAACTTTCCGAGGTAGTTGGCCGTAAAGTGTTTATTTCCCTGGCTTACGATGGGCACGATCATTTTGCCGATCATATCGCCGCCCAGCACGAGCACCTGGGCTTCATAGAACTTGCCGGCGTTAATGAACTTCTTGAAGACAACGGTCGAGCCATGCATGTCGGTCGTGAAAAAGACTCGGGTGGATTTATTTCCAAATAGCGGCATCGGGCCTCCTAAAGCCGGGGTGTAGCAAGAGCTTGAAAGCGATCAGGCCAGACTTCGGAGTTGGTCCCGTTCAACTTGAAGGGACCAACTCGTTGAGTCTTCTATTAAAATAACTTGGAAAGTTGTTAATCTGGCGGAATTTCCTTGAAGCGTCGTTCGAATGCAGTACCGCGCCTTTTGTTGATGGCAACCGCGATGTAATACAAGACGACGGGCAGCAGCATATAGAAGCCGAAGGAAACTGCCAGCCCCTTCCATCCATAGTTCTCAGAAGGCGGGTTCAGGGCCGGAACAATCGTAAAGTAAACGGCCAGCAGGCTGATGATCAGGCCGGCCACGCCGGCGATCACGATCCATGGGATGTTCATGAACTTCTGACGGGTGATCTCAGGAGCCTTATCCCAGATATCCTTTCGCCGCCATGGGAAGGCGATTGCTGCAATGCTCAGGAAGATCCACCCAAAGAACCAGATGGTGATGGTATATACCTGATATGCAGAGAGCAGCGGGGTGAGCACGTTGACAGAGAACTGCAGCCAGGAGATCAAAAAGCCCAGCAGCACTGCGTAGACGGGCGACCCTCGGCGATTGACTTCGTTCAACTTGTCAGGCAGCATGCCGTCAAATGCGTACGCAAACAGATTACGGACCGGTGCGAACGCCAATCCCATTGCGCCTACCCAGTTGATCAAGCCCCAGGCCAAAGGTCCACCGATCAACAGAAGGATGGGATTCTGTGTGGCGTAGACCAGCAGGAAGGGAGTCTGCGGGAACGAACCGAAGATCGGAACGTCTGCGCCGGCGGCATTGAGCTTCGATATGGCTTCCATCAGATCCTTGCCAAACCCGTGATAGGTCACATAGGTAAAGATTTGATAGTAGATGATGAACAGGATGATCGAACCGTACTGTGCCAGAGGCTGAGCCTTGTCAACACGTTTGATCTCGCCCGCAATATTGGCGGAGTAGGTCGAGCCCAGGCAGGTCAGGTTCATGAACGTCATGCCTGCCATGACTGTAGCTGCCACCGAGATGAAGCCCGGCGTCCATCCAAGTTCCCTGGCTTTGGCAAACACCGTCTGATAATCGATGTTCTGTACCAGCATCATGCCTTTGTGGACGACATCTGGATTCACCGAGAGCAGGACACCGGCATAGACCGCGAGCATGATCCAGGTCAATATCATGGCGCCCCAGACAAAGCGCATGAAAACCTTGGTGCCCAGGTAGATGACGTAGAACGAAAGCATGAGTGAGATGGTGCCAACGATCCACACCAGCCACGAACCCTGGGTCTTCGCCAGTTCCAGTCCCAGATTGGTCATCCCCTGATTTTTATAGATCAAACCAAGCTGGGTAATGGCGTGACCGAAGCCCCAGTTGACTACATAGTTCGTGTTGTTCCCCTGCCAGTTGAGGCCTACGATCGTCAACGTCCACGAGGCGATAAAGCCGACAAACGGATGGAGCACGCGGCTCACGTAGATGTATTCACCGCCGGAACGAGGCATCGCGGCGGAGAAATACGTGTAGATGGCGGCAAAGGGGACCAGGGTCAACATGAACAGGATCGAGATCTGCATCTGGGCGCCAGCATAGAGGGTGACGGCCCACAGCAGGTAGAAGCTGGCTTGTGTGATGTTCGGTGCGACGAAGGAGTAAGCCAACGCGGTCCATGGGCTGACAACGCGCGTCAGGCCGGAGGCCTTGCGTGAAAATACGTCTCCGGCTTGTTGAGCGGCGTTCTGCAGCGCATCTTGAGATTTTGCTGTATTCATGAAAGTCGTTCCTCCTTTCGTGCGAATGAGACTGTCTAGATTCTCTGCCTTGAGATGAGCGAGGGAAGGGTCTCCGTAATCAGTATTCACTACTCCTTTCTCAAACCGCAGCGGGCTAAAAAGCGGGACCTTTGCGGTTAATCACAAAATTGAACTTGTCCGTCAGGTGGTACTCTAGAGAGTAAAGGACCGGACGCTGATTTTCATCGTGATCAACCTGATCGATCAGCAGCAGCAGCGCGTTTCGTTTGATATTCAGTTTCTTCACAAGTTCGCTGGTCGCCTGGACAGCGCTGAATGACGCCACGCCATTAACAATGCGGATATGGGCGTAGTTTTCCAGGCACTCATAAACTGAGGATTGATTCAATTCACTGCTCTTGGGCATCCATCCGCCAAGGTACTCCTGCGGTACGATATCCTGTGTCCACACAACAGGGGTCCCGTTTGCTGTTCGGATACGGTCGATCACCACGAGCGGGGAGTCAATCGGAATATTCAGTCTTTCTGATATGCTCTTCGAGGAATTTTCCAGATAAATCTTGAAATCGCGCGACCCCGGTGTATACCCTGCCTGCGAGATCATCTCGGTAATGCCAAAGTTCTGGCTCAAATCTTTGACGATGGCGCGCTCCATGACGAAAGTTCCAAGACCACGTTGTTTTCTAATCAGGCGCTGTTCCTCAAGGATGCGCAGTGCCTCTCGCAGGGTTGTGCGCGAGATTCCCATCATCTGCAACAATTCCATCTCCGGCGGCAGTTGACTGCCGGGCGGAAATTTGCCCTGCTTGATGGCCTCCTGGAGAGCCGACACCGTCTGATCCGTGAGTGTTGTGTGGCTGAGGCGGGGAATGGATAAGCGAGTCTCGATGGTTTTTTCCAGCTTTGCCATTTCCTCAACCCTCTCTGCTTTCAAAAAGAGGACAGAGCGCATCGTACAGTTTGACGTAGGTGGCAAAGGCCTCGTCATAAATAGATCGATTCTCGGAATTCGGTTCGAACCGCTCCTTGATCTGGATCATTCTTTCGGCAGCTTCTTCCACGCTGGAGTAAAGCCCAACTGCCTTCCCGGCCAGGATGGCCGCCCCTAATGTAGCAGCTTCCTCGTTGGTGGTGGTAACGACCGGGCGGCCCACAATATCGGCCTCGATCTGTTTCCACATGCGGCTGCGTGCACCGCCGCCCAGCGCGCGTATCTCCTGCACTGGCACGCCCAGGCTTTCGATGACCTCGATATTTCTCCGCACGATAAAGCAGACAGCTTCCATGATCGCGCGGGTGAAGTGACCGCGTCCGTGTCGGAGCGTGAATCCATAAAAGACTCCACTGGCCTTCGGATTTGCTTCCGGGGCCATTGCCCCCTGCAAATGAGGGAGCATCACCAGGCCCTCACAAGCGGGAGCTACACGCGATGCCTCTAATCCCATCAGTTCATAGGCATCCATCCCGGTGGATTTTCCAACCTGCATCTCCATCGCCGCAAATTCATCGCGGAACCAGCGCATCACAATCCCTCCGCTGGTGAAGGTATGCAGCATATATAGACCGGGCAAGCCATGATAGTGACAGGGCATCTGGTTCCCGGGATCGATCACCGGCTGGTTGACTGTTGCACAGATCGCCAGTGCGGCTCCGGTGTTTTCACTGAAGATGCCTGGCTTGAAGTTTCCAACCCCAATCGCCCCACAGGCCTGATCAAGTGCTCCTGTACAAGCAACAGTTTTTGGACTGAGCCCCAGCTCGGCGGCGACTTCGGGCCGCAAATTCCCAACAGGTTCACCTGATTCACAGTAGTGGGGGAGCTGCTCCTCTGAGATTCCCAACTGCTCCAGCATTTCCTTCCACCAGGCACGTGCCCGGAAGTTCCAGTAACAAGTGGATGTAACCAGTGATCCTTCGCAGACGTATTCCCCCGTCAGGCGAAATAGAAAATAATCCTCTATCAACAAAAACTTATGAGTTTTTTCAAAGACACCGGGTTCGTGCTCTCTGAGCCACAGAATTTTGGCGGCAGGCCAGGTTGGGACTAATTTGACTTGCCCCGTGATCTCAAAGGCCTGTCGATCTCCCAGAGCATTGGCTAATCTTGCCGCTTCTTTTTGGGCCCGGTTATCGAGCCATACGATCGCCCGGCGCAGGGGCCGGCCCTCCCGATCAACCAGGATGAGCGTTTCCCCCTGGGCAGAGACGCCCAGAGCTCTGATTTCGCCCGGGTCGATTCGAGACTCTTTGAGCACCCTGCCAACGGCTGACTTAAAAGCCTGCCAGTAGGTCTCCACGTCCATCTCAACGGAATCAGCATCCGGTGTAATAAGCTGATATTCCTCGGATGCCTTCGCCAGAATCCTGCCCTCCAGGTCATGCAAAGCGCACTTTAGAGCCGTCGTTCCAATGTCAAATGCCAATATACCCGGCATGGTCTATTCACCCGGCGCCCCTGCCCAGACAAGAACAGCCGTCTCTTCCCCGATGTTGATCAATGTGTGTGGAAGTCCTTCTGGAATGAGGATTGCGTCGCCCCCGGATAATTCATAATATTGCTTTTCATCAAAGAGCAGTACATGCCCTTTGCAGCAATAAAAAACCTCTTGCGAAACATCGTGCCCTATGTCAATGTTCCCTCTTTGCCCGGGCTGAAGGGTGGAGGTTCCCAGCCACATTTTGGGAGTCTTCACATACTCACGGCACAATTCAGGGCCTTCCATAAAGGTCCTGGCTTCTATGGCCCGGATGATTCGCGCAACGGCATCCATGTTTCCTTCCTTTCCCAAAGGACCAGTCTTTGGTGATCAATCAGACTTTACAGAAATCGCAGGGAGTGGCTTGGAGAGGCGACAAGTTGACGGAAGGATGCGAAAAGCTTATAATGAGAAACAAGATTGTACTATGTTATGATGTAATACAAGTTAAACTATAGCAAATTTGTCCTCAAAAGTCAATAGGACGGGGGACAAAATTGATGCAAGGAAAACAATGGAAAGAGCCCTTTAAACAGGAGGTTGATCCAAAATGAAACCCGAATTTATTCTGATGCTCACCTATAACGATACAACGGTGAAAGATGCCCTGGAGATCTTTCGAGAGTGCAAGCGGGCACCTGTCACTCATTGGGGATTCAAGGATGTCGGCCTGCCTCCCGAAGAAATGAAGACCCTGGTTGCTGAGATGAAATTGGCGGGGAAGACCACCTATCTGGAAGTGGTCAGCCTTTCTGAGGAAGAGGGATTGCGCGGCGCCCAGATTGCTGTGGAGGCCGGGTTTGACGTTCTCATGGGTACCGTCTACTTTGATTCGATTTTGGAATATCTAAAGGGAAAGCCCATTCGCTACTATCCCTTCCCGGGTCACATCTATGGTCATCCCAGCATCATGGATGGAACCATTGATGAAATCGTAGCCCATGCCCAATTTCTGGAACGTAAAGGTGTGCCAGGCATGGACCTGTTAAGCTATCGCTATGTAGGGGATGCCCCGAAATTGCTGCGGGAAGTGGTGAAGGCCACGCATGTGCCGATCGTTTCCGCCGGGTCAATCGAATCGTATCGGCGCATCGCTGAGGTCTGGGATGCGGGCGCGTGGGGCTTCACGATCGGGAGCGCCCTGTTTGATAAGAAATTTGTGCCGGATGGTTCCTTCCTGGATAACACTTTGGCCGTCTGCTCCTGGCTCGAAAAAACCAATCCATCTGAACTGGATCAATACCTGGGTCGTCAGGAAAAAGTGAAGTAGTCATTGGCCTCTCCCGTTGCTGGGAATAACCCGGTGCTGGATCAACCCCTGGTCTGAAGTCAACTCAAACCAGGGGTTGTTTATTTTGAAAGGCAGGTTTGTGCGCAGAATGCTGCCCTATTTGCCTCAGGGTTTTCCCCAGGTGGCCAGTATCGAAAACCCTGACCACTAAATTCGAGATTCCCCCATACATAATTCAGAAGGAACGAATATCCTTAGCGCAGAATCCCGCCCCGTATTATTTATGCTTATCAAATGAGAAGAAAGCTCGCAGTGAATTGGTTCAGGATCAAGACGGCTAGCGCATTGCTGTTTCTTGTTACAGTGGTGCTGACCGCTTATGGCGCGCCGGGAAGTCAAGGAACCGCACCGGCGGCTGACTCCATCCTGCCCGCAATAGCCACGTATGTGCCCGGCCTCAAACCGGCTCTGAACCCTGCACGTTTGTCCAATCTGATGCACGTTGCTGTGCTCGATCAGGCGGGCGGGCAGATCGGTGTGGCCCGCGACATGATCATGGATTTGGATACGTCTTCCATCAAGTATGTGATCGTAAGCACGGGTGGCATTCCAAATGCTGCTGCAAGGAATATCGCTGTCCCCTGGGCTGCGCTTCAACTCCAGGCAAATGCTGACAACTCCAGTTCAGCACGAAGCTTCTTCAAACTGCTTGTCGATGAAAATCTCCTCCTGAATGCGCCAATCGTCAGACTGGAGCAGGATCTGCCCAGGGTAGGCCAGCCCGCGACGGATTGGGATAAGGAGATTCGCGCTTACTGGAACCTTCTGCCTGACTCAAGCAGCCTGGCAACCTCCACGGATCAATCTGTGACCCCGGAAGGTGTGCCGCTGAAAGGCATTCTTCTGGCATCTCATGCCCTTGGCTTCAACTTTAAGTTGCAGGGCGAAGAAAACCTGGCGGTTTCGATTGACGATGTCATCGTGAACATCCAGACCGGAAAAATCCTCTATGTGGCTATCCACACAAATTTTGAGAACGCCAGGGAACAGTGGGTGCCCGGCCGGGCATCCATACTGAACAACATGGCCTGAGCAAAGTTTGTGAGTGGAGAACAGTCTTTCCGGTGCTACTGTTGGAACAAGATACCCGTCAGGGCAGCACTTCCTTGCCTGGGTCCAGGGAAAATGCTGGCTACACCAGATTAGAAGGAAGAAGGACAGCATAGCATATGTTTATATCCAAGATTTTCTCTCTATGCCCGTAAACTATTAAATACAATATTAGAATCCAAGAGGCTGTTTCATATTCTGATAGAATCAGACTGATTAGTGTTATCATTAAAGGCACAGATAGAACACTGGCATTGATCATCATCTCCCTTCATCGGGTTTCTCTTTCTTGAACTCTCAAGCCAAACATCCGTTCGAAACGCTTTAGTGTTTTTTTATTTTGCTGCAAGGAGAACATCGGCTATGCAAGCGAGAGTGCAACCAGAGACTTCTACTGGGACAGGCGAGGACCGCCGGGCCACTGCTGCCCGGGAAAGCCTTATTGGCTTCGGCGAACAATTCCTACAGCTGCAAACCATATTCGAACACTTTCCTGAACCGCTCATCGTCACAGATGCCGGCGGAAATATCCGTCAACTAAATGAGGCTGCGAGGACCTTGCTGCCAGGCGCGGCCGAGATGCTCACGCCAGAAAACTGGCCTCAGGTGCTCGGTCTGCGGAAGCCCTTTTCGGAGGAGGTCTACAGGGCGGAGGAATTGCCACTGCAGCGCGCACTGAACGGGGAGGAAGTGGTGGCTGAAGAGATGCTGCTGCGCCGTCCGGAAGATGAATCGGTGCGATGGATAACAATGTCCTCCTGGCCAATCCGCGGGGCGGAAGGAATCGTCGCCGGCGCCATGATCGCCCTCGTTGATGTCACACCCACTAAGAGCGCGGAGATCTCCAAGGCCAGATATATCCAACGTGCTGATGCGCTCTACCGGCTTTCGAACATTATTTCTACGTCCGGAAATAAACTGGACAAGTTGTTGAAGGCCGTCACGATTCTGGTTTCAAAGTCACTGGGTGATTTGGTCGGTATTACCCTGGTCAATCAGAACAACGAGAAATTGCACATTGCCGCGCTCTATGATCCAGACCCCACGGCACGGACTCTGGCAAGGAAACTCCTCGATGAATCCACCGAGATCGATCGCGATCGGGGCCTGGCTGCCAAAACCATCAACACCGGCCAGCCAATCCTGATCCCTCACATTCCCATCGAAGACCTGCGGAATGTCTCCCTGCCTTCCTGGCGGGAATTCATTGAATACGTGGGCATCGAAAGTGTTCTAGTCGTCCCGATGACTGGACGGAACGGATTGCTGGGAGCGATCAGCGTTTCGCGTCATGCGGGAAATGGGTCTTTCAACCATGCCGATCAATCATTTCTTCAGGAGATTGCCACTCGAACAGCTCACGCCGTGGAATACTGCCGGCTGTATGATTCTTTGCGCGCGGAGGTGATGGCTCGCCAGACAGCGCATCAAGCGCTTGACGTGAGTGAGGGACGCTTCCGGGCGATCTTTGAATCAACGGCGCTGGGGATCAAGATCCTTGACCTGGACGGCAATATTCTGCAGACGAATGCGGCGTTCGAAACCATGCTGGGCCGCGACGAACACGAACTTGTAGGCGGGCATTTCACGGACTTCGTTGACCCGATCGATCAGCCTGCGGCCCGGCAGGTGTTCCATGACATAAAAATGAGCGGCGCATCTTATATCCGCTTTGAGCATCGCGGTCTCCACAAGGATGGTTCGTCAGTCTGGATGAAAACCATCTTTACGCCCGTGAAAAATACCCGCGCCGAAGGGAAAAACAAAAGCCCGGTCTTCATCGTGGGTATTATTGAGAACATCAGTGAGCAGAAGCGCATCCAGATGGAACTAGCGGAGATGAGCAATCGCCTGCAGGGAAGTATCGAACTGGAACGGCTCAGGCTTGCCCAGGAACTTCACGATAACCCTATGCAGACGCTGTATACGGCCATCTATCAAATCGAGGCGCTCAAGAGCACCGTCGATCCCAAGCTCAGCGTGGCCCTGCAGAGCGTGAACGACGATATCAAGACCGTGCTCGAAGGCCTGCGCTCCACGGCTAAGGAACTGAGGCCTCCCACGCTTTTCAGCTTTGGCCTCGAGCATGCCATCCGTTCGCATGTGGACGACATCAGGGATAAATATCCAAATATCAAGATTTCGCTTTCGTTGGCGCATGACCGTCAACTCCTGCCGGAGAAGGCGCGTCTGGCGCTTTTCCGCATTACTCAGCAGTCTCTCTCGAACGTGCTGAGACATTCCGGGGCGAACGAGGCCAATGTGCGCTTTTCATTCGATGCGGAGGAGGTACGCCTGGAAATCTCAGATAATGGCAAGGGTTTTGATGTCCCAAAGACGTGGATCGAGCTGGTGAGAAGCGGGCATTATGGCCTGGCCGGTGCATCAGAGCGAATCCATGCCCTGGGTGGTACGTTTAATGTGCGATCGGAACCTGGAAAATCCACGACCGTGATTGCGGCTATTCCGTGGAGAAATCTTCAAGAGTAAGACCAGTGGACCTGGTGGAGGAAGAGAGCATGTCAGATATTCATGTATTAATCGTCGACGACCATCCCGTTGTGTGCAAAGGCATACGGAATCTATTGGAACCCGCCGTGGGGATCAAGGTGGCTGGTGAAGCGCATACGGGTGCCGAGGCCCTGCAAATGATCAAAGCAGTAAGGCCCGATGTCGTACTGCTCGACATGAGACTACCGGATATGACCGGCGTCGAGATCATCAAGGAAATCTATGCCATGGGCAGCCACACGCGTGTCCTCGGGCTGAGCTCATACAACGACCGCGAATTCATCTCCCAACTGCTCAACCAGGGAGCCTCCGGTTATTTGCTCAAGGATGAGGTGCCTGAGCAGATCCTCGAAGCGATCCGCGGCGTGGCTCACGGTGAGTCGGGCTGGGTGAGCCGCAAGGTCGCGGCAATGCTCAGTCAGATCATCCTGCGTGAAAAGGAAGGTGGCAGCTCCGATCTGACGCCGCGCGAGCTGGATGTGCTGGGCATGGTGGTCAACGGCAAGACCAATGACCAGATCGGCGTCAGTCTCGGGATCAGCGTCAAGACTGTGGAGAACCACCTCCACACGATCTTCCGAAAAATGGGTGTGGTCTCGCGGGTTGAGGCTGCTGTGATGGCCGTGCGTGAAAGCCTTGTATAGTTGTTTCCGAAACGGCAGAGTGCATCCCCTATTGAAAAATAGGGGAATTCCTATTGGGTTTCTGCATTAGTCACGGTAAACTTAGTTTGCAAAGGAAATGATGTTCACCCGCCGCGATGAGGACACAGAGTTTAGACTTACCGAGACTTTTCCCATGGGCCTTTCAACACAAAATGCTCCCATCCGGGTAGAGATTGTGGACGATTACCCCGGGGTGCGAGCAGGCTTAAAAAACCTCCTACGAAATGCACAGGATATGATCGTTATCGGTGAGGCAGCCAATGGCACCGAGGCAATCGAGCTGGCTCGATCGAAGCAGCCGGATATTATCCTGCTGGATATTGAACTCCCGGATATTCGCGGTGAGGTGGTGATGCTGCGTATCCAGAAGAACCAGCCGGAGATCAAGGTGCTGGCAGTGAGTTCCTATACCGATCGTGAATATATTCAGATCATGGTGCAGAACGGCGCGTCCGGGTATATCACGAAAGATGAGACCCCGGCCCTGCTGCTGGACGCGATCCGCAGCATCATCTACAGCGGCCAGAATTGGCTCAGTCCGCGCGCGGTCAAGAACAGCAGCGCTGTTCCGCTGGAAGATCAAACCCTTACCAAGCGCGAGAGGGATATATTGAACGAGCTCCTCAAAGGCCAATCCGAGGAGGAAGTTGCAGGATTTCTTGGCATGGATAAGACCGACCTGCATCGCTATGTTCATCTCATGATGATGAAGTTCGAAGCAGAAACACTGGAAGATCTCAAACGAGTGGCACGCCGCATATTGCCCGATTCTGAATCCAGCTAAGTATCCAACTATCTCCAGTTTTTGAGGCTATGACATGCAGAGATTCCATGTCATGGCTTTTTTTTATTGTAGGGAGTTTCCTTACATTTGTAGGCACATCCCCCATTGAGGCAAGCATGACATACATTTATAGTTTTAGAAACACATGGATGTGCTCGCACGGTTCTCATCGCACCCGTTCTGACCGTAGGAATGGTCAGCCTCGATGAGAGCATCCCAACCTGAGGTAATTGATGATACCTCTCCGTGCGATGACAGTTTGATTATTTTGCCGGATCAGGAACAAATGTTATGTACTAAGACTGATCCAGCCTGGAGTAAGAGATGACAATCACAGGTTTCCTCATCCTTTTGGTAATCGCCGCGATCGCTGGCAGCCTTGGGCAGGCCCTCGCCGGTTATTCCGTAGGAGGGTGTCTTGTTTCCATCGTCGTCGGCTTTATCGGCGCTTACATCGGGATGTGGCTGGCCGGTCAATTTGGCCTGCCTGAACCCTTCCCGGTAACCATACAGGGCGAGACTTTCCCCGTTCTATGGAGCATCATCGGCTCTGCGGTCCTGTCCCTGATCCTCGGCCTGCTGACCCGCAGGCGCGGGGTACTATAGAAATGCGAGGTGTGTCATGACAATTCATCAAGATCAGATTTCTCGCCATAAGAAAGTGGTCGTTCATCAGGCCGGAAATCAAGTTGATCAGGTTCACGAAGAGCAGGTTGTTCATGATGTCAGTCTCGAGCGCCGCCAGGACATTTATCAGATTACACAACTGATCTGGCTGCTCGTAGGCTCTCTGGAAAGTTTGATTGCTTTCCGCATGTTCCTCAAGGTGATCGATGCCAATCCAGATAGCTGGTTTACGTGGCTGGTTTATCGCATCACCGAGCTATTTGTCTGGCCGTTCCAGAGCATTACCACCAACCCCTCATTCCAGGGACACATCATGGAAGTCACGTCTGTGATCGCCATGTTTGTCTACCTGCTGCTAGGCTTGATCGTGGTCCGCCTGATCTGGGTCATGTTCTATCGAGTGCCGACCAGCCGTGTCAGTGTATACGACCGGGATGAGATTCGATAGAACCCATTGCCAACCAATGTTTATGTCAAAAAAAGAAAAGGAGAAACAAATGAACAAGGATATTTTACAAGGAAAATGGATGCAGCTCCGTGGAGCGGTTCGTGAGAAATGGGGCGAACTCACGGATGATGAGCTCGATCAAATTGCCGGGCACCGTGACAAGCTCGCTGGCCTGCTTCAGGAGAAGTACGGCTACACGAGAGATGAGATCGAACGGCAGATCGACGACTTCCTCCTGGAGGCGGAAGCGCAAGGGCGCTACTAACTGCTATGTTGCCCTGATCGACACCGTATCCATCTTGAATGCAGAAACGGAGATTACGATGAGTACCTACTCTGCTGCTCGTGATACCGGTGTGGCTCCTGGGCTATCTGTAATTCTATAACTCACCCGACGCAGAACGTCCCGAAGGCCTGTCCTGAGCTTGCCGAAGGGTTCTCATGATCCAGGCTTGTTCTTCATCCAAACCTTCGGGACGGCGCGTAATATCAGTTTACAAGGAGAACTTCTATCTGATGCTAAGAAAGAGCATGACTTTACTCATACTGTGTGCTGGAATTCTTCTGGCGGCGGCCTGTTCACCACAACAGGTACAGGTGGCCACCACCCAGCAAATCCCCTCTGCCGTGGCGCAGGCATTGTCCCCGGAAGTTGCGCAGAACATTCAGAATCAAATTAGCCAGCTCCTCGGCGTTCCCGTGGAGTCCATCCGTCTCGACGAAGTCCAGAAAACGGACTGGCCCGATGGTTGTCTGGGCCTGGGTCAGCCCGGCGAAGTTTGTACGCAGGCTGTGACGCCCGGCTGGTCACTGGCATTTACGGTCAATGGACAATCCTACCGTTTCCGCGCCAATGATACCGGCACGGTTGTTCGTCAGGAGAAATGAGTCTCGCCTCGCAAGACAAAGCAATACCGGCGTGGACCACAAAACAGATCGTCTTTATCACAGTGTTTGTGGTCTGCGTCTTTTTAACGTTCTGGCTGCTCTACAGCCTGCGCGTCGTGGTCTTACTTTTCTTCGTCGCGGCCGTGCTCGGGACTGCGCTCCGCCCAATCGTGGAGTGGATGCACAACCGCCTCGGCTGGTCGCGGCTGACCGGGGTGCTGGTGATCTATATCACGATCGGTGCAGTCCTGGCAGGATTTTTCTATCTCGTCCTGCCGCTGCTTGCGGACCAGCTCACACAGGTTTCAAGAGACCTGCCGAACTATTATGTTGCCGTCCGCGACGCGCTGGTGAATTCTGGCAACAGGCTTTTGCAGATCGTCGGTGGACGGATCCCCGCCAGGCTTGCTCTGCTCGGCAATACCGACCCGACGACCCAGGAGGTGATCGACCGGGTCGCTCAAACCTTTTTCTATTTCAATGTGACGGCACGAAGTCTGTTCAGTCTTGTAGCGGTCTTCCTTCTGGCTTTCTACTGGACACAGGAGAGCAATCGGGTTCTGCGCTCCGTGCTTCTGCTCGTGCCGCTGCCCCGACGCAAGGCTGCACGCGAATTTATTGAGTCTGCAGAAGCCAAGATGGGTGGTTACATCCGGGGACAGGGGATTCTCTGTCTGGCGGTGGGCAGCGCGGCGCTGATCGCCTATTCGTTGATCGGTCTGCCATTTGCGCTCATCCTCGGCTTGATTGCCGGCATCATGGAAATGGTGCCTGTGATTGGTCCCGGCCTCGGGGCGGTCCCGGCGCTGCTCGTCGCCCTGTCTGTGGATCCGTCGAAGGCGATCTGGGTGTTGGCGGCTACCGCTATGATCCAGATGCTGGAGAATTCCTTCCTGGTCCCGCGGATCATGAACAGTTCGATGGGAGTGAACCCGATCATCATCCTCCTGTCGCTGGTGGGATTCGGCTCGGCATTTGGCTTTGCCGGAGCTCTGCTGGCGCTTCCATTGGCTGCCATTATTCAACTTATTATCGACCGCCTCGTACTGGAGGCCGCTATGCAGGCCGCACCGATCCGTAGTGAGCTGGACATGTTCCAGGATGAAAGCCAGCGCCTGCTTGAACTGGTGGATGGGCATGTCGACAATCATTCAGAGTTGAAATCATTTAGCGGTGTTGACCGTGCAGAGGTTCAGAACATTGTCCGTGAGACGGATGGATTGCTGAAGCAATTGAAGATCGAAGAGGAATAATCGCGTATGACGAGAATTCTCGGGTATATCGTTACGATTGCCACAACATTGCTGGTCCTGCTCCTGATATGGCAATTCCGCATCTCGGTTGTACTGTTTCTGCTGTCACTGGCTCTGGCTGCGGCCCTGCGTCCTCTGATCAGCAACATTACAGACAAGAAGTTTACCAAGCCTTTTGCACTGGGATTCGTCTACGCCGCTTTGATCCTTTCGATCGTGCTCTTTGTCGTGTTAGTAGGCTCGCCTCTAGTCCAGGATCTGGAAAAGGTCTCGGATGATATGGTCACCACCTATGAGGGCATCAAAACGGATTGGCCCCAGCAAACATCCATGTTCAAGCAGGCCATCGCAGAACAACTGCCGCCCTCCGCGGACCTATTGAAGGCGCTTACCAGTTCAGAGGGACAAACCGCCCGTCAGGGATTTCTGACGGCCACGCAAAACTTCTTCTCCCTCTTTGGGTATCTGGGCATCATCATCATTCTCAGTTTGTACTGGAGCGCGGATCAGGTGCGGTTCGAGCGCCTGGGTCTTTCGATGTTTCCTGCTGAGCATCACGCAAGAGCATTGCACATCTGGCGTTCGATGGAGGCCGGGGTCGGCGCTTTTCTTCGGAGTGAGCTGGCCCAGGGGATCCTGGCCGGATTCTTCCTTCTGGTAGGTTATGTCCTGATGGGCGTTCGGTATCCAGTGCTCCTGACTTTATGGGCCGTCGTGGCAAGACTCGCACCGTGGTTTGGGATTCTGATCGCGTTGGTTCCTTTGATCATTCTGGGGGTGGGGAGCGGAGCTTCTGCCGCGGCATTTCTGCCTGCGGTTTATACCTTGGTCGTTTTGATCGCTCTAAAATTCCTCGTCGAACCGCGCTTAATCCACGGGCAGCGTTATAACTCCTTGTCGATCGTGCTATTTGTAATCGCCATGGCAGAGATCTTCGGGATCATTGGAGTTTTTCTGGCTCCCGTCGCTGCAGTTGCCACCCAAATCCTGTTTGGGGAACTCTATCCCACCTTTGCACATCGTTGGGCGCAGGAGCCGCTGAAAGAAGCGATCAATTTGAGGCGGCGCCTGCAAAAGGTGCAGGCGAACGCGCGCCGCTCCTTATCTTCTGAGGACGCCATCCTGCTCAACCGGACCAACCGCCTGCTGCAGCGCGTCCGGGAGTATATTACGAACCAGTAATAGAGTGCTCAGAAGATTTCAAATCTTTCGAGCATTAAGATGCACTCATATCCTGGCAGAGCTTCCCCCTTCGGGGACCCTCGGCGGTCAACCGCTGGCACACACCGTCCCGATGTCCCCGTTCGTGCCGTGAGCCCGACGGGGCGAAACGGCCTTCGGGAGGTCACAGACCTTGCATCAGCGGAGGCTCTTTTTGTCTTCAAAACATCCCGAAGACCTACGCATCCCACCCAGAATGCAGGTGACAGTCACTTTGAGAAGTGACTGTCACCTTTAAATACCCGGGAGACCTTCCCCCTTCGGGGACCTTCGGCGGTCAACCGCTGGCACACACCGTCCCGACACCGCACCTGCGGTGGGTGCAGGTGTGTCCTTCGGGAGGTCGGAAACCTTGCGCCAGCAGGAGCAATGACAGGATGAACTAGTATGTTGCCATCTTACGGTGCAAGAGCGACCAGTTAATGAAGAACAACAGGACGCCGATCGCCGCGATCCCTTCAAAGATCAGCAGCGGGATGGAATAACCGCGCAGCATGATATCCTGGAACATGCGCACACCATAGGTCGCTGGGAGTGACCAGGCAAGGAACGTGACCGGTTTCCACATCAGGCGCAGATCCATGAAGAACCCGCTGAAGAAAATGCTGGCAAGCAGGAACAACATGGAGAACTGAACCGCCTGTGTATCTGTATCAGAAAGCAGCGAGATCAGGAAGCCAAAGCCCAGCGACGTGAAGAGCAGGATCGCGACTGCGCCCGCATACTGAATCCAGCTTCCCAGCATGGGCACGCCGAGGATGAACACCACCAGCAGGGTGATGATGGCGGCCAGCAGGCCCTCAAAGAGAAGATAGCTCATGTATTTGCCGACTAGCGTCTCGAAAGCCGAAATGGGCGAGACCCGGAACAGCTCCATAATTCCGGAACGACGTTCACGCACGATCGATAGCGCTGCAAATGTGACTGAGAGGTGCTGAAGCAGCAGTGCAATTACGGAGGGCGTAAAGAAGCCGGTGGGTGTGTATTCCACCTGTGCCAGCGGAGAAGTCTTGTAGGTGAAAGGGCTGACCAGAATCCTGGGCTGCACGGAACGGAACTGTGAAAGCTGCTGGCTCAGTGTGTTGAGGTTCTTTTCCACTTCTCCAACCTGGGTAGCCATCCTGGCCGCGTCCGCCGGAGAAGTGCTCGCATTCAAGCCATCCAGAGCCGAAACGCCTTGATCCACCTGGTCCATGGTGGACATCACATCCTGTCCGTTCTGACCGGTCTGGGGTATTGGATCTCCGGTCTGATTGCCCATGCCCGCGCTGATTCCAACGCTGATACCCACAGCCGCCCGCACCAGGTCCAGGTTGGTTTTGAGTTGTTGTTTTTGATTTACAGCGCCATTGACATCGCCGCGTTCAAGGGCCTCCCGCAACGCCTTCGCATTTGCGCTGGCCGCCTCCAAATTGGTCTGAAGCGAGGCTGCATCCTGCTGGCCCTGCTCGGTCATGGTCTGTAAGACCTGCCGGTTCATTTCGTCAACGAGTTCGCTGGCTACGAACCGGATGTAGCCGACCTGGTAGGGATCGACCTCATTGTGATAGACACGGAACTGGGCCTGCTGATTCTGCTGGATGGTCGCGAGCGGATTCTCAGGCACAACCACGACAATGTCCACTTGATTCAAAGCAAGCTTGGAAAGAGCTAGCTGTTCGTTTGGTTCGATCCCGACTGCGGTCATAGTGTCCGTCATTTTTGACGCGAAGGCCTTAATCTCCTCCCGAAAAGGGTTTTGATCACTCACCACAAAGAGGGTCTTTAGAGACCGTGTCTGGTCGGGATAAGCCAACCCAAACAGGAGCATGATCAGAAATGGGCCAAGGATCAGGATCAGAATCAACTGGGGCTGCCGAAAGATCTCCGTCAATTCCTTGTTGAGGAAGGATGATACGCGGATGAAAAATCGGAACGGTCTAAACATTGGCTCTCTCAGTCTCGATCAGTCGGACGAACACGTCATCAAACGGGGGTATCTTCTGCTCGATCATGACCACATGCAAGTTGGCGGCCTTGCAGTTTTCGATCAACAAAGGCATGGCTGTGCTGGCCTCGTCCACGATGATTTCGATCTCCTGATCGCTTATGATCCTGGCGTCACTTCTGGTGAATGGAAGACTTTCAAACTTTTGTCTCTGCTCATGCCCGATCAGTTCCTGCGTTCTCAATGTGACAATCTCGCCTCCATATGCATTCTTGCGCAGGCCGTCAGGCGTATCCACCATCAGGAGCCTCCCATCATACATAACGGCGACGAGGTCGCAGTATTCAGCTTCTCCTACATATTGTGTTGTGACAAAAAGCGTGTGCCCCTCTTCCTGCAGCTTCTTGAAATAGTCCCAGAATTTTCGCCGCAGGAGCGGGTCGATGCCGGCGGTAGGCTCATCGAGGAAAAGCAGTTCCGGTTTGTGGATCAGCGTGGCAGCCAGGCCCAGCCGTCGATTCATGCCGCCGGAGAGCTGTTTGGTCAGCTTGGACTTGTCATCTGCCAGCTCGACAAAATCAAGCAGGCGGTTCAACCGTTTTCCCCGAAACAGACCGACCCCGTAGAGGGACGCGACAAAATTCAGGTTTTCCCACACCGTCAGTTCCGGGAATAGAACGGACTGCTGCGTCAGATAGCCGATCCGTTCGCGGTCCTTCCTGGAAAAATCAGCGGGATTCTTACCGAGCACGGTCAAAGTGCCGGAAGTCGGTTTGTAGATTCCAGTCAACAGGCGGACCGTGGTAGTCTTCCCGCAGCCGCTGGGCCCAATAAATCCGAAAATGGAGCCGCGTGGCACGTTCATGCTCAAGGAGTCTACCGCGGCCCGGGTACCGAACATTTTTGTCACATCTTGCGCACGGGCGACGAGACCATCGTCTACGTGATCATTGTTTGTATTCATTCAGATTCTACCTTCCATGGAGCAGTGTTGTACATTTCGGCCTCTCTAATGGGATGGCGCTTCAACGAGATCGGCGTACAGGATCTCTTCGAACAAGATGCGAGCGTGCAGCATCACACGGTATAGATCCGCCTTGCCCATGTTTTCCCGGCTGCTTCTCATGGCCAGCAAGTGCAGCTTACGAAATTGCGTCTCATGCGCTGGAAAATCCAGGGCCATGGCAGTGGTCAACTGGCTGAGATCATCGGCCGGGTATCCTTTGGCGCGCAGGATATTCCTGAGCACTTGTTCGGCCTCTTTGATGCCGCGCCCCGGGTTCCGGGCAAAGAGCGCCTGGACCGCCAGCCATTCGAGAGTGAAGTGATTCTTTTGTTCATCCGAGAGGGGAAGAATATAGGCCGTGCGTGCAGGTCTCCTACGCGCGCCGAAATCCTGTTCCGCATGGAACACCGGGCGTGAATATCCAGTCATGAACTGATTCGAGAGAGGCTCGGTCCGCTTTCGGCGCGTCCAAAGAGGGCGTGCCAGCTGCATGCTCAGAAGAAATAAAATCACAATCATCATAATGAGTACAAGAGTCGCGGTATCCATGTTTCTCCTTTAGAATCCGTCCAGTACTTAATCTGATACCTGAATTGAATAACGACAGGTGAGAGGCTGTGTTACTTATACGCGAACTTAAGTGCATCGCCATTCAGGGATTCCCCTATTCCTGCGTGTGGTATAAATCGAAAAACTTACTCGTTGGTTGCTGGAAGGAAAAATCCTATGCGTCTACAGAATAAGAAGATTGCGATTCTTGTCGCCGAAGGTGTGGAAGACCTTGAATACTATGTCCCTCTAATGCGTTTACAGGAGGAAGGCGCGCAGGTCCTGAGCGCTGCGATGAAGCTCGAACCTGTGCACGGAAAGAATGGACTCGCCATTGAACCTGACACACTGATCGAATCTCTCAAAGCGGAAGATTTGTCGGCGCTGGTGGTGCCGGGCGGTTGGGCGCCCGATAAGCTGCGCCGCTATAAGGCTGTGACAGACCTTGTCTCACAAATGGACAAAGCCGGTAAGCCCATTGGCATCATTTGCCATGGCGGCCTGGTTGCTGTCTCGGCCGGCATCCTCAAAGGTCGCCGTGCCACAGGCTCTCTCGGCATCAAAGATGACCTGGTCAATGCCGGCGCGACGTGGGTGGATGAAGCTGCATTCTGCGAAGGCAACCTGGTCTGGGGGCGAGTCGTCGCGGACACCCCTGCCTTCTGCCGCGAGCTGGTGGAGTTGTTTGAAAAAGGGTAACTTGTTATGTCATTCTGAGTGAGCGATAGCGAGCGAAGAATCTCGTGTTCTAGAGTTCCCACAATTAGCACGAGACCCGTCGCCGCACTCGCCGTTTAAGGCTCGCGGCTCAGGGCTAAAACGCGAACGCAAAAATCAAGTCGTTCACATTCGTTCCGGTTGGCCCGGGTTTGAGCAAATCTCCCAGTGCATCGAAGTATTTGTAAGAATCATTTTCAGCCAAGGCCTCGACCGATGAAAGTCCAAGCGCCTTGCCGCGCGCCCAGGTCTGATCAGTGACCACTGCACCGGCTGCGTCCGTTGGGCCGTCTTCGCCGTCAGTCGCAAGCGAAACGATCATCACATTTTGCATTGTGGATAGTTCATCAACACAGGCCAGCGCGAGTTCCTGATTCCGTCCGCCGCGGCCGTGACCGCGGACAGTAACTGTTGTCTCGCCGCCCGCGATCAAGCAAAATGGGCGCGCATGTGCGAACTCTCCTGCCCGAAGAATATTGCAGATGTCTCTGGCAACCTGGCGGGCTTCGCCCTGTAGATCGGTTTGCAGAATCTCACCGTCCATGCCCTCGGCCCGTGCCACTTGAAGTGCAGCCTGTGCGGCCAGAAGATTACTTCCGACCAATTCGTTCTGGACTTTCTCGAATATTTTATCTCCGGGCTTCGGAGTTTCAGGAGAGTCTTGCAGAGCCTGGAGAATCCTGGCAGGGACCTTTTCCCCCAGTCCATATTTTTCGATAACGAGCAGCGCATCTTCCCTCGACGTTGGGTCTGGCGCAGTGACCCCGGAAGCGATCGCCTCGAGCGGATTCCCCACTACATCTGACAGTATCAAGCTGACCACGCGCGCAGGACTGACGATACGCGCAACGCCTCCGCCTTTGAGTTGATCGAGATGGCGACGCAGGGTATTGATCTCGTCCACGCGGGCACCGCCCTTGAGAAGGAGCGTTGTGAGCAATTGCATGTCTCCCAGCGTGACTCCGTTCACCGGCGCGGTCATCAGCGCTGAACCGCCGCCGGAGATCAGGCATAGCAGCCGGTCATCAGCCTGAACTCCTGCAAGAAACTCCAGGGCCATCTGTCCCGCATGGACGCTGTCCTGGTTTGGGACAGGATGCCCACCCAGCACCTGTTCAAAGCCATCGGGGA
The DNA here is from genome assembly GCA_029782225.1 of Chloroflexota bacterium. Lineage (GTDB taxonomy): Bacteria > Chloroflexota > Anaerolineae > Anaerolineales > Villigracilaceae > JAKOVF01. The sequence continues at coordinate 55,458 of JAKOVF010000001.1, read as the reverse complement.
AAACGGAGTCATGCTTGGCGATGAGCAGGCCGCGATAGCGGGAGCCTTCCAACAGTCCCGGCAGAGACGATGCCATTGCATGGGAGGCCTTCCCGAGTCCGAGAATGTGAATGCGGCGGTAGTCTGCCAGGGCGTAGTTTTGTCCGGCAATAATCAGATTCCCATCGCCGCGCTGCACATGCCGCCGGACTGCATTGCCCGGCTCCACAGCATGGATCGCTGCTGCCAGTATGCGAGTAACCATCTCGCCGCGCGGGTGGTGCACCAGGCTATGGGTGAGAAAAGCTGCAGGTGAAATCATGAACTAATGATATTCCATTCGTGAGAGAAAATGATAGGTAAAATCATGACTTCTTGCCAATCAGTGTGTTTAAGTCTATACTTTAGGCTTAGCCAAAGAGGAGACCTTATGACTACAGTGCGTGAAATGCTTCGCAAAAAAGGAAGCCAGGTTTTTTCGATCGCTCCAGATGCCACCGTTTATGATGCGCTGAGGATGCTGGCTCAGCACAATACTGGAGCCCTGATGGTTGTTGGCAAGGGCAAGGTGGAAGGCATTCTGACCGAACGTGACATCGTCCGCAAGGTTGAGTTGTCGGGGAAAACATCAAAGGAGATGCAGGTCAGTGAGATCATGACCTCCAAGGTTGCCTACGTGGAAGCCAGCCAACCGCTTGAGGATTGCATGGCCTTGATGATCGACAAGGGCATCCGTCACCTGCCCGTGTTCGACGGCACCGAACTGTTGGGCCTCATCTCGATCCGTGACGTGGTGAAGGAAGTGATTGACGATCATAAAGGGATGATCCGGCAATTGGAGCACTATATTACCGGCGGTGGGCGGTAGACTCGTCTGCTGCCATCTGCAGTTGCTTCAGAAGGCAAATTTTAACCACGGAGCACACAGAGAGCACGGAGAATCGTTTGAGAATCTCTGTGTGCTTCGTGTGCTCTGTGGTTTGACTTCCGGGTAAGACTCTGGTCCTCGCTTCGCGGTATACTCAACATATTGGAGCGTTCATGTCCGAAATTGACCTCGCCCCCCTCATCCCCGCAATCGAAAAATACATCCCACTGGGCCGCTCGGGGCTCTTGCCTGCCTTGCACGCTGCGCAGGGTATTTACGGCTGGCTGCCTGTGGAAGTGGCGTCTGAAATTGCCCGGTCCCTGCATGTGCCGCTGGTGGATGTGCACGGCGTGATCGAATTCTATTCGCTGTTCTATAACGAACCAGTCGGGAAGCGCTTCATCCGCGTTTGCACGGACCCGGCCTGCGCTCTCAAAGGCGGGGACCGACTCCTTGAGCATCTCTGTCAGCACTACGACGTGAAGGCGGGCCAGACGACCCATGACCAGTCCCTGACCATTGAGCAGAGTCCATGCCTTGGGCTGTGTGAACTGGCCCCGGCCGCGCTGGTTGACGATCAGGCAGAAACGAACATCGCACCTGACTTTCACACTTATGATCTGGGTGCTCCAAAATCCTTGGTTTATGGCTCCATCCGTGAGCTGACCGCAAATTGCGGCGAGGGTACCACCTCTCTTGCAAAGTACGGACGCTACGAAGGTCTTCTCAAAGCACAACAGATGAAGCCCGCGGATGTGATCGCGGAGGTCAAGGCTTCGGGACTGGTAGGGCGGGGAGGTGCGGCCTTTCCAACCGGCATCAAATGGGAAGGTGCTGGTCAGGCACAGGCGGACCAGAAGTACGTGATCTGCAACGCAGACGAATCGGAACCCGGTACGTTCAAAGACCGCATCCTTTTGCTGGATGACCCGCACCGGACCATCGAGGGGATGTGCATCGCGGCGTATGCAATCGGGGCGAGCCGGGGCTACGTTTACATCCGCGGCGAATATCCGTATATCGTCCCCGTTTTGGAATCCGCTTTGAACGAAGCACGCCAGGCTGGCTGTCTCAGCGACAACTTTGATATTGAAATCCGTGTGGGCGCCGGCGCATACATCTGCGGCGAAGAGACCGCGTTGTTCGAGTCGATTGAAGGCAAGCGCGGGTTTCCGCGGGTCAAGCCACCCTTCCCAACCACGCATGGGCTATTTGGCAAGCCGACAGTCATCAACAACGTCGAGACTTTGTGCAATGTGCCTCTCATTATCGGGAAAGGTGCCTCTGGATACCGGCAAATCGGCACGGAAAAATCTCCCGGGCCGAAATTGTTCTGCGTCTCAGGTGATGTGACAAAACCCGGGCTGTATGAAATTCCCTTTGGAGTGACCTTGCGCGAACTGCTCGACATGGCCGGTGGCGTTGCAGATCAGAAGAAATTACAGTCTGTTCTCTTTGGCGGCGCGGCGGGCGCATTTGCCACATCAGATCACCTCGATGTGAAACTGACATTTGAAGACCTGCGGGCGGCAGGGCTTCCGCTTGGCTCCGGCGTTGTGATGGTCTTTGACGAAACACGTGATATGCGGGACGTTCTGAAGCGATTGGGGCATTTCTTTGCGCATGAATCGTGCGGGAAGTGCTATCCCTGCCAGATGGGCACCCAGCGACAGAAGGAAATTCTGGATCGCGTAGCCAAACGTGAGACAGTGGCAGAGGATGCCGTCCGCTTACAAGATGTTGGCTGGACCATGACCGATGCCTCACTGTGCGGGTTGGGTCAGACTGCCGCGAGCGCAGTATTGTCCGCGATGAAGTTGTGGCCGGAGTTGTTCCGGGTTGAAGGTCAGAAGGTTGAAGGTTGAAAGCTGCCGGTTGATCTTCAACACGTAACCGGCAACCAGAAGGATTTTATGTCAATCACATTTACTCTTGATGGGCAGGAAGTTTTGGTAGAAGAGGGGAAGACTTTACTGGAAGCCGCGCGCGAAAATGGGTTGGATATTCCCACCATTTGTTTTCACGAGGCAACAACATCGAACGCGCTGTGTCGCCTCTGCGTGGTCGAAGTGGAGGGCCAGAGAGTGCTTCAGCCGGCGTGCATCGTCAAAGCCGGAGCAGGAATGAAAGTCCAGACCCGAAGCGAGAAGGTCATCCGCGCGCGGCGGACCATTCTGGAGATGCTTGCCTCCACCATGGATCTATCCGATGCACCAGAAATCCTGGCAATGATGGATGAATATGGCGCGTCATCCGAACGTTTTCCAGATGCAGAGCGGCGCGAAACCCCGGTCATAGATGACAACCCGATGTATGTGCGCGACTACTCGAAGTGCTTGTTATGCTGGCGCTGTGTCCAGGTCTGTGCGGACGACGCGCAATATACTTTCGCGATCAATTTCAATGGGCGCGGGTTCGAGACGCAAATTGGCACGTTCTTCGACAAAGCCATTCCCGAAACAACGTGTGTGTTATGCGGTCAATGCGTGGGAGTCTGTCCCACCGGCGCGCTCAAACCGAAACGCGAATTTTTGCTGGAGCAGGGGATGAGTCCGCAGGAGATCAGCGTACTCAATATTGGCCGCAAACGGCGAAAGAACTAACCACGAAGACACTGAAGCGCGGAGCTCTAACACTCTCTGTGCTCCGTGTCTCAGTGGTTAGCCTGTTGAGGTGTTTATGATCAAGCCCGATCGAGTTGTCACCACTACCTGTCCCTACTGCGGGGTAGGCTGCAGTTTAGAGTTACACGTCAAAGATGATTTTATCTACAAAGTCACCTCGCCGTTTGACTCCCCCGTCAATCATGGCAACCTGTGTGTCAAGGGGCGTTTCGGCTACGATTACATCTACCATCCCAGGCGCGTCACAACGCCTTTGATCCGCAGGACGCCACAGGAAGCGGGAAAACGCACGCAGGCTTTTGATCTATCTGAATGGCGAGAAGTTTCATGGGATGAAGCCCTTGATTATGCGGCGGATAAATTAGTTGAAATATACAAGCGTGATGGCTCTGATGCAATGGCTGTTTACTGCTGTGCCAAAGCCACCAACGAAGACAACTATCTGCTACAAAAAATGTATCGTGCTTTGTTCCGCACCAATAACGTGGACCATTGCACGCGTCTCTGCCATGCTGGTTCTGTGGTTGCGTTGCAGCAGGCGCTTGGCTCGTCTGCTATGAGCAACACGGCTTCGCAAGTGATGATGAACGATGTGTTCATTGTGACTGGTTCCAATACCACCGAGAACCATCCCATCATCTCATTGCAAATGAAAGAGGCCGTGCGGCAGAACGGTGCGAAGATGATCGTGATCGATCCGCGCCGTATCGAGCTGGTGGACTTTGCCGAGATGTGGCTGCCGCTCAAGCCCGGCACCAATGTGCCGCTCTTTACCGCGATGGCGTACGTGATCGTGGACGAAAACCTGGTCAACCATGATTTCATCGATGACCGCACGGAAGGATACACTGAGTTTCTGTCTTCACTGGAAAAGTTCACGCCGGAATACGCCGAAGAGATCTGCGGCGTTCCCGCAGAGGATATTCGCAGGGCCGCGCGCTTGTATGCCAAAGCGAAGAACGGCGCTATCTACTGGGGCATGGGAATTTCGCAGCTCTCGCATGGCACAGCCTCGGCACTGGCGCTGATTCATCTTGCGTTCCTCACCGGTCACATCGGCCGCGACGGCACGGGGCTCAATCCCTTGCGCGGACAAAACAACGTGCAGGGCGCGAGCGACATGGGCGCCATGCCTTTCCATTATCCCGGCTACATGCGCGTCGATAACGAGGAGAACGCGGCCAAATGGGAGAAGACCTGGAACATCGAGCCGGGCGGCCTCTCGCGCAAGCTCGGTCTTACGACGACTGAAATCCTGGGGCATGCGCATCCCGGCGGCGTGCGTGCCCTCTATATCATGGGCGAGAACCCGATGATGTCCGAGCCGAACCTGAATGAAACTCGGAAGCACATGGAACAGCTTGAATTCATTGTCGCCCAGGATATTTTCATCAACGAGAGCGGCGCGTTTGCGGATGTCTTCCTGCCTGCGACGCCCTTTGCCGAAAAAGAGGGGACATTCTCGAACACGGACCGGCGCGTCCAACGGGTACGGATGGCGCACCCCCCTCGGGGGCGGTCGCGCCCTGACTGGCAGATCATCTGCGATCTTGCGCAGCGCATCGAGTCCCGACTCGGGCTTGCCACCGCCAAATGGGATTACTCCAACCCGGAGGAGATTCTGCGCGAGATGGCGACAGTCAACACAGATTATGCGGGTATCACGTACGAGCGCATTGACAAAGTTGGCTTAATTTATCCCGTGCCTGATCTGAATCACCCCGGCACGCCGACTCTCTTCACCGATGATTTCCCGCGCGGACGCGGAAAATTCCATCAGTTGGACTATGTCCCGGTGATGGAGGAAGCCGACGATGAATATCCGTTCATTCTCACAACGGGACGTGTACTGGAGCACTGGCATGGCGGCACAATGACGCGCAACTCGTCGCTTAATGAAGCCTATCCCGAAGCCCGCGTGGACATCCATCCTGCCGATGCCGAGATCCACGGCATTCGAAACGGCGACCCGGTCAAGGTCCAGAGCCGACGCGGGGAGGTGATACTGAGAGCTACGGTTACGGAGAAGACCTCGGTCGGTGTGGTCTTCATTCCATTCCATTTTGCAGAGGCCGCGGCCAATTTGCTCACGAATGACGCTCTCGACCCGCAGGCGAAGATCCCCGAGTTCAAGGCCTGCGCAGTCCAGATATTTCCTGCGCGGGAGAATGATCTGGCAAATCCTGATGTGATCCTGGATCGAGGGAGATACTAGGGATAGAAGAGACCGCCGGAGAAAAAATCTCCGGCGGTTTTGTTACTTCACGGAATAACAACGAGAACTACTTTGCCCGGAATTGGGGTTGTACCTCTAAAAATCATGGCTTCCTGGGCCTGCTCCAGCGGGAAGGTTCGATTTACATACACTTGGAGCTTCCCGGCATCGACCAGTTCTGCGAACTTGTTCAGCAGCTCCGTTTTCGGCTGGGCACCAAATCCATAGCTTTTAATTCCGAGGCGCTCCGGCTCCTCCTGTGGCATTTGCATCGCTAACGTTCCAACGTATCGCCCGCCGCGTCTTAGCACGCTGTAGGATTCCGCCACTCGTTCACCACCGACAAGATCCAGCACGACATCGGCATCCTTCACAACATCCTGAACCCGCTCTACCTTGTGATTGATATAGCAATCAAGTCCCAGCTTTTGGACGAGGTCGGCTCTTTCCGGTATATCTGTCCCATACACATAAGCGCCGGCGCTTTTCGCAAACTGGAGCGCATAGGTGCCGACACTGCCCGCAACCCCCTGGATCAGCAGGCGTTCACCGCTTTGAAGTTGTGCTACATCGAAAAGCGTCTGCCAGGCGGCCGTGGCAGCCAGGGGAATCGCAGCCGCCTGTACGTAGTCGAGGGATTTGGGCTTGAGCGCGATCTCATTCGCCTTTGGAGTTGTGTATTCTGCAAATGTACCACTGTGAAGGACAACCGGGCCATATACTTCATCACCCGGCTTTACATGGCTTACATCTTTGCCAACTTCGACGACTTCTCCTGCAAAATCCACCCCGAGTGTGAGAGGCGTGGAAACCATGAACGAGACATATCCCGCAACGACTGCGATGTCAAAAGGATTGATGGATGCGGCATGGACGCATACAAGGACTTCATCGGCGGCTGGCGTTGGCTGAGGAATATCCTCCAACTGCACAGGTTTTCCCCATTCATTAACACGGATAGCTTTCATACTTATAAATCTCCTTTACCAGCAAATTAGTTAGAGCGAGATCGAATGCGGAGAGCCGATTCATTATCCTGTCCCGCTGGGGACTCCTTTCTATCTGACAAAGAGATCGTGTAAGTATGTATTGATTTGGATGACTGGATCCGCGGGGAGCGATGAGATACGACACCGGTGCCCGCGACGGGTTCATTCATGTATATCATAAGATTTGTCCGAATTCAAGCATCAGAAGCTGATACCTGGTGGGGCGGCAGGCGTAAGTCCACGCTCTCAGATTAGCGGTGCGCCTTGACTCCCACCTGTTGACACATATCCAGCACAGGACAGGTCGAGCATTTGGGCAGGCTGCCGGTACAAATATGTTTTCCAAACGGGACCAGCAGCCGGTTGATATCAATCCAATGCTTACGAGGCAGTCTGGCTTCCAGCTCGAGCATTGTTTTCTCGGGGCGCATCGCCCGGACATATCCCCAACGGTTCGTTACGCGGTGGACGTGGATATCCACACTGATAAAAGGCTCTTTGCAGGCAACGCCTAGCACGAGATGCGCACACTTGGGTCCCACGCCTGAAAAGGATTGCATGATTTCCGCGTCACAGGGTAATTTGCCGTGAAATTCATTCCCGACGCGAATAGCGAGATCGCGGATTTGCGCGGCTTTTCGCTCGTGAAACGTGGAGGTGCGAATCAGACTGTCGATTTCTTCCACTGTCAGTTCGCTGATTTGCTGAGGAGTGCGGGCTTTTTCAAATAATCGCAGCGCGGTGGGAACTGTGACTTCATCATACGTGCGGATGGAGATCAGGCAGGCGACAAGCTGCTCGAACGGCGTGTTGTACCCTTTCTCGGCCAGTTCGAACATTGCGGCTTTCGGCCAGGGCTTGACGGCGTCACTGATACGGGCAAGGCCGAGATCTATGTCAAAGGGTTTTTTCCTGTCACTCTTTGTAGACATGAATTGATTATAGGTTGGAATAGACAACGGATAAATAGACAGATTCCCTTACATGCTATTCACCACCGGGGCTGCTTGACGCGAGGCTTTTTCTACCAGATAAACAATCCCCACATAATCCTTCCCGGTTGCTTCGGACATGCCCATCTCGCAGGTGATGTTGGATGAATAGTAACCGCCATACTCATGGGCCAGCACTTCGGCAGATTCCTTTTCGGTAGCCGATGCAGTCAATTCCGGGAAAAGCAGACCGCGATCACCGGCGAAGGCGCAGCAGCCGAGATTTAACGGCACAATCGCGGACCTGGCGCATTTTTGGGCAATTGATAGCAGCCTGGAATCAAGCCCCAGCTTGCGGGCGGAGCAGTTGGGGTGAAGGACGACTTCTTCATCAACGGGATGCAGCTCCAGCCTGGGCAGGATATCATCGTGCAGAAACTCGATACCATCCAGAATCGTTAATTGTTTCCAGAGTTCTTTATCTTCATCGCTAAGACCATCGCTGCATGTACGCAGGGTGTGCGTGCAGGAAGTTGTATCAATGACGATGGGATATTTCCCATGCTCAGACCAATCCCAGAACTTGCGGATGGCCTTGTGCAGCATCGCTTTGTAGGCCGCGGCGTACCCTTTGGATGCAAAAGGCATTCCACAGCAGTGACCTTCGATGTCAGGCGGGATAAAGAGCGAGACGTGGGCACGATCCGCAAGAGTGATGAACGTTTCGGCGAGGGCTAAGTGGCGTTCACCTTCAAGGTGACTGTCACTTTTTGGCGTGCCGAGTTGACGAGAAATGCAGGAGGGGAAGTAGATGAATTGCTTTATCCCCTCACCCCTAACCCCTCTCCCAAAAACCGGAGAGGGGGACGGAATTGATTGATTCCATTTGGGCAGAGCGGCGCCTGTCAGTTTTTCGACCGCAGTTGAAATTGATTTGACTCCATTCGCGCCTATGACTTTTTCAGCCACATGTCCCATGCGAACACCCCACCCGACCGCTTTTTCAGCGAGAGCGAAATGCTCAGAGATCCAAAGGGCGGGCTTTTCGTTTTTGATTGCGTCGGCGCGCAGATGTTTGATAAAGTCCCCGGTGTTGATGCCAACGGGACACGCTGTGGCGCAGAGTCCGTCGGCGGCGCACGTTTCGATGCCAGCGTAGGTGAAATCGTCCATAACGGAAGCCAGCCCGGATGAGTCTGACCAGTCTGCCTTTAGACGTGCGATCTCACGCTGGACGACAATTCGTTGGCGTGGAGTCAAAGTCAGGCGCCGCGATGGACATTTCGATTCACAGAATCCACATTCGATGCACTTGTCCACTGCGGGCGCGACCGGTGTCATGCTTTTGACGTGTGTCACGTGCGCCTGTGGGTTCGAGTTGATCACCACGCCGGGGCTGAGCATTCCATCCGGGTCGAGCAGCGACTTGAGATCGCACATGATGCCGTACGCTTCCGTTCCCCATTCAGTCTCGACAAAGGGCGCGGTGTTACGGCCCGTGCCATGCTCGGCCTTGAGCGCGCCGTCATATTTGCCGCTGACCACGCGTACAAGGCCCTCCATAAAGGCTGCGAAGCGCGAGACCTCCGCGTCGGTGTTGAAAGACTGCGAAACGAGAAAATGTAAATTTCCATCTTTGGCGTGACCGAACACAACGCCTTCCGCGTAGCCATGATCTGCAAAAAGATGCTGGAGGTCGGTGATGCCATCGGCGAGCGACGCCACGGGAAAGACGACATCCTCGCAAAGCAGCGTCGTCGCCGGCGGCCGCATCGCGCCGACTGAGGGGATGATCCCCTTGCGCAGTTTCCAGAGAGACGCCTGCTGCGCGGGATCTTCGGTGAACTCCGCCTCGTGAAGCAGACGCAATTCGCTGACGACGCGCTCCGCTTCTCTCTTGAACTGTTGGATGGCCTCGTTATTTTCGGCCTGGTACTCGACCAGGATCGCCGCGGCGGTCTCCGGCAGTTGCGCGAGCAGCGCCGGCGCTCCCGGCAATTCTTCGACCGAGCGGAGGGACGGACGATCCATGATCTCTGCCGCGCGTGCGCCTGACTTCTGGAGCGCATCGATCGCGTCGCCGGCATCCTGCAAGGTATTGAAATAAAGCTGACCTGTGTATTTCTTCGAATAATCCGGCAGGGTATGGAGCACGGCCTCGGCGATGAAACCCAATGTGCCCTCGGAGCCGATCAGCAAATGGACAAGGATATCGAGCGGCGTCTCGAAGTCGAGGAAGGCGTTGAGGAGGTAGCCATTGTTGTTCTTCGTCTGGTAACGTTTGGAGATACGAGATGCGAGTTGCGGGTTGCTCAGGATACGCTGCTTGAGGTCGAGCAATCCTTTGGCGATGTGAGGTTGCTCGCTTTCAAAAATGCGAATGGCGTCCGGGTCGGCGGTGTTCAGCACAAACCCATCTGGCAAAACAAACGTCATCGAATGGACGGTCCTGTAGGCGTTCTCGGTCACGCCGCAACACATGCCGCTCGAATTGTTGGCAAGGATTCCGCCCATCATGCACGCGTCAATGGACGCCGGGTCAGGCCCGATGCGCCGGCCAAGGGGCTTGAGCACGTTGTTCAGGAAGGCACCGACAATGCCGGGCTGCGTGCGGATGAGTCTCGCATCATTCTCAACGCTGTAGTTCCCCCAGTGCCTGGAAATATCCACCAGAATCCCGTCGGTGACCGCCTGCCCGGAGAGACTTGTCCCTGCCGCGCGGAAGGTCATGGGGATGCGATTCTGCTGGCTGAATTTGAACAGGGACTGGATCTCGCCGATGGAATTTGGCTGAACCACCGCCTGCGGCACCAGCCGAAAATACGACGCGTCGTTCGCATATGCCACGCGGTCGATCAGGCGGGTGTGCACGCGGGAGGAAGGGAGGAGACTGGAGAGTTGAGATTGAAGAGTGTTCATGGTTTGGGGCATGTCATTCTGAGCCCGAAGGGCGAGGAATCTCAGGTTCTTGGAAGTTGCTCTGTAATCTGAGATCCTTCGGTCGCGGCGTGCGCTCCCTCAGGATGACATGGCGTTTACATAAAGTATAACTCCCCGTCAATTTGGCGGGGAGTACTCGTATCCATAGACCGGTCCTCTAGTCTTTACCGTTTTTTGAGTTGGCTTCCGGAATATAGAATTCCGGCACGAAAGTCTGATCCGTGATAGGCGGGCGGACGTAACCGCCTTCAGCCTGTCGCGGCGGCAGAGTGATGGGCTCCGGAGTCAGATCTTCATAGCGGATCAATCCCAGCAGGTGGCGGATACAGTTGAGCCGGGCGCACAATTTATTGTCCGCGTTGACCACATACCAGGGAGCCTGTTTGATATCGGTGTGAGCGAACATTTCATCTTTGGCTTTGGAATATTCCACCCAGCGTCCGCGTGAGTTCAGATCCATGGGGCTGAGCTTCCAGCGCTTCGTGGGATCGCTAATGCGCGCCTGGAAACGCTTTTCCTGTTCCTTGTCGCTGACCGAGAACCAGTATTTGATCAGGATGATCCCTGAGCGGACCAACATCCGTTCGAACTCGGGGACGGAGCGCAGGAATTCGGCGTATTCCTCATCCGTACAAAAGCCCATTACGCGTTCCACCCCCGCGCGGTTATACCAACTCCGGTCAAAGAGCACCATTTCACCGCCGGCGGGCAGGTGCGCGACGTAACGCTGAAAATACCACTGCATCTCTTCGCGTTCCGTTGGAGCGGGCAGTGCAACGACGCGGCATACGCGTGGATTGAGACTTTCCGTAATCCGTTTGATCACACCGCCCTTGCCGGCTGCGTCACGTCCCTCGAAGATGACAACCACCTTCAGGTTCTTGAAGCGGATCCACTCCTGCAGCTTGATCAGCTCCTTTTGCAGGCGCGCCAGCTCTTTCTCATATGCTTTTTTGCTGATGGAAATCTGTCCTTCAGGCGCAATCGTCGAGAGTCGTTGAGGACCTGCCGGGGCAAAGCCGATCTCGGCCTTTTTCTGCTTTTTAGAACCATTCGCGGAATGCTTCTTTTCGGATTTCTTCTCTTTCTTCGACATGTTTTCCTCCAGGAGGATCGTTCACAATAAATGCGTGGCCTTCATGGCGATCCTTATTCAACCAACGCCTTAAATCTCGGGTCAGCACGGAGGTTTTCGAGATCGGGGTCCTGGCGCGCCCAGGATTTCGTGACCTGCCCCTTTTCGAGCGCAGTTTTCAGGAACTCCAGAGCCTGGTCCACGTTTCCGCAGACAGCCTCGAAGAAAGCCTGGTTGTACTCACGCTCCTTGGTCACCAACTCACGCGCGAGCCTTTCCTGCTCCGCGGCATCCTGTACTTTTCCCAGTGACTTGAGAACACGGATCAATGAGGCGCGTTTGCCCGCATCGTTTGGCCGCAGCTTGACCGCTTTTTGCAGGTCCGGGAGCGCGCTCAAGTTGTCGCCGCGGACAGAGAAGGCCATGCCGCGCTTGTAATACGCCTCGGAATCGTCATCATCTGGCCGCAGACGGATGGCCTGGTTATAGTCCGCAATGGCGTGGGTCAGGTCCTGTTTGGCGCGGTAGATGTTTCCGCGTGTAATGAAATTGGCGGGCTCGTCCGGCTTCAACTGGATGGCCTGGTTCAGATCGGCGAGTGCACCTTCGAAATCACCTTTCTCTATGCGGATCGAGCCGCGATTCCGGTGGGGGAGTGCGTAATTGGGTCGAAGCTGGATGGCCTCGGTGTAATCAGCGAGCGCACCGTCCAGATCCCCTTTATCGTTGCGCGCCGCACCACGGTTGTTGTAGGCCTCGGAATAATCCGGGTTCAGGTGAATGGCTTCGGTGTAGCAGCGGATTTTCTCCTCCGCATCAGTTGATTTGAAGCCTTTCTCGAACCATTCCTGGGCGGTCAATTCGGTTTGATCGACGGCTGCCGCCCTGCTTGCCTCCCTCTGCTGCACCCTGGTCGCTCTGTCCACGGCCGCCGAGACGGGGTGAAGGACCGCGTCAAGGGCGATGTTCAGGAATCGCTCCCGCAGGCGCGCCATGCCCTCTTCAAAATAATCGGAGTGGATTTTCAGACCATTGTAGTTTTTCAGCACAGCCAGCTTTCCGGTCAAAGCTTTGACGGTTTCTGGGCTGCCAAAATCAAAGCCTTCCAGCAGGATGGGCACAACGTTTCGTTTGCAGTCGAGAGCTGTCTCGATCTCCTGTCTCAGCCAATCGCCAGGTTCATTGCAGCGTTCAAGAGCAGAAGGAGCCAGCAGCACGATAAAGTGTGCGCGCGCCTTGATATTCCCGATGATGTTCTGGGCGAAATCACCGCTGTTGATGCTTTGAAAATCATAAAATGCATCATAGCCATGTGCGACCAGGTCCTGGTAAATTGCACGCGCCCATATTCCGTTGGTACGACGGTAGCTGATGAAGATGGTTTTTTCGATGCGCCCCATAAGCGGCTCCTTCTTCTCGGGTCTGGTAAGGGGATTATAACCCGGCCCTACTCTCAGCGCCCCTGAGGGAGGATGGGTAAGTGCTGGAGTACAATCTCGCTCTATGACCAAGAATTATTCCATCCCTTTGAAAGAAATCCGCCGCGAGCAGGTGGTGGTGAATTCACGCTTCATCGCGACGCTTGGGCCTGCCCTCAGTATTGACGAAGCGCGGGCCTTCATTGCTCGCATCAGAAGCGAATTTGCGGATGCGTCGCACAACGTCCCGGCTTATATCATTGGCGGAGGAAATAAGGTGACGGAGTATTTCTCGGATGATGGCGAACCCTCCGGTACGGCAGGCAGGCCGGCCCTGGCTGTTTTGCGCGGCAGCGGACTCGGCGATGTGGTGGTTGTAGTCACACGTTATTTTGGCGGCACTTTGTTGGGGACAGGCGGATTGGTCAAGGCATATACCGAGTCAACGCAGATGGTGGCCAACGCGGTAGGCCGCGGACGAAGAGTCCCGGTTCATGTGGGGCTGGTTGCCATCCCGTACAATTTGCTGGAGCGCGTGCGGTTGGTCGTGGCGCGCCAACAAGGAGAAATCCTGGGCGAAGATTTCGCGGCAGATGTTACGCTGACGCTTCAATTTCCCGTTGAAAACTTTGATGCATTTCAAAATGATCTACGCGAGCTCTCTGCGGGGAAGATTCAGGCAGAAGTGATCGAGACGAAGGAAACGATTGTACAAGCCTTTTAACCACAAAGGACACGAAGAGCACAAAGGTTTAATACATCTTTCGTGACCTTGTGGTTAATGAATTTTGATAAGGGCGGCGCTTCGACTCCGCTCAGCGCGGATCAATCCTCGCGAATCCCAAAGACTTGACTCATATCGGTGCCCAGTGTCTCAGCCCTGTAGTTTCGATCCGTGACTGGACTGAGTCTCTTTGCCATGGATTTTGTGATCAATGGGATCAGTTTGCGCTCGTAGAAACGTTTGTATAAGCGGTTTGCAGCAGGTTCGTCATAGGGCCAGCGCACATCCGCGTATTTTGACAAATCCATTGGACGCGTGTACCCGCGCAAGGTCTTTTCCTGATTTGGGTTGACATAATGCTCGAAATAAGTCATCGCCAGCTCGCGCGGACTCTGGTACGCAGCCTCGCGGAATCCGAGATTAGCAAAATTCGACTTTGCCACTGCTCCCCAGCGCCCTTCGATTTGGAACAGCGCGAGCACATGGTCGTCGTCCATGCCGGGATCAGGACGGAGGTCCAGAACGATAGGCGGGAATCCCAGTTTCCACAGAAGGAGCGCGGCGAGGAATCCGCCATCCAGGCAATGGCATTGACCATCCAGCATCACATTCAACGGGGACCGGTCGCGCACTTCAGCGTTGTAAGGCATGCTGAGCAAATATTCCTGCACATCGAAAGGTGTCTTGATTCTTGTAAGAACTTGCTTTAGATTCTGAGGGAGGTGGGATTGAAATTGGGAGAGAGCGTTCATTCCCCAAATATAAGAGGGGACAGTCACTTGCGCAAGTGACTGTCCCCTGGCATTTACTCGTAAGCCAGAGTATCTCTTACAGTAAGTTTTGACGCCCGCCGTGCCGGTAATGCGCTTGCGATGGTTGCAAGGACCAGCGTGAAGACCAGCCAGGCGACGATGCCGCTCACGCCATAGACGGGCGCCATCGGAGAGGTGAGGATTGCCATACCCACGCCATAGGTCAGCACACCGGTAATGGGGATCGAAAGCAGGATGCTGATCAGCCAGGCGATGATGCCGACAACCATGCCTTCCACGATAACAATGCTCTGGATATCGAAATTCGAGGCACCGATGGCGCGCATCACGCCGATCTCACGCGTGCGTTCAAGTACGTTGATGCTCATTGTTCCCATCAGGCCCAGCCCGCCGACGAGAGCGATCATGGCGGCCATGCCCAGCATAAAATAGACCAGGATATCGGTCTGTGATTTCTGGTCGCGGACGAAATCTGCACCCAGCTGTGAGGAACCGAACTGGATCCCACGTTCTTTATACAGCGCTGTGATCTGGTCCGAGATCCGCCTCTGGGTCAGTGCATCGTGCTGGCTCGTCAGCACACGTACGGAGTAGACCTGTCCGGGGCGGCCAATCAGACGGCTGAGATATTCGTAATTGACATACAACAGCGGCGGGTTGACGTTACCTGTGATGGTGTAAATGCCAACCACATGCCACTTGGTATCTTTGTCATCGATCTTGATGGTCAGCCAGTCGCCGACCTTGAGATATGGATAGACCTTCAGGATGTGATTGCCGATCACGATGGCATTCTCGTCGCCGGTGGTCAGCCAGCGGCCCGCGATGATAACCGGATCGATCAGGGTGGAAGTGGAGGGAGGGGCGACGAACAAGATTTGTTTGCCGGCCTGATCCTGGTCAGTCACAAGCGTCCCAGGATACTCCGTCCAGCCTTCGACGCTGGAAACGCCAGGCACACTCTGGGCAATGTCTGCTACTTCATCGAAACGGTAGTAGCGCCCAAACGAAATATTGATGTCCGCCAGGATATAGCCCTGGATGTCTTTGATTGTCTTGTCGAAGGTAGCCCAAAGATTGTACACACCGATAAAGATGGCACCCGCGAGAACAAGCGTGAACAGGGTCAATATGAGGCGGAGCTTGCGTCGGAAGGCGTTTCGAAGGGAAAGCCGCATCGGGCGCGGGATGAGCAGAGCCCCGCGGCCAACGGACTTGTCCTTCGGTCTGGCATTCCCGCCAATGCCGTAATCACTGACCGCTTCACGTACGGTGATGCGCACACTGTTGGAGATCGGCCATAAAGCTGCAAGGAACGGCACCAGCAGGGCCACCAACGCCTGCTGCGTAATCGTCTGCGGATATGACTTGTAAGGCAAAGGGTCGAAGTTCAGGTACTGTGCCATCCCGGCGCCTATGGTTTTTGCCAGGCTGTCTGCCAGCGGGATCGCTAAGGCAAGCGCACACAATCCGAAGGCCAGCACCAGCGCCACATACATGACGAAAATCTGCTGATTGCCGCCACCGACAGCCTTCATAATGCCGATCTGGCGCGTTTGCTGGGTCATAATGGCGGTAATTGTATTGACGATCAGGAAACCGCTCAAAAGCACGGTGAGGTAGCCGAGTACGCCCAGCACAAAGAAGATACCCTGCGAAATGCTGTAGGCAAAGTGATGACCGGGCTGGTAGACATTCACGAAGTAAACTTCTGCGCCCGCGCGCTTGAGCGCATCGGACACGGCCTGTGCCACCTTCGTCACATGAGCAGCATCGGTCTGCTTTTCGGAAACACTGATTGCCAGTGAGTCAAAGCTGCGACGTCCGCCCAGCCATTCGATGGTTTTGGGCGTGACGTAACCATTGATGGCGTTCGTAAAACTGAACGGAAATCCGGTCACATCATGGATGTAGCCGGCCAGCGTCAACTCGCGCCGCCTGCCATTGTCGAATTCGACGACGATCTTATCGCCGGGTTTGTAGCCAAGAGAAGCAGCCGAGGCATCCACCAGGATTTCTTTTTCGCCCAAATGCGGGATCGATGTTTGGCCGGGCACAGGCTTCAACAGGTTAAGAGTCAGGGCATTGGGATCCTCGAGCGCGGTGAAGATTACCTGAATCTCCTTCTTACCGGTCCAAACCAGCTTCCCGCTCCAGGTGGCGCGGCCTTCCACTGCCTCCACGCCGGGCACGGCGCGTGCCACTTTCACCATATCATCATCCAGCGGATAGGCCGATACTGTCGCCTCAGAGGGCCTGGCGGACAGGTAATCGCCATCCATGCTGTCGAACATGTACAAAGCCAGGCTGTTGTTGAAGCCCACCGCGAATGTGCCAACCATGATGCTCATGATGGTGAGCAGGGTGCGCGATTTGTTGCCCCAGAAATCCGCCCAGACCTTCTTCCAGCGGCTGCTCATGACGTCTCCCCGCGATGCGCAAGGTTTTCTGCTTCGTGCTGGTCAGCGGCCTGATGCAGCGCCTCACGCGTGGCCGCAGACTGATTCAGCAATTCGTTGAGTTGGTCATAGCCGATGCACAGCACCTCGACCTGTCCGCGCTCGGATGCACGGATCGAGGCTCGATGTTTTTTCTCGTGGAAGAACTCGATCTCGCCGAAGTATTTCCCGGGTCCAAGTTGAAGCGCAATGACATCTGATTGATTCTCGCGCGGGAGCACCACTTCTACGGTTCCCCTGGAGACAATATAGAAAGATTCTGCGTTGGTGCCCTCAGAAAGGATCATCGCGCCCGGCTCAAACGTCAGGCACTTTGCATCGCGTGTGGCTTCCAGCAATTGATCCTGAGTCAACGTCGGCATGGCCTTTGCCACATACTCGTTGACGATCTCGCCGTCTGTGATCAGAGCCGTGCGATGGGTGCGTTTGGCGAGTCCGCTATCGTGCGTGACGATGATAATGGTCTTGCCCTTTGCCACCAGGTCATTGAACAGGGCAAAAACCGATTCAGCGGTCTTGGAGTCCAGGTTACCTGTAGGTTCATCCGCGATGACAATGGGTGGATCATTCGCCAGCGCGCGTGCAATCGCGACGCGTTGCTGTTGTCCGCCGGAAAGAGCAGTGGGGAGCTTGTACGCGTGCTCACGCAATTCCACCATCTCAAGCAATTCCAGCGCACGCTTCTCGCGCTCGCGCATCGGATAGGTACGGCAGAAGTCCATCGGCAGCATGATGTTTTCAATGACGGAGATCGTCGGCAGGAGTTGGAAAAACTGGAACACAATGCCCAGATTCTTGCCGCGCCAGCGCGCCATGCGATTCTCGTTCAGCTTCTGCACTTCGGTGCCATTGACCTGAACCTCACCAGACGTAGGCCGGTCGATGCCGGTGATCATATTCAAGAGCGTGGACTTGCCGCTGCCGGACTTGCCGATAATGCTGACAAACTCACCCGCTTCGATCTGCAGGTCAATACTGTTCAGCGCATGATAGTCGCCGATGGCTGTCTTGTAATATTTATGCACATCGCGCAGGTCGATCATATGACCATTGCCATTGCCGTTTCCATTTTTGGGTTTATTGAATAAAGACATAGGAACCTCATAACATTTGTGCTGAGCGGAGTGTTGAGCGACACTTGCTCCGCACGCAAGTGCAGATGAGACGAAGCACTCCGCTCAGCACGAAGGTCACTATTGAAACTTCACTTCGGCGGTCATACCCCAGCGCATGGCGGCATTCTTGTCAGTCAGCAGGATGGTCACCTCGTACACAATGTCACCCTGATTCTGAGCATAGTTCTGACCAATCGACAGAATATTGCCTTTGAGTTCTGCCCCGGGAATGGCATCCAGGGTAACCGTGGCCGGATCGCCTTCGGATAGTTCTACCACGTCAATCTCAGTCAAATCCGTGGTTTTGACAACCCAGGTCGAGGTATCCGCGATCGTGACCACCGGCTTGCCGGCCGACGCAAACTCCCCAACCTTCAGGTCAACCTTGGTGATCACGCCCGCAAATGGTGCGCGGACCTCAGCATTGGCAAGCGCAGCGCGTGCGCCGGCAGTATTTTCTGCAAACGACGGATCCTGCAGAGCATCATTATTTTTCTGTGCTTGTACTAACCGTGCATTAGCGGTCTCCACTGCGGATTCTAGCTCCATCCATTGGATAGCCTTGCGGTATTTAGCCCAGGCGTCGTCCAGTCGCTTCTTATACTCGCGGCGCAGATCATTGCTCTGACCGAGATACTTGTAAGGCTCGTAACTGGCCCGCGCGGTATTTAGTTTATCGAGCGTTGTAGAAACTGCTTGTCTAGGAGTCAACCCGGAAAAGTCGGATGGCACATCGAAGTTGTCCAGTTTGAACTGCGCGTCGCGCACACCCTGGTAGGCGGTGGTCAATTCCTGGGCAGATTCGGCCTGGGCGGTTTCGAGCGTCTTTGCTTCGCTGCTTTCGAGACGTGCCAGGACCTGACCGGCCTCCACCTGGTCGCCTTCCTTGACAAGGACTTCACTGACGAGACCGTTGGCATTGAGTGCCAGGTCCGCGTAGCGGATGGGTTCGAGCCGGCCTTCGGTAATAATGGCAGTATCGGCAAGCACGGTGGGGATGGCGGTTGGTGCTGGAGTCGCTGCAACCTGCCCGCAGGCAGTAAGAAGCAGGCTAACGATGACGATTGCGATCAGAAACCTTGTACTTTTCATTTCCGTATTCTCCTCAAACAAATTCTATGTCCATCATACACGGTGTATTTGCCTCGCTCCTCCCTCTGTGGATGGGTTTTATCCTAGTCAACTGGACAGGTGTATGCTGTATTGTTTACGCTTCTGGCAGGAGTTTGGTTGCAGGAGGGGCCAAGAAAAATTGGCGCAACACCCGTTGCGCCAATTCCAAACGTCAAATCACGTCCTTTCAGCCTACATGTCCACCCTCTTCGTTGATCCAGCGCCGGCCGTCACGCGCCAGCAGGATATCTGCCTCGGGGGGGCCCCAGCTCTCGGGCTTGTAGACCGCTAGCGGCGGAGCCTGATGCGCTTCCCAGGTCTGCAAAATGGGATCGATCAAGCCCCAGGCCATTTCCACTTCATCTGCGCGGGTGAACAGGGACGCGTCGCCCTGCAGAACATCCAAAAGCAGCCGCTCGTAGGCTTCCGGGATGGCCGTCTGACCAAAAGCCTCGGCGTAGTGGAACTCCATATCCACCGGGCGTGTTTCGGCAACCGTATCCGGAGCCTTGGCCTCGAAGCGCAAATGGACGCCTTCATCTGGCTGAAGGTAAAGCACCAGCAGGTTCGGCTTCATTGTCTGCATCGGGAACATTGCCAGTGGCGGTTCCTTGAACTGAATGATGATCTGCGATTTCTTTTCTGCCAGTTTCTTCCCCGAGCGCAGATAGAATGGCACGCCCTGCCAGCGCCAGTTGTTGACGGAAAGACGCAGCGCTCCGAAGGTGGGCGTGGTGGAATTCGATTTGACATCCGGCTCCTCGCGGTACCCCTTATACTGCGCTCGCACAGTGTTCAGCGGAACCTGCTCGGGCGTCATAGGCTGAATAGCGCTCAGCACCTTCACCTTTTCATTGCGCAGGTGGCTGGCACTGAAGGAGGCCGGCGGTTCCATCGCGACCAGCGTGAGCAGCTGGAGCAAATGATTCTGGAACATGTCGCGCAGAACACCGACACTGTCATAAAACCCGCCACGGTGTTCCACGCCAACTTCCTCGGCCACCGTGATCTGCACGTTGTCCACATACATGCGATTCCAGATGGGTTCGTAGATCGTATTGGCGAAGCGCGTAAAGAGGATATTCTGGACCGTTTCTTTTCCCAGATAATGGTCAATGCGATAGATCTGATTTTCCGTGAGCGCTTTGTGGACCTGTTGATTCAATTGGACTGCTGATGCCAGGTCCGTGCCGAAAGGCTTTTCCAGAACCACGCGCCGCCAGCCCCCATTTTCATGCAATTGCCCTGTTGCATCGAGGTTCTCAACGATCGTTGGAAAAACGGTGGGTGGCACGGCCATGTAATAGACTCGGTTGCCATTCCCCCCTTCGAGCTTTGAAAGCACATCCGCCAGTCGCTGGAAATCTCCCTTTTCTGCATAGTGGCCCTGAAGATAGGAAAGATTGCGGGCAAAATCGCTCCATTCTGCGTCTGTGAATTGGAAGCCGGCAAATTTCTTTGCACCCTCCAGCAAATGGGTTCGGAATTGGTCATCGGTGAACTGAGTTC
This sequence comes from Chloroflexota bacterium, assembly GCA_029782225.1. Classification (GTDB taxonomy): domain Bacteria; phylum Chloroflexota; class Anaerolineae; order Anaerolineales; family Villigracilaceae; genus JAKOVF01. The sequence goes on along the minus strand of JAKOVF010000001.1, from coordinate 34,725 downwards.
CGCCAAAGCCCAGGATGCAGAAATCCTTTGGCAGCCGTCCTTTGCGGCAAAGGTTGAAAAGGGACGGGATCAATTTGCGTTGGGTTAGATCCCCAGAGGCGCCAAAGATAACGATGGAGGTGGAGACATCATTGTTCATTTGATTTACCTATCAATGCTTTGCGAATTTTACGGTTCAACCTTCTTCACCGCATGACCGCCGAACTGGTTGCGCAGCGCAGCCAGCATCCGGGCCGGGAAATTCTCCTGATCACGGCTGGCGAACCGCATTTGCAGTGAAAGGGCAATCACCGGTGCCGGCACAGCAAGATCAACTGACTCAAAAACCGTCCAGCGGCCCTCGCCAGAATCTGCCACCCACGGCTCGATCTCAGAAAGATCAGAATCTTCTTCGAGCGCGAGCGCGGCCAGATCGAGAAGCCACGAGCGGACCACACTTCCATACTGCCAGATTTTTGAAACCTGAGAGAGGTCAAGTTCGAATTCCTTCTTGGCCTTTAAGATTCCAAACCCTTCGGCGAAGGCTTGCATCATCCCGTATTCGATTCCATTGTGAACCATTTTGACGTAATGTCCCGCGCCATGCGGGCCGACGCGTCCCCAGCCTTTATCTGCCGCAGGGGCCAGCGTCTCGAAAATGGGACGCATCTTTTCTGCGACATGCGGTTTGCCGCCGATCATCAGGCTGTAGCCTTCGCTCAAACCCCAGATGCCGCCGCTCGTGCCTGAGTCCAGAAAGTCGATGCCTTTGGATTCGAGTAGTTGGGCATGACGCAGAGTGTCTTTGTAATTGGAGTTTCCGCCGTCAATGACCACATCCCCCTTGTTCAAAAGATTGGATAATTTTTCAATAGTATCGTCCGTTGCCTTGCCGGCCGGTACCATGACCCATACGACGCGCGGAGCTTTTAGCTTGCTGACAACTTCTTCCAGTGAGCTTGCCCCTTCCGCGCCAACTTCTACCGCAGCTTTCACTGACTCAGCAGTCCGCGCATACCCGATCACGCGATGTCCGCCGCGCACCAGGCGCGTCGCCATGTTCAATCCCATCTTTCCCAGACCAATCATTGCTAATTCCATAATTTCACCTCTAATCTATTTTTACCGCGGAGACGCGATTTACGCGAAGGACTTCTACTGCTTCGCGTTCTTCGCCCCTTCGTAGTTAAGTCATAATCTGCTTGCCGCTGCAGCGTCCACAAACCAGGTCAATTCTCCGTCGGTTGGTTGAATCCGCTGTGCTGGCAGTTGCTCTGGATGATAGCCACCCTTCAAGACGTTGACAAGGGTTTCGGACTTACTTTGTCCACTTACAAGGAAGACGATCTGGCGCGCGGCATTAAATACGACTGGGGTCAAGGTGACTCGATTTGCCGGGCGATCCTGATACTGTGCTGTCACCGCAATGACAGGATCCGTTATATCGGTGGGTGAGCCGGGGAAAAGGGAGGCAGTATGCCCGTCATCGCCCATGCCGAGCAATACCAGATCGAAGCGCGGCCAATCCAGCGGTGTTTCGGCGAATCGCTTTAGCAGAATGGTGTAATCTATCGCAGCGGCAGCAGGCCCGAGGTCCGCCTGGATGCGGTGAATGTTCTGTTCAGGAATCTGGACGTGACTCAGCAACGCGTCCCGTGCCTGTCCGTAGCTGCTGCCCGGATCATCCACTGGCACACAGCGCTCGTCTCCCCAGAAAACGTGCACAGGTTCCCAATCCACAGGCGGATCAATAAGCTGGCGAAACGTTTCCATGGGCGTGTTACCCCCACTAAGTGCCACAAGAAATCGTCCACGTTGAGCAATAGCCTGCCGGGCACTTTCCGCAAAGACGGCGGCCGCTTCCTTGCTCAATGAAAGGAGATCGTCAAAGATTCTTAGATTAGGTTCCATGATTTTAAAAGTGTAGCACAAAACCAAAATGTACTACAATCGCCGTATGGCAAAACTTGACCTCAATCGACTAAAAACGCATCGCGGGCGGACCTTCAACCTGCCGCCGTCAAAACGGCTTTCGTCTCAATCCCAGGCATTGAAGTTCGTCAACGCGCGCGGATTTGTTTATTTCTGGCCAATCAAAGGCATTGACCTGCCCTCTCTGTGGACAGCCGTCGCGGGCGACAGGCCGGTTGCCGATAAACACGATGACCCCGGTCATATCACATGGGGCTGGAAAGACAACGCGCTCCCCAAGAAGATCTGGTATTACGGAAAGATCCTGCGCCACAAAGCAACGATGATCTCGCTGGAGATTGCTCCATATTTCTACGCCTTATCCGAGAACTACGGCTCGCCCGAGGATGATTATTTGATCTCGTATGAAGAGGGACGTCTCTCGCAGGCCGCGAAGCAGGTCTATGAAACTCTGCTGGAGAATGGCGCGCTGAACACATTGGATTTACGAAGCATGTCAAGGCTCCTGAATGCCAAGGATTCAGAATTCAACAAGGCGCTCGAGCAACTGCAGGCTGATTTCAAGATTCTGCCGGTCGGTGTGGCCGAAGTGGGACCGTGGCGCTACTCGCACATCTATCAGATCGTCCCGCGTCATTTCCCAGATCTCCCGGAAAAGGCACGCCCAATCAAACAATCCGAAGCGCGCGATAAACTGACAGATCTCTATTTCCAGTCAGTTGGCGCAGCGCAAGTACGGGATGTTCACAAGCTCTTTGGCTGGAAGAATGAAGTGATCGCCAAAACCATCGCGAGATTACTGGAGAGTGGAAAGTTGGAAGAAGTGGAACATCCAAAGCAAAATGGAGAGTGGCTGGCATTATCGGGGTTGTGTAAATGAATGATATGACGGCGGCAAGAGATTCTCAAGGGATTTTCTCCGTGTGCTCAGTGCTCTCTGTAGTTAAGGGTATTAGGTAAGGAGAAACTATGCTTGAAATCGCAATCATGCTCGAAGGTCAAAATGGACTTACCTGGCCGCGCTGGCAGAAGATCGTGCGCCTGGTGGAGGATGCTGGATTTATCGGTTTATTTCGTTCCGATCACTTCACCAATGGAAGTCCGCCTGACAAAGAATCTCTTGAACTGTGGACTTCCCTCACTTGGCTTGCGGCAAATACGAAACGCATCGAGTTTGGGCCGTTGGTGTCACCGGTGTCATTTCGTCACCCCTCATTGACGGCGCGCATGGCCGCTGCGGTGGACGACCTTTCGAATGGGCGTCTCACTCTGGGCCTCGGCGCGGGCTGGCAGGAACGGGAACATCAGCTCTTTGGGTTCGATCTACTCGATATTAAAGACCGCTTTAGTAGGTTTGAAGAGGGGTTACAGGTTGTCACCGGTTTATTGAAAAGTGACACGCCGATATCGTTTGACGGCAAGTATTTCCAGCTTCGCCAGGCTGTCCTTTTGCCGCGCCCGCAGCGGCACGGCGGGCCCAGGATCCTGGTCGGAGGCGCCGGCCGAAAACGGACCATGCCTCTCGCTGCGCGCTACGCCGACGAATGGAACTGCATCTTCATCCAGCCCGATAGTTTCGCCGCGCTCAGCAAGTACATGGATACTTTGCTTGCTGCCGAAAACCGCGATCCCGGGTCCCTGCGGCGCTCGATGATGACCGGCTGTTATTTTGCAAAGACTGAAAATGCGCTGCGCGAGAAGATCTCGTCACGCGGCCTGAGTTTTGAGGAGCTACGGGGCAGGGGAGCAATTGTCGGAAATGCAGCTCAGGTGAGAGAACAATTACACGAACTCAGTGAAGCGGGATTGCAGCGGGTCATGCTGCAATGGCTGGATTTGGATGATTTGGAAGGAATGGAAGCGCTGGCAAAGGCGGTGCTGTAATTTGGAGCGCAGGAGCAAATCAACAAATCCTCGGCAGCAATTCCCCTGCAGGCAAATCGACCACGCGCGAGCCGCCGATGGCTGTCTTTGCGACGACCAGACCCGGGTGTTGCTCCACCACGCGGCCGATGATCGCAGCATTGCTTCCGAATTCATGATTCTGCATCACAGATAGAACTTTGCCCGCATCTTCCTCTGGAACGAAAGCGACTAACTTTCCCTCATTCGCAATGTAGAATGGATCAAGCCCCAGCATCTCACACGCTGCACTGACCTCGGCGCGCACCGGAACCTTTGTCTCTTCGAATTCGATACCAACTCCGGATGCGTCGGCCAATTCGTTCAACACTGCGGAGAGTCCGCCGCGGGTGGCGTCGCGCAGACAGTGGAGGTTGACAGATGCGGCGAGCATCGCTTTGACGAGTCCATGCAGCGGCGCAGTGTCGCTTTCGATGGCGGAATCAAATTGAAGTCCCTCCCGCACCGACATAATGGCAATGCCATGATCGCCCATCGTCCCGCTGACGAGGATAACGTCGCCGGGCTTTGCATTCGTCGCTCTGATATCCACATTTGATGGGACCAATCCGATGCCGGTCGTGTTGATGTAAATCCCGTCGCCATGTCCCTTGTTCACAACCTTCGTATCGCCCGCCGCGATCTGCACATCCGCGGCTTTGCAGGCGCGCGCCATCGAACTTACGATGCGGCCGAGCGTTTCCATCGGCAGGCCTTCTTCCAGAATAAAGCCAGCCGATAGATACAGCGGCCGCGCACCGCTCATGGCAAGGTCATTCACCGTGCCGTTGATCGCCAGCTCCCCAATATCCCCGCCGGGAAAAAACAGTGGACTCACCACGAACGAGTCTGTCGTGAATGCTATTCGCTGGCCGTCAGCCGCCAATTGCTCCAAAACTGTCGAATCCCCGAGCTGGCCGAGAAATTCATTTTGAAACTCCGCTGCGAACAAGTGGCGGATCAGATCGTTCATCATCTTTCCGCCTGCGCCGTGTCCCATCACAATCGTCGGATAATTTTTCAGAGGGATGGGGCAAGTCCAGCCGTCGAAGTTTGGTGTGTCCATCATTCTATTGTACTCAAGATTCAAGGACTGCTTTCATGTATTCGCTGAATTCGTTCTGAAACTGTGATGATGAAAAGCGGAGCGCGTTTTCTCTCGCGGCTTGCGAATGAAATGATTTCGCGCGACGCTCAAATTGAGTTACCGCCTCCACCAGCGAGCTCGCGGTCTGCTCCCGATAGAGGAAGCCTGTCTCTCCCTCTCGGACAATTTCCGCCGCCCCGCCCCGCGCATAGGCAATGACCGGACATCCCGCTGCCTGCGCCTCGACCATCGCAATCCCGAAATCCTCCACGGCCATGTAGATGAAAGCCTTCGCCCGGTTCATCAGATCGGTGACGACCTCATCAGGTTGATGGCCAAGCAACTGGATGTTTTCGTTTGCAAGTTTTTGCAGCCTCGACATCTCCGGTCCATCGCCAACGATAATGAGCGGCAGCTTTGATTGGTTAAAGGCCCGGATGATCTCTGCCGTCATTTTATAGGGAACCAGGCGTGAGACCAGCAAATAAAAACTATCCCGTTCCTTTGCCGGGTTGAAGCGGTCTACATCCACCGGCGGATAAATGACCTTTGACTCGCGTCCCCACGCTTGTTTGATCCTCTCCGCGGTCCAATGCGAGATCGCCAGCAGATGGTCTGCGCGGGTTGCCGCGGCCCTGTCCCAGCGGCGGAGCAGGCCCAGGGTCACGCGTGCTGCGGCACCGATCAGCGGCTTGTTCAGGCGGTGGAGATGAAGATAATCCTCCTGCAAGTGCCAGGCGTATCTCATCGGTGTACAGACATAGGAGATATGGATTTGTTGTTCTGTGGTTTTCACTCCATGCGCCACTGCATGTGAAATGGACAGTACGGCATCATACCCCCGCAGGTCCATGCTTTCGATGGCGAGGGGCATGAGGGGGAGAAGTCCACGATAGAGATGTTCAACGCGCGGAATTTTTTGAAGGAAGGAGGTCCGGACATCCACTCCTTCAAGGGAAGTGCCGCGCAAATTGTCCTCGTTGTGAATCAATGCGTGGACCTGCGCATTCGGCTGCAAACACAAAATTTCGGCCAGCAATCGTTCTGCGCCGCCGTAAATATTCAGCCATTCATGGACAATTGCCAGCTTCATCAAGAAAGGTTCTCAACCAGTTGTTGAATCTGACGCGCGGCCTCGCCCCACTTGGACTGCTTCGCCCGCTTGAGCCCTCGGTCGCGCAATTGGTCTGCCAACGCACGATCTTCGATCATTTGCCTCATTGCCTCTCCAATTGCATCCGGATCATTTGGGTTGACCAAAATCCCGGCATCCCCGACGACCTCAGGGAATGATGTGTCATTGGAGGCAATGACGGGCGCGCCACACGCCATTGCCTCCAAAGCTGCCAGCCCGAAGCCTTCATACAAGGACGGCACGAGGACTGCCGCGGCCCCTGAATACAATGCGGGCAGATCTGAATCGGGGATATAACCCAAGTAGGTCACACTTGAGGCGTGACCTACGGAGCGATCTGCACGTGCAAACACAGTCCCCTTGGTCCCGGCAATGGCTAGAACATGATTGTCTCCTAATCCAGAATTTCCCCACGCTTCCAGCAGCGCTGATAAATTCTTCCGCGGCTCAAGCGTCCCCACAAAAAGAAAATAGGCTTCTGGTAGGCCATACTTTGTCCGTGCCTCTTCAATTGCCTTCACGGATTTTGGTTCAAATGGCATCCCGACGCCATTGGGGATCACGTGAATCCTCTGATCGGGGATTCCCAGATGACGCTGGAGCCTCTCGCGCGAGAAATTCGACACCGTAATAACGGCCCGGGCCCGTTTTGCAAGGATTTTCCACGAGAGCCGCGTCCACGCTCCAAAAGCGGATTTGAACCACTCGGGATGGTCGAATACGCTGGCATCGTGGAGTGTCACGACCTGCCTGCGGAGAATCCACGGAGCCGTATTTGCTGGCGACCAGAGCACCTCATTCGAGCGTAATCGCATAGGCAGAATGATCTGCTCCCAGGCATGCCCGGGAAGCGGCGGAAGTCTGAAAAACGGCTTGAGCTCACGTATCGGAGGAAATAAGCGGATACTAATCTCCTCGGCGTAACGTTCCACCCCTGTGACGCGTCTATGCTTGTATCGTGCATTGACAGCCATTGGTACGGGCATAAGAAAACCTCATTATAATTGCCGAATTCGACGACACCAGCTCGGAATCTGAATGCGTGCGCCAACCTATTCCTCGCTAACTTACTGGCTAAACCTGCTTGCGAGAGTCTTCTTTGCCCTTGGGATTATCCTCGCACCGCTTCGGTGGCGGATCGTTCTCTGGTCGCGACCTACCTTCCCGGTCTACCCGGATTACACAAATTTCCTGATCTATGCCTCGGATATTGCGCTGATCGGCACTCTTGGATTCTGGGGACTTTCGCTGTTTCTTTTGCCGCGTAAACTGCATCCAGGCTCTGCTTCCATCTGGATTCCACTAATCGGGCTTACGCTTGCGGGTTTTGTTTCGACGTTTGGGGGAATAGATCCAGTTCTTTCCTGGTATCAAGTGATTCGACTGGTACTGCTATTCTTGTTCTATCTCTACATTGTCAATGAAATTATTGCACCTGCCTGGGTGCTTGTCCCGGTTGGATTGCAGTTGATATTGCAGTCCATGGTTGCGATCCCTCAGTCAGTTCTCCAAAATTCCATTGGATTAAGTGCGCTTGGCGAACTCCGACTCGATCCAAATGCTGCGGGCACAGGTATTGTTTCCGTAGGAGGGCTGCGATCCCTCCGGGCCTATGGGCTGGCCGATCACCCAAATATTCTCGGTGGCTGTCTGGCGTTCGGACTCGTCCTTTTGCTAGCATGTATAGTGTACGGGAAAAGCAGGTCCCGCTGGCTGGCCCTGACCGCGTTCCTGCCCGGTCTGCTGGCGCTCGTGATGACATTTTCCCGGTCGGCGTGGTTGGGCTTTTTTACCGGAAGCCTCTTCATCGTCGGGGTGGATGCGTTTGCTCATAAATGGGATTCTGTCAAACGTGCAGTGATGCTCGGGTGTCTGGGCCTTCTTCTCGTCGGGCCATTCATCATCAAGAATATTTCACTCTTCAGTTCTCGGGTCAACGGATTGGATCTTTCCCAGGACCCGGCGATGCAAGAACGAGCATATTTGATCGGCGCAGGCAATACGATTTTTGTGGAACACTCTGCGCTTGGGGTTGGATTGGGCGCCTCACCCCTTGCGATGAAAAGCCGCTTCCCTGACCTTCGGACGAACTTCCAACCGCCGCATTACACCCTGCTCGAGGTGGCCATGGAGACAGGTGTGTTTGGCGCGACATTCTATTTTTTATTGATGGTGCTGCCTGTGATGCTCTTTCTTGCGCGCTGGCGGACCTATGCCGAGCAACCGATAATGGTAGGCGCATTCGCATTGTTGCTTGCTCTGATGGTTGTTGGATTCTTTGATTATTATCCGTGGTTGAACGAGGCCGGGCGCATCTGGCAGTGGCTGGCGTGGGCGGTGTGGTCCGGTGCGCGAGCGAGGATGGCATGACTGAACTTCTCAACTTTATTCTGGTACCTGTGGTTGTTTCTTACGCGCTCGTGATGGCAATGCTGTTTGTCTACGTGTCCAATTACTTCTACCTTGCGTGGTTGAGCTGGAGAAAGAGGAGCCTACGGAAGAGCATGGCGCCGCGCAAAATGGAGGCCTGGCCGCAGGTCACGGTGCAGTTGCCGATTTACAACGAATGGTATGTCGCGGAACGGCTGATCGATTCCGCCGCCGCTCTAGATTATCCATGCGATTTGTTCGAGATCCAGGTTTTGGATGATTCCACGGACGAAACGTTCTCTTTGATCCATGAAAAGGTAAAGGAACTCTGCACGCGTGGAGTCAACATCGTGCATCTCCATCGCACCGAGCGGACCGGCTTCAAGGCTGGGGCGCTTGCCCAGGGGCTGGCCCAGGCGCGCGGTGAGTATGTAGCCATCTTCGATGCGGATTTTATGCCGCGGCCCGATTTTCTTCGACGTACCATCCCGCATTTCGAGAATGACCGCGTGGCCTTTGTGCAGGCACGTTGGGGGCATCTCAATCGCGATTATTCACTGCTGACTTATCTCCAATCCTTATCGTTGGATGCCCATTTTGCGATTGACCAACTCGCCCGCGCGGCTTCAGGTTACTTCTTCAACTTCAATGGCACCGCCGGGGTCTGGCGCAAATCTGCCATCCTGGATGCAGGGGGATGGCGCGCCGATACGCTGACCGAAGACCTCGACCTTTCCTATCGTGTCTTCTTGCGCGGCTGGTCTGCGCGCTATGTCGCCGACGTCGAGGTCCCGGCCGAGCTGCCGGTCAGTTTCACTGCCTATCGCCGTCAGCAGCATCGCTGGGCGCGCGGTGGCCTGGAGTGTGCCGTCCGTTACATCCCTGTCATCTGGCGTACGAGACTTCCCTTTGCTCATAAACTCCAGGCGACACTGCATCTCACGACCTACGGCCTGCATTTTCTCACTCTGGCCCTGATCTTTCTCTATCCTATCCTGCTTGTCCTGGCCAAACCGTATCCAACTCTTCTCCAACCCATCGGCATTGGCCTGTTCTTGAACGTGCTTGTTCTCGCTCCCACCATCTATTTCGTGATCGCGCAAAAATTGCTTCGCCGCCGCTGGTTCATGGATCTGCCGTTGATCTTTCTCATGTCTATATTTTCCTCGGGCATGATTCTCAACACGCTGCGGGCCGGGCTCCAGATCCTTCGCCGCCGCGAAATCCCATTTGAACGCACGCCAAAATATGGCATCACGCGGCGGGACCAATCCTGGAACAAGTCCCGCTACCATGTCAAGATCGATTCGCTCGTGGTGTTCGAAATTGCCCTTGCTTGTCTTAACTTGTGGACGGCCTGGATGGCCTGGAGAACAGATCATTTGTTGATGATGATCTATGCCTTTCTCTTCGCTGTTGGTTTGTTCTTTACCTCCGGCTCTACACTCCTGCAATCACTATCCTACCGTATCTCTCCCAGCCGCTGATCCGATCCCGTTACAAGGATATTTTCATGGCCCTAGCATTTGATCTCCAACCTCCGCAAACCGAGTTTTCCTCTTTTGAGCGCGCCATTCTCGAAACGCTCGCTTACTCTGATATTTTCGATTACCCATTGAAACTCGACGAATTGCATCGCTACCTCACAACTCCAGCATCTCTGGAACAAGTGGCCGCATGTTTGAGTCAGACTGAGCTTGTCGAATCAAAAAATGACTTTTACTTCCTCAAGGGTCGTGCGGATATTGTCTCGCTTCGGCTTCAACGCGAACGGATTTCCAGCAAATCCTTTGCCCGCGCTCTCAGTTATGGACGAATCCTCGGCGGGCTGCCATTCATCCGCATGGTCGCGTTGACAGGTTCCCTGGCGGTCCGCAATTGCGACGAAACCGGTGACTATGATTACATGCTCGTTGCCAGGACCGGCCGCGTCTGGCTGGCACGCGCGTTTGCGCTGCTGCTCAATCGGATTGCGAACCTCTTGGGAGAGACGCTCTGTCCGAATCTCATTATTTCGGAACGCACCCTCGAATGGCCTGCACATGATCTTTACTCGGCGCGTGAGATTTGCCAGATGATTCCGATCAGCGGGGAAGGGGTGTACTCTGCTTTGCGTGTAGCCAACCCGTGGGTTAGTGGGTTCTTGCCCAACGTCAGCGCTCCTGTCATTGTGGACAAAGTGAAGGATCCTCATCCTTCCTTCCAGCGAATCTTGGAAATTCCTCTTCGATCAGAATTCGGTGGCCGCCTGGAGACATGGGAGATGACCCGGAAAGTCGCGCGCTTCACTCGACAGGCGGGCTATGGTCTTGAAACCAATTTCAATGCAGATATCTGCCAGGGCAACTTTGACCATCATGGTTCATGGACGATGAAAAAGTACCACGAGCGATTATCTCGACTTGGACTTGTTCCCTTCTCCCAGAATGGGAGGGGGGTCAGGGGTGAGGGCACATGACTCAAATCCTCTTCGGCCAATCTTATTATCTCCACTTTGATCCCAAACTCTGGGATGCGATGCAGCCTTATCCACCGCTTGGGACGTTGTATGCTGCGAGCTATGTCCGTGCTCGTGGTTACGATGTTGCCCTCTTCGATGCCATGCTGGCGGATTCCGAGGATGAATGGGCGGCTGCCCTCGACCAACACAAGCCGCAATATGCCGTTATTTATGAAGACAATTTCAATTACCTTTCCAAAATGTGTCTTTTACGAATGCGCGAGGCCGCGTTCGCCATGATTGCCATGGCGAAACAGCGAGGCTGCACGGTGATTCTCTGCGGGGCCGACGCGACTGACCATTACGCAGATTATTTTGCCAAAGGCGCGGACTACGTCCTCCTCGGCGAAGGGGAAGAAACGCTTGGAGAATTGTTGGATCAGCTATCGGCGGGGAAGGACGCGGACAATATTATTGGTCTTGCGAGTCGTCAGACGTCCGTTGTCAGTCGCCGCCCGGACATCAAAGACCTTGACTCACTGCCCTTCCCAGCCTGGGATTTAGTCGATATTTCAAAATACAAGAATGTCTGGCTTGAGCATCACGGCTATTATTCGATGAATATGGTCACCACGCGCGGCTGTCCCTATCACTGCAACTGGTGTGCCAAGCCCATCTGGGGCCAACGCTACAATTCCCGCTCACCAGAAAATGTTGCCAAGGAAATGAAGTGGCTGAAAGAGAATTTCGCTCCGGATCATATATGGTTTGCAGATGACATTTTGGGCCTCAGGCCACACTGGATTGAGAAATTTGCCGACCTGCTTCAGGAGAATGATTCCGTGATCCCATTCAAATGTCTCCAGCGTGCGGATTTGATCAATGAAAAGACAGCCGCTGCTCTGGCAAAGGCAGGCTGCAAAACGGTCTGGATTGGCGCGGAATCTGGCTCGCAGAAGATTTTGGATGCTATGGATAAGGGCGATAAAGTGGAAGATATCTACCGTGCCGCTGAGCTCCTCCACAGAAACGGAATTGAAGTCGGCTTCTTCCTGCAATTTGGTTACCCCGGCGAAGTCTGGGATGATGTCCAAAAGACCCTTCAAATGGTCCGCGACTGCGCGCCCGATGATATTGGGATTTCCGTTTCCTACCCTTTACCGGGAACGAAGTTCTTCGAGCGTGTCAAAACGGAACTGGGTGAAAAGCAGAACTGGGTTGATTCGGATGACCTGGCCATGTTATATCGCGGTCCGTATCCCCAGGAGTTTTATCGCATCCTGCACGGACGTGTCCACCACGAATTCCGCATGAGACGCGCCTGGCGCAATGGAGATTTGCACGGCATCGTACGTTCGCCTTATTATCTACTTGGCCTTGTGAATGCAGAAATAAAACTTCGTCAATACTTATGAAATGTGGAAGACTTCCAGGTCCATGAGCAATTCGCAATTCCCCGTTATTGCTGAAGCTTTCTCGCGTACTGCGGAGAAGTATGACTCTTTCGCACAGGATCATCCGCATCTGACGCGCTTGCGGAACAAAGTCTATGCCCACGTTGAGCGAGTGCTGCCGCGCGGTTCTCATATTCTCGAACTGAATGCGGGCACCGGCACGGACGCAGTGGCGCTGGCGCAACGCGGTTATTCTGTCCATGCCACAGATATAGCGGAGGGCATGCTGGGAAGGTTGCCTGAGAAAATCGAGAAATTCAGTCTGCAGAATCAAATCACGTTTCAAACATGCTCGTTTATGGATTTGAGCGGCATAAGCGGCGGCCCGTATGAGGCGGTCTTCTCGGATTTGGGCGGATTGAACTGCATTCCTGATCTTTCACCTGTTATCGAACAATTGCCACGCGTTTTGAAGCCCGGCGGACTCGTCACCTGGGTTCTCATGCCGCCCGTTTGCCTCTGGGAAATGGCTGAGATCTTTCGCGGGCATTTTCGCCTGGCCTTTCGGCGACTCTCTCAGACGGGCACACGCTCGCATCTTGAAGGGCTTTACTTCGACGTTCATTATTTTTGGCCACGACAGGTGCTTTCCTGGTTTGGTGATGATTACTCCCTCGTCGCTTTGGAGGGACTCTCAGTTATCACGCCGACGGCCGAGAGCAAGAACTTTGCGAAACAATTCCCGGGTCTTTATGGGGCCCTGGCCTGGCTCGACGACCGCTTATCGACGCGGCGCCCGTGGCGCGCGTGGGGCGATTTCTATATTTTGTCGCTCAGGCACCAGCCAGGGAGTAGATGATGAGACTCGCAAAAAACAGCCTCTGGCTGCTACTGGCACGGGTCGGTACACAGGCGATGGCGGCCCTGTTCACCATCATCCTTGCGCGGCGATTGGGCAGCGCAGGCTTTGGCGAGTACGCGGTCATCGCGGCGCTGATCTTCGTTGGGAACATGTTTACCACCTTCGGCACTGACATGTCGTTGATCCGCGAGATCGCGGCGCGGAATGATCTGTCTCTGCTTCCTGCCGCGTTTTTGATTCAAATCATATTATCGCTTTTCTTGATCTCAATTATTTGGCTCACTGGGCCTCTTTTGCCAAACCAGAGCACGGACAGCATCCTTGCTTTACGAATTTACAGTTTCGCCTTGCTCCCGATGGCGTTCTTTTCCGTGTTCACAAGCGCGCTGCGCGGCAAAGAATTCATGGACGCGTACACGTGGCTAAATTTGGTTGGCGCTTTCATCCAGCTTGCTCTGATCTGGTTCTTTCTGGATGCGAATATTGTGAGGCTTGTCCTCCTGCTGCTCCTGAGCCAGGTTGCTGTTTCATTGGTTGGAGCCATTTCTTGTCATATCAGAATTCCGGGATTCTGGCGCGATTGGCATTTCAACACGAAAAATATTTCCAGGTTGATCAATCTCAGTTCTCCTTTCGCACTTTTGACTGTCCTTGCCATGCTCTATCAAAGGCTGAGTATCCTGATGATTTCTGCCATAAGCGGCTCAACCATGACCGGCCTGTTTTCGGCGGCACAGCGGACTGTCGAAGCTGCGAAGACCGGACACGCGGCGGTCTTCACCGCGTTGTATCCGGCCATGGCGCGGAATAAAGACGAATCGTTCCGTCTATCGTGGATTCTGCTCATCGTCGGCGCGGGCCTCGGAGCGGTGACTCTGTCAGTGTTGGCGAGGCCGGTGACCCATATCCTCTTTGGGGGCGGATATGAGGCGTCAGCATCCGTGCTGCGAATCCTGGCATGGATACTCATCCCGTATTCGGTCAGCACATTTCTGACGTTGAAATTTGTCGCATCGAATCAGGAAAAGGCCGTCCTGCGCGCATCATCCCTCAGTTTGCTGGTATTGGCATTATTGAGTCTGTGGCTGATTCCAAATTCACGCCTGGTGGGAGCAAGTGTTGCGATGCTTGCCGCCGAGTCGACACAGGCCGCGCTTTTGTGGGCGCAATCGAGGCAATATGAGTTTTCCAAATTATCCCGAGAAGCACAGATTTAACTCTTTGCTCACGGCGGAAGATATTATCGGGTATCGCAGGCACCTCGGACGCCTGCCGAAATTCCAAAGACTCAATGGCGTTTTATTTTGTCTTGAGCGCGGGATGCCCCGTCGAATGCGCTGGCGGATTCCCGTAAAGCGCATCGGCGGCATGAACGCGGACGTGGATGAGGTGAAGAAAAATGGTGTGGTGGTCTTAACCAACTTCGGCGGCGGCTCGCCGATCATGGTTGAACTGGCAGAGGAACTGGTTGCAATGGGTGCACGGCGTATGGTGACGATGACCTGGGGCGGCATCCTTCAGCCTGAGATCAAAGCGGGGGATATTGTTGTGTGCAATCGCGCGCTGCGAGATGATGGGACATCTCATCACTATTTGCCGCATGAAAAATTCATTGATGCGGATGCACAGCTGGCTGAAGAACTGGCGAGCGCGATTCGTGCTCGCGGTGCTGCCTGCACAATTGGTTCAACATGGACAACCGATGCGCCGTATCGTGAAACGCTCGAAGAAATTAAAGCCTATCAAGCGGAGGGAGTCAAAACCGTTGAAATGGAATCGGCGGGGCTTTTTACTGTGGGTCAGGTACGCGGCATTCAAACTGCTTCGGTGGTGATTGGAATGGATAGCCTTGCCGAATATAAATGGCGCGTTCCAGATCGCCTGGACGAGATCATGCGCTCGCTTGAGACCGTTTATGCTGCCTGTATTGACGTATTAGGTCAGTGATCATGATGCCTTTTGCATGTCCGCACTGCAGAAGCGGGTTGGATCAAAACGGACCCGACGAGTTGCACTGTCCACAGGATGGACTGACCTTTCGGTGCATGGATGGCATTTGGAGGTTTCTCCTTCCCGAACGCGAAGCCCACTTTTCACGCTTCATCTCGGACTACGAGTCTGTCCGCCGTCTCGAAGGCCGCGGCTCGGCTGATGCGTCGTATTATCGCGCGCTTCCGTTCAAAGACCTCAGCGGACGCTTTTCCGCGGATTGGGCAATCCGATCGAGAAGCTTTCGTTTGCTGGAGTATTTGCTCCCACCGGCGAGGGCACGGGAACTCATTTTGGATATGGGCGCGGGGAATGGCTGGCTCTCAAACCAACTTGCCGCCCGCGGATATCAAGTGGCCTCCGTGGATTTACTCGTCAATCCTGAAGACGGACTCGGCGGATGGAAATACTATGAACACGAGTTCACGCCCATTCAGGCTGAGTTCACGCGCCTGCCATTCCTGGCCGGGTCGGCTTCCCTTGTCGTCTTCAATGCCGCATTCCATTATTCTGAAAACTATGAGGAGACGCTGTCGGAGTCACTGCGTGTCTTGTCCTCAACCGGCCGGATTGTGATCATGGATTCCCCTGTCTATCACAATGCGAAATCGGGCCAGCAAATGGTGACTGAAAGGCAAGCGCAGTTTCTGACCCACTATGGCTTTGCCTCCGACGCGTTACGGAGCGAGAACTATATAACGTATTCCAGGATGAGAGAACTTGGGGAAAAGCTCAACATCAAATGGAGACATAACCGTCCATTCTATAGCCTGCGCTGGACAATCCGTCCCTGGCTGGCGCGGCTCAGAGGGAAACGCGAGCCAGCGGAATTCGGTCTCTGGGTGGGAACGCGGTGAGCTCGGATTAACCACAACGGTCACGAAGGAAGAACAATCATTCGGTGTTTTTCACTTTGGGAGCTTAGTGGTTGTTGTGGTCAGGAATTTCAGCCGCAACCTATCTCTATTCTCCTGCGTATATCCTTTAGACTTTCCAAAGCCTCCGAAAAGTTATACACTAAAGTCATACCTTCCTCACAGGAGAATGTGCTATGAACAGACAAGGTCGTACGCAACTGGCCCTCGGGGTAATCCTGATCTTGCTCGGCGCCTGGTTCCTGCTCGATCGGAGCATGCCGGCGTTTCACGCCATATTCCAGCAGTATACACAGTGGCCGAATTTCATGTTTCTGATCGGCGCGGGAATTCTCATCGTCGGCCTGGTGCTTGGCTCGCCGGGGATGGCGGTCCCGGCCGCGATTGTTGCGGGGCTGGGCGGCATTTTCTACTATAACGAGACCCACAATAATTACGGCTCATGGTCCTACATGTGGACGCTGATCCCTGGCTTCGTGGGTGTTGGCTCGATCCTTGCAGGCTTGCTTGGCGATAGCACGGCTCACAATATACGGCGCGGCCTGAACCTGATGGTTGTCAGCGCGGTGCTGTTCCTCATATTCTCATCCTTCCTGGGCGGCTGGCAGTTGCTGGGCAGCTATGGACCGGCAGCACTGTTAATCCTGCTTGGCCTGTGGGTCCTTGGCAGCGGTATCTATCGCTCCATGCGAAGAAAGGATGAATAACATGAACCGCAGTCGCTTGATTTGGGGAGTGATCCTTGTTCTCATCGGTGGGTTGATGCTCCTCAATGCAGCAGGCGTTCGTCTGCCCGGCGGTATGTCGCCGATGGAACTTTTTTGGCCTGTTATTTTGATACTGGCGGGCGCCTGGGTCCTGTTTGGTGTTGCCGTCCGCGGCAAAGTGGACACGGAACAAGCCTTCGTTGATCTTCAGGGTGCACGTGAGGCGAGTCTCAAGATCAGCCACGGTGCAGGTGAATTGAACCTGCATGGTGGCGCGGTAGCCAATGAGCTGGCCCGCGGTTCGTTCGCGGGAGGCCTGGATCAAAAAGCCAATCGAAACGGCGACAAGCTTGAGGTAAGGATGCGACCGGCGCGTGATTTCATGGATTTCCCGTTCTTTGGTCCGCGTGCCCAACTCGACTGGGATGTCGCCCTCAATTCGGATGTCCCGCTTGCGCTGACACTCTCATGCGGCGCGAGCAAATCTGTGCTGGATTTGCGTGACCTCAATGTCACAGATTTGAAGTTGGAGACCGGCGCAAGCGATACCCGCGTTATTCTACCTGCGCGCGGCCGCCTCAGCGCGGACTTTGACCTGGGCGCAGCCTCCCTGGATATCGTCGTGCCTGACGGGGTCTCTGCTCGAATCCGCGCTTCTGTGGGCGCCGCTGATTTGAACGTCAACCAGACTCGCTTCCCGAAAGCGGGTGGTGTCTATAAATCGCCTGACTTTGAAACTGCGGTCAACGCTGTGGATATGACTGTCGATGCCGGCGCGGCCAGCATCAAGATACGATAACGGAGGAGAATATGAGACGCTTCAGTCCACGTCTTCTAATCGGCGTGCTGCTGATTCTGGGAGGCATTTTAGCCCTAGCACAAAGCATGGGTCTATTGAAAAATGCTACAGACCTGTTCTTTGGCGGAATCTTCCTGTTGGCGGGCCTGGTTTTTCTCTCGATGATCGTCGGAGGGAACTGGTGGGCCGTTTTTCCCGGCGCTGCCCTGGCTGGCATTGGCCTGACCATCCTTCTACCTCAATCGCTGGATTATGCCGCAGGCCTCGTCTTCCTCGGGTGTCTGGCCCTTGCCTTCTGGTATGTGTACTTGAGTAATCGAGCGGAGATGTGGTGGTCACTCATCCCGGCCGGTGTGCTGAGTACGCTTGCAATTGTCTCGGTCCTGCCCGAACGGATCGGCGCATTTGGGACGGGAGGCGTGTTCCTGCTTGGTCTAGCCCTTACCTTCCTCCTGCTTGCCCTCGTGGCCCATATGCAGTGGGCATATTGGCCGGCTGGCGTGCTTGGCGTCATCGGCGCGATCACCTTCATCTCACAGTCGGATCTCAGTTCCTATGTGTGGGCCTTGATCTTGATTGGCGCTGGCGTTGTCTTCCTGTTCAGATACTTTGTCAAAAGGTGATCACTGCCACCGCTCTCGTAAAACAACATCCCCGCCAATTGACGGGGATGTTGTTTTGACGAAACCTGCGCTCAGCAGATGTTATCTTTCTTCCACTACTTCGATATTGGGAAAAAACTGGTGGACTGTCCCGGCGACCCAGCCGTGAAGCGTCGCGGGCTGAAGCGGACAGCCAAGACAGGCGCCGCCCAAGCGCACTCTTAACGTCCTGCCGTCGAAGCCTGCAAATTCCACCGTACCCCCGTGGAATTGCTCCACATAGGCGCTTACACGCTCGATCAGGCTGCGTAACTGCTCTTCCTGTGTATGGACGGAAGTGGTGTTCATTGTCATGTTTACCTCTTCTTGTGTCCGTTGTTTGCCTTTGCCATCCCCTTGTCCAAAATTGCTTGTATTTGGGCGTCCGCGTTCTTCCAGCGGGAGGAAACGACGCGCGCCAGGCCGTTCAGCACGATTCGGCCAGTCTCAGGATACTTCAAGCATAGATACCACAGTTCTGTGCCGCGTATTCGTATGGCGTGCATCTCGGTGTCGCTGACAATGCTGGAGGTGTAGTGAGGGCTGCCCACAACGGCAGACCAGCCGAAAGCATCGCCATGCCGTAAATGTGTCAGCGTGATTAGCTCACCATCGTAAGGTTTGTAACGGATGGACACTGATCCTTCCAGGATCAGATAAAGATGTACAGCGGGGTCACCCTGTTCAAAAATGACTGTTTCGGCGGGGCACGAGTAAAACTCGAAGAGTGGTTCCAGTTGGGAAAACTGTTCGGCTTCGAGTTCCTGAAAGAGCGGAATATGGGTAAGAGACTCTAACATTTGAAAGCATATTAATCCAGCGTGCGGGCAGGTTCTAGTACCAAACATCCTAAAAGACTAGACATTGTTCCCGGTTTCGTGTGACAGGGTAATAGGCGGCTGAGAGAGAAAGTCTGTCAACTGTAAAGCTTCTACTGCCTCTCTTTATGTAGGAATCCGCTATACTCTGGCAAGGAGCAACTTTTTCTCAAGGATCGCATCCAATATGCTAATTACGGGACAGCCTGAAATTTCGGTCGAACGGTTGAAGTCGGGTGATCGCGCGGAATTTGCCCGTCTTGTCGATCTGGCAACGCCGGCTATTTATCGCCTGGGTCTGACAATGCTGGGTGATTCACAGGAAGCAGAAGATATTCTTCAGAATACCTTCCTCAAGGCCTGGGAGGCGCTGGACGGCTTCGAAGGCCGCTCCAATCCGCTTACCTGGTTGTATCGTATCGCTGTAAATGAGGCGCTTATGCTGATTCGGCGTCGCAAACCCCAGGTGAGAATTGCGGAGGACCCGGCTGGCGAATCGGAGGATGTCATCCAGCCCATACAATTGACCGACTGGTGCTGCCTGCCGGAGGCAGAGTTCGTGACCGCCGAAGCACGACATGTACTTGATGAATCGATCCAGGGTCTGCCGGAGAGACTGCGGGTGGTTTTCCTCCTGCGCGATATCGAGGGCCTCTCCATCCAGGAGACAATGGACACACTGGGATTGTCGGAGACGGCTGTCAAATCCCGTTTGCTGCGGGCGCGACTCTACTTACGCGACAAATTATCAGTTTACTTTAGTGGAAGATTGGTTGAGGAGATCAACAAATGACACACACACATGGGTCCGAATGCCAGGAATTGCTGGGCTCCATTTCCAGCTATGTGGATGGTTCCTTACAGGAGGAATTGTGCCGCGAACTTGAACGGCATATGGCCGAATGTGAGAACTGTCGTGTTGTGGTGGATACTATGAAGAAAACCATCTTCCTCTACCGGTCTGACGCCGCGAGCAGCGATGTACCTCCTGATGTGCGCGAGCGCTTGTTCAAGCGGCTTCAATTGGATGAGTTCTCAAGGAAAAATCGATAAGTCACTTTGCTCATCCTCACCCTCTCCCGCAGGGAGAAAGGTGGGGAGGAGGGCGAAACTTCTGCAACTTTTTTCACGAATGTGCATCCAAACAATGTGACCGACAGTGCCGAAAATCTCTCTTCGCTCGAACGCCTCCTGTTGGGCATTGACCAGCCGCCCGCGATGCAGAGCAAGGAACCTCTCCGCCGTGGTGCGCCTTGTCCAAAGTGCGGAGAGGCAGGCCTTGAGTATAACGGCCTGCTGCAGTTGGAATGCGCGAGGTGTGGTTTTGTAAACGGTGAAGTCGGCGGCTGCACCTGATAAGCTCATAATCTGCCCAATCGGGCAGCCCTGCAGGTCGTGCGGGGCAAATGGAGAAGGAATGCAAAAATTGCTCAATGAAAACATCACAGCCCAGATTCGCGAAATCTTCGCGAACCTACAGAACCCTGTGCAGTTGATGTTCTTTGGAAGTGATCACAACTGTGATTACTGCGAAGAGGCGCGTCAACTCATGGAGGAAGTAACCGCGCTTTCAGATAAACTCAGTTTGTCCATTCATAATCTCGAGGGCGATGCCGATGCGGCATTTCGTTATCAAATGGACAAGGCCCCTGGCATCGTTATCGCCGCAAAGGATGGCGACGCGATCACCGACCTGGGGATCCGCTACGCCGGAATTCCTTCCGGCCACGAATTCAGCTCGTTCATTCAGGATATTCTTTCCGCTTCCACGCGGGACTCGGGCCTCTCTGCCGCGACCCGCTCCTTTTTGCGAACCCTGACAAAGCCCGTCCACCTGCAAGTTTTTATCACCCCTACCTGACCGCATTGCCCGCGGGCCGTGGTGCTCGCTCACATGATGGCAATGGAGAATCCGCAGATGGTCACCGCCGAGGCAGTGGAAGCGATGGAGTTTCCGGAGCTCGCCGACAAACACGGCGTTCATGGCGTGCCGCATACATCCATCAACCATGGACTTGAGCATGTTGTTGGCGCAGTACCGGAGCTGAACTTGCTGGCCGCGATCCAGCGCGTCGTTTCTTTGAACTGATTTTGATGGGAAAGAACAAATCTCACCCTCCTGGTTTTCTCTACGCCATGATGCTGGTCGGCCTGGGTTTCATTACCCTTGGCATGGTGCTGTTCTTCCTGTTGCGTTCATCCACTTCAGAGCTGCAACCGGATGAGTTTTCAACTACTCCCGCAAAGGTTCAATATCCAGCCCCCGAACTGAAGTTGACGGACCTATCGGGCAGTCCTACCGCCCTGACGGATTATCGCGGCAAAGTAGTGCTGGTCAATATGTGGGCTACCTGGTGCCCGCCCTGCAAGGCTGAGATGCCTACCCTGGAGGCTTTTTACAGGAAATATCAAGATCAGGGCTTTATCATTGTGGGACTCAACGATGGCGAGACGCGTGACGTGGTCGCGCCCTTTGTGAACGAACATGGTCTGACCTTCCCCATCTGGCTTGATGAGCAGTATGCATCTGAAAAGGCCTTCAATACTGTGAACCTCCCAAGTTCCTATGTGATCGACCGCCAGGGCACAGTTCGCCTGATGTGGATCGGCGCGATCAGCCCCCGCGTCCTGGAAAAGTACGTTCCGGATGTGATCAAGGAGTGAATTGTGGATGTAACACTGGAATGGAAAGGCAAGCTGCTTTTTGAGGGTGCCGCAGACTCTGGCTTCGTACAGCGCATGGACTCCGCCGAATCAGTGGGGGGCGACAACAGCGCCGGCCGCCCGATGGAATTCATCGCAATGGGGCTGGCCGGGTGCACCTCCATGGATGTCATCTCCATCCTGCGAAAGAAACAACAGGATGTTCAGGATTTCCAAATCAAAGTCCACTTCGAGCGAGCCGCAGAGCATCCCAAAGTATTTACTAGCGCTGTGATGGAATACCAGGTAACGGGAAATGATGTGGACGAGATGGCGCTACGTCGCGCCATTGCCCTCTCAGTGGAGAAATACTGTCCTGCATATGCGATGCTGAGCAAGGTATTTCCGATCGCTCTACGCTATATCATTTTCGATTTGGATGGGAGAAAGAAGCGGGAAGGGACCTACGAACCAGAAACCGCAGGCGCATAAGCCTGCGGTTTTTCATTTACGGAATACTTCGCTGAATTGGTCCGAGCACTCACAGGCTGTGGCAACCAGCGAACCATTTATCAGCGTACCGAGGTAGGCGCGGCTTCCATTGTGCGCAACCCAGCCTTCGAGGTTGAAAGCCAGCGGGCCGTCTGCCAGGATCCATTCACCGTTATATTTCCGAGCGATATGTTCATGCGTACCAGTCACGCGGCCGCCTTCACACGAGGGATATCCGATCATGTCCCCTGCATGAAGTTCAGCGCCTACCCGGGCGCGTCCGACGGTAGCGAGATGCAGATAAAACAGAACCCAGCCCGTTCGTTCATCCCCATCCTTGTCAAGATCGAGCGCGAGGCCATCTACATCGGAACGCACGACCAGGCCATCTGCCATCGCGGTGGCGAACTGTTCTTTATCTGGAGTGAAACAGCCGGAGGTATCCGATGGCGGAGCGAAGTCTATGGCGGAGAGAGGTTCGCCATTGCCCCAACCTGTATGCGGACCGCCAGTATAGGTCCATATGCGGCCCTGCGGGAAGGGAAGTTCCAGTGGGGGTTGTTGCAGACTGCCGGGGATGATGATGTACGGGTCACTCCATGGATCGCCGAACAGACTCACGTAGGTCTGATACAGTCCCTGAGGTCCAGTGGCGACCGTATATTTGTCTCCCGAGTAGAGCTGCGCAAAGTAGTATTGGATCGCAACCGACCCGGCATTTTGCCAGGGATCCGGCCGGACCAGCGAATCATCGGGCAGGTCAAATTCCAGGAGGTTTCCGGCGCGCCAGCCATAATAACCATTGTTGAGCGTATTTGCCGCGACCACAAGTTGCAGATATGGCGTCTCATAATACAGTCGGTGGAATCCGAGCACATTCTTTTGGACAGGCGGCTCCGCCAGGGACAGTGCGCCTCCCTGAAATTCTAGCAGCGCAAGAAGCAGCCGCGGGCTGATGCTGTAATTCTGTGCGATGAAATCCACCACTTCCGCGCCGCTGCGCCACTTATCGCCGGCATAGACCCGGTAGTCCTTGAGCCAGCCGGGATGCGCTGCTACAAACGCGGAAGTATTGAAACCGATGAGTGTCGGTCCATTGACAAACGCCGAGTCAGGGATGATCTGAAATGGGCTGCCCCACAGCGCTTCGTAATAGATGGGAATCCTCATCGGCATCCCGGGCGGCATCGTGGTCGCATCCTTCGGGATCTGGAGGTTGGCCGCCAGAATTTCATTCACCGTCGTGTTGAAATGCGCCGCTAATGCCGCGAGCGTATCGCCTGATTGAGCCGTGTAATCGACCAGCTCGCCTGGGCCATAGGCGCGGCGGGTTGGCAGCGGCGTCGTCCCGGCAATCGGTGTGTTCACAATCCCTGGCTGACCGGCTGGCGCGAGCACCGGAGGTTTGGATTCTTCGATATTGCAGGAGCTGAGCAGTAATGCGAAGATGAGAAGATATTTGCCAAAGCGCATCATCGCAACCTAATCGCCGGGGCCCCACAGGATATTGGACCACTTCTGCCCGACGGGATCGGCGATGATGGCCTGTTCCCCTTTTATTAGCTTGCCTTCGTAAGGCTTTGTACCCTGCACTGCGCGCCATCCACTTAGCACAAATGGCATTGCGCCATCGGCAGCGATCCATTCGCCGTTGTATTTGCGCGCAAAGTGCAGATGTGTTCCAGTGGATACTCCGCCTTCACAGGATGCATGACCGATGCGGTCGCCGGTTTCCACCCATGTACCAACTTTGACCCGATCTTTTGTGGCGATGTGTAGATACAGCAGATCCCAGCCGGTTTGTTCGTGGCCATCGCCATCCATGTCAACCACTACGACTCCGCCGCCTGACCGGACCACGAGACCCGGTGCAGCAGCCGTGACCCAGGTGGGCGTCTCCTCGCAGCCGCCGTGATCGGTTGACGGGGCGAAATCGATCGCGGCCAGAGCGCCTTCATGTTCCCATGCGCCGTGCGGGCCGCCGGTATAACTCCATTTCACGTTGGTCTGAAATGGAAATACCATTTCGGGCTGTGTGAGCCCCGGCGGAAAGATCGGGTTGACAAGGTCCGCACGCGACCACGGATCACCGAACATCTCGGAGTACATGACGGGAAAGCCCGTCTTGGGTTCGATAATTTGTGCCCATTGGGACTGGCTGTGTAAACGTGAAAAAAGATATTGAATAGCTACTGTCCCTGCGTTGAGGCGAGGGTCAAGCCGAAGAGTTGTGCCGTCGGGAAATTCAAGGTGGGTCAGTGTGCCGGCCCGCCAGCCATAGTAAGCATTGGAAAGCTGATTGACCGCCCAGACCATCTGGATGAACATGCCCTTGTAGTGATAATCCTGATAACCCATCGGGTAATCTGTGTGCATCAGGTCCACAGGCTCACCGGTCACCCAGCGGCTTTCATATTCGAGCAAACCCAGCAGAATGCGCGGGTCAATGGAATTCTCGTAGGCCAGGCGCGAGATGGCTTCATGTCCGGTTACCCAGCCAGTGGAACCGAGATATTCTCGGAATCTGCTCAAGTGTCCACCGGATTTATCGATGAATTTCTCCACATCGAAATCCACAGATGTGGCGGAAAAAATGATTTCGTTATCCGGCATGATCTGGATGTTGGGCGTGGTTGGTTCGGTGATACGATCTGGAATAATAAGCAGGGTACCGGGATCGATCAGACCTGTTGGTGGCAGGGCTGCGGTGGACCTGATCTCATCTTCGCTGACGCTGAACCGTTTCGCGAGAGCCGGGACGCTGTCTCCGCTCTGGGCATAATAGAGAATCGGCGCCACATCGAACGTGGCTGTGTATGTTGGTTCGACGAGCGCACCGGCTGCAGGTGGCGTTGCAGTGTAAAACGGTCCCTGCAGTAATGATTCATGAGTGGGAATCACAGCGGGAGGAAAAGTCGTTTCAACGGGATCCACTGTCGGGGGAGTTTGACCGCTTGGATCAACGAGCGGCAGATTTGGGATGAGGGAGTCCGGCGTTGGAGTCTGCGCGGTCCCCCAAATAGGAGATAAAGTGCCGCAGGCCATCACGGTCAGCGATAGGATGAGGAAGAAAGCGGAAGCGCGATTCACTCGAATACCTGTGTAAATTATATCGGTCTTTCGGCAGGTCCTCAGGGTGTAATTTGATTCAAGTCGTTCACGCCCTCCCAGGCTTCGACCACCTGACCATTGCAAGTGAGTGTGCCATCGTATTCGACGCCGTTGCCAGCAGAGATCCAGCCGTCCATGTTGAAGGGGAGTGAGCCATCGGCCGGGATCCATTCGCCGTTGTATTTGCGCGCGATATGTAAGTGTGTGCCGGTGGAGATGCCGCCTTCGCAGGATGGGTGACCGACCTTGTCACCGGCGAACAGATAGTCGCCGGGGCTAACCCTTTCATTCGAATCAACGTGCATGTAGAGAATCACCCAGCCGGTTTGTTCGTATCCGTCGTTATCGAGATCTTGAATGACCGCCCCATCTTTGGCGCGGATGATCAGCCCGTCCGCGGCAGCCCGGACCCATGCATCACTTACCACGCAACCCTGCGCCTCACCCGGCGGAGCAAAATCAAGCGCCGCCCAGGCGGACCCCTCGTCCCAGCCGCCGTGAGGGCCGCCCGTAAATGACCAGGTTTCTCCTTTTGCGAAGGGCAATATCAGCGTGGGCTGTGTAAGCGAGGGCTTGATGAGAGGCTCGATGGCGAGGTTGAAGGGATTACCATACAGAACATAGTAGGCCAGGAAGAAACCCTGGGGAGCAATATCACTGTCCCATGTGGCGCGGTCATCCAGTTTTGCAAACAGATTCTGAACGCCAACCGTGCCGGCGTTAATTGTTGGATCCACCGGGACAACTGACCCATCTGCCAGCACGAAAGTTGACATGGCATTGGCGCGCCAGAGATAGTAACCGCGGTTCAACATGTCAGCGGCCCAGGTAAGCTGGCGATATAACCCGATATGGTAGTTATCTACGATGCCGATCGGATAATCAAGCGAGGTTGGATTCGCCGTGGTCAGCCATCCGCTCTGGTATTCAAGCAGCGTAATCAACAGGCGCGGGTTGACAGAATAATTTTGCGAGACGAGCGTGATGATCTCGGCAGATGTCAGAGTCTCGCCGTTGACATCTTCCGTATAGGTCGCGAGATAGCCATTGTGAGCGGCGATGAAGTCTTCCACATTGAAGGAGATACTGGCAGGGCCATATACTAATTCCGAATCGGGAATCAACTTGAAGGATGGGCCGGTCTGTCCCGGATCCGGTGGAGGAACATTCAAGACGGTGCCCACGCTGAGCAAGTTGGGATCAACCAGACTGTTGGCCTGCATGAGCGCATCCAGGCTGATGCCATAGGCCTGCGCAATCGAGCCCATTGTTTCCCCTGCGCTGACAACGTGCTGCTGTCCTTCCTGCCGGATGGCCGGAAGTTGATGAGGAGCGTCTGGTGTTGGCGTGACAAGGACCTGATCTGCGCTGGACGTTGATGGGAGTGTAATGGAGAGTGGAGAGCGCTCGGGTGCCGGCCCATGCGTGGGAGTTGATAGCGGTAAAAAGGGCGCGTCTGCTGGAAGGACGCCCGCCTGAGTCGCCCCTTGATTGACGGGCACAAACGGATCGTATGTGGGAGTGGAAGTCAGACCAACAGGGGAGGAAGATTTGCAGGAAACCAGCAAGATACTGATGAAAATAAGAACTGAAACCGCGCGTGTTCGGTCGTTCTTGGCTGCGTATAAGCGGTGCAACATGTAACTGATTGTACCAAAATACCCTGAGATAAAAATGACAGTCCCATTGTCGGGGGCTGTCATTGAATTTTGCGCTGGGCGGAGCCGTAGGCGAAGTCGAACCGCAGGTTGCAGGAAAAGTAAGCTAATTTGCAAGCCTGTCTTTCGACTTCGCTTGCTGGCACTCATTCCGCTCAGGATGAAGGTTTACACCAACTCCACTTTTACCGCCGCCACTTTGTACTCCGGAATCTTCGAGACCGGATCGAGCGCCGCGATGGTGAGCTCATTCGCCGAGGCCTCTGGGAAGTGGAAATTGGCATAGACCATGCCCGGCGGCACACGGTCCGTGACCCAGGCTTCCGCCTGGATGCTTCCGCGGCGTGAAGTGACTCGCACAACCTTCTTGCCGTTGATGCCAAGTTTCTGCGCGTCGAAGGGGTTCAACTCTACCAGTGCTTCCCCATAGACCTGCGTGAGGCCTTTCGCACGCCGCGTCATTTGTCCGCCATGCCAGTGATACAGCACGCGGCCTGTGCTCAGCACCATCGGATAATCGTCAGTCGGCTCTTCGGCGGGTGGGACGTGGTCAATCGGTGCGAACTTCCCTTTGCCGCGTGTGAATTGCCGGGTATGCAGGATCGGTGTGCCGGGATGATCAAGCGTTGGGCACGGCCACTGGATGCGCTCGCCTTTTTCGAGTCGTGCGTGTGTGATGCCGCCATAGGATGGAGTCATGGCGTTGATCTCGGTCATGATCTCGCTGGTGTCGCGATACTCCCAGCCAGAGTAAGGCGCTTCAAACGGGACCCGCTTACTGGTTCCGGCTAAGACGCGTTTCGCGATCTCAGAGATGATCCACCAGTCCGGGCGCGCGTCCCCAAGCGGTTGAATCGCCTGATGGACCATCTGCACGCGCCGCTCGGTGTTCGTGAATGTCCCGGTTTTCTCGGCAAATGAAACCCCGGGCAGAAGCACATCTGCGTACACAGATGTCTCAGAGGGGAATATCTCCTGCAACAAAAGGAAGTCCACGGCTTCCAGGCACTTGCGAACGTGGTGCGTATCGGGATCGGACATCACCGGGTCTTCGCCGAGGATGTAAAGAGCATGAGTCTTGCCTTCCAGGATACCGGGAATGATCTCGGTCGCGGTCATACCGACTTTCGTGCTGCTCGTCGCACCCCATGCCTTTTCAAACTTTGCGCGGATTTCATCGTTAGTGACTGGCTGATAAGCGGGATAGACATTTGGCAGGCCGCCCATGTCGCAGGCACCTTGCACATTGTTCTGTCCGCGCAGCGGATTGACGCCGCTGCCCGGCTTGCCCATATTGCCGAGCAGCATCTGGAGGTTGGCGAGATCCATCACATTGCGAACGCCGGAGATATGCTGCGTGATGCCCATCGACCAGATCACCGCGCTGGGTTTGTTCTGAGAGAGGATCTCTGCGGCCTCATAAAGTTGCTCAACAGGAACGCCAGTAATCTCACTTGCTCTTGTGGGTGTGTACTGCATCACAGTAGCTTTGAATTCCTCAAAGCCTTCCGTCCGCTCTTCGATGAATTGTTGGTCTTCCCATCCCTTTTCGATAATGATGTACATCAGCCCGTTGATGAGGGCAATGTCGGTACCCGGTTTGTGGCGAAGATGGATCGCTGCAAATTCGGTAATGTCAATCTTGCGCGGGTCTGCTACAACGATCTTCGCGCCACGGAATCTGGCCGCGCGACGTAGCATCGTTCCAAACACCGGGTGCTGCTCCGTTGTATTCGAGCCAATGATGAAATATGCCTTGGCTTCTTTTGCGACATCGTCCATTGAATTGGACATGGCGCCCGAACCGAAGGAGGCGGCCAGACCGGCCACCGTGCTGGAGTGTCAGAGACGGGCGCAGTGGTCGATGTTATTTGTTCCAATGACCTGCCGCGCCAGTTTGTTCATGAGGTAGTTTTCTTCGTTCAGGCATTTCGCCGAGGTGAGAATGCCGAGACTATCCGCCCCGTAGGAATCACGAGCTTCGCCGAGTTTTCTGGCAGTGATGTTGAGAGCCGTGTCCCAGTCGGTTTCAACCCAATCCCAGGGGGATTCGATATTCGAATCTCGATGTCCGACTATCGACTCTCGAATATCGTTCTTTTCTATTCCTTTCAACAAATACCTTCTAACCTTTGGCTTCGTCAGGCGATCGGGATGATGGATGTAATCGTATCCAAATCGTCCCTTCACGCATAGCGCCATGCCGTTGACGGGCGCATTCGGATTAGAGGTTACGCCGATCACTTTGCCGTCTTTGACAACGAGATCGAACTGACAGCCCACGCCGCAGTATGAACAGGTCGTCGTCACTTTCTGGACTTGATGTGCGCGTGCTGCACCCTGACCATAATTCAGCTTGGTCGAGAGCGCGCCGGTGGGACAGTACGCAACACACTGGCCGCATGATTCGCACCGCGCCTCAAGCAGGTTCGTGCCTGCGCCCGCGGCGATGTGCTCGGCAAATCCACGGCCGGCCACTCCCCAGACATCCCGCACCTGAATCTCGGCACAAGCCTGCACACAACGTCGGCACAGGATGCACTTGTTGAGATCCACGCGGATAAAGGGATTTGGATCGCTGTCGACCTGATAGCGTGTACCCTTCGTTCCCCAGCCCGGGGTATCAATTTTATATTCGTAGGCGAGATCCTGTAATTCGCACTCCCCGCTCACATCACAGGTCAGGCATTCCTGGGGATGATTGGCCAGCATGAACTCCAGCGTCATTTTACGGGAGGCCATTGCCTTATCGCTCTGCGTTGCAATTTCCATCCCTTCCCAGACCTGTGTCACGCAGGCCGGCTGCAAAAAGCGCGACCCTGTGACTTCCACCACGCACATGCGGCAGTTGCCGGTAGGTGACAAATCCTTGTGGTAGCACAGGGTCGGGATTTTGATCCCGTTCTCGCGCGCGACCTGGATAATGGTCCGCCCCTCCTGCGCTTCAATCTTCCTTCCGTCAATCGTGATGTTGATCATATTTAACCTTCAAGGACCGAATAATTCGTCGGCGTCGCCTCTTCGGTCTGTGTCCTTGCCTGAAAGCCACGTACCCACCCGACATTGTATGAATTCTACCATCTGGCCTGTTTAGAACCCCTCCCGGGGATGTTATATAGCTCACGACATTAACATTACACTTCTCACGATATTGCGGATATTTAATGGATTCAGTCAGTTTCAGTCCTTCCTAAGCGTGCATTTCTCAAAGGAACGCGAATTCTCTGGTGTTTCAGTCTTCGCGGAGTAGCGTACGACGCCTCCCGTATAGGAATCATGCCGAAACCATTTTCGACGTACTGGCTGATCTATGTACGAAAGACGATCCAACCTGCACCCATGATCGCATCAGGAGCAGCCCAGCGTGATTGAGAACCGAGTATCCTAGAATACAAAACGACCCGTTGTTACTCGGCAGCAGGTCCTCTTGTTATTGGTTGTGCTTAAGCGCGTTCCAATTCCGGGGTGAGCTCCTCGGTTGGCGGTACATGGTCGATTGCGGTAAATTTGCCTTTGCCCCTCGTGAACTCCTTGATGTGCAGGATCGGTGTGCCGGGGTGATCAAGCGTCGGGCACGGCCATTGAAGCGATCCACTCTTTTCGAGGCGTTCGTGCGTGATTCCGCCGTAGGATGGAGTCAACGCGTTGATCTCGGACATGATCGCATTTGCGTCGGGATAGTCCCAGCCGGAATAAGGCGCTTCACGCGGGACCCGGTTACTGGTCCCGGCCAGGATGCGTTTCGCGATCTCGGAGATGATCCACCAATCGGGACGCGCGTCCCCAACCGGTTTGATCGCCTGACGGACCATCTGCACGCGCCGCTCGGTGTTCGTGAATGTCCCGGTCTTCTCTGCAAACGAAGCGCCGGGTAGAAGCACATCGGCGTATCTGGCTGTCTCTGAGGGCAGGATTTCCTGCAAAACGAGGAAATCGATGGCCTCCAGGTTTTCCTGCATCTGGTTGGTGTCCGGAGAAGCTGTCGCCGGATCTTCACCAAGCACGTACAGCGCGTGAGTCTTTTCTTCCAAAATCCCTGCGATTAACTCGGGGACGGTCATCCCCCTCCTGAAATCGCTGGTCATGCCCCACGCCTCTTCAAAGCTCTTGCGCGCTTCCTCGCTGTTTACAGGTTGATATCCGGGATAGAAGCCCGGCAGGCCGCCCATGTCACAGGCGCCCTGCACGTTGTTGTGGCCTCGCAGCGGATTGACGCCTCCACCGGGCACTCCCATATTCCCGAGCAGCATCTGCAGATTGGCGAGGTTCAGGACGTTGTGCAGGCTGAAAACGTACTGCGAGATACCCATCGCCCAGATGACAGCGGTCGGCTTGTTTTGCGAGATGATGTCTGCCGCTTCATAGAGCTGATTGACGGGAACGCCTGTGATCTCGCTCACCAATGTGGGCGGATATTGCAGGACGGTGGCCTTGAATTCCTCGAAGCCTTCTGTGCGCTCAGTGATGAAGGATTTATCCTCGCGGGCCTTTTCAAGGATGATGTACATCAGGCCGTTGATCAGGGCAACGTCGGTGCCCGGTTTGTGCTGTAAGTGGAGCGTGGCGAACTCTGTCAGCTCGATCTTACGCGGGTCGGCAATGACCAGTTTCGCGCCGCGGAATCGAACGGCACGACGCAGCATCGTCCCAAACACGGGATGCTGCTCGGTGGTGCTGGAGCCAATGACGAAGAAGGCCTTTGCCTGTCTTGTCACATCCGCGATGGAGTTCGACATGGCGCCCAGGCCGAAGGATGCCGTGAGACCGGCCACCGTGCTGCCGTGCCCGTGGTGGACGCCGTGGTGGATATTGTTCGTTCCAATGACCTGCCGCGCCAGTTTGTTCATCAGGTAGTTTTCTTCATTCAGGCATTTGGCTGAGGTCAGAAAACCAATGCTGTTTGCGCCGTAAAAGTCTCTTGCCTCGCCAAGCTTCTGCGCGGTGATATTGAGCGCGGTTTCCCAATCGGTCTGGATCCAATCCCAGGGGGAACCGGTATTCGATGATTCGATGGTTGCACTTCGAGGATCGAATATCGACTTGCGACTTTCGTCCTTATCCTTCCCCTCTAATAAATACCTTCTTACCAGCGGCTTTGTCAAGCGGTCTGGAGAATGGACATAGCCGTATTCGAAGCGACCCTTCACGCACAACGCCATTCCATTGACCGGTGAATTTGGATTCGAAGCAACTCCAACAAGCCTGTTCCGTCTAACGATCAGATCGAACTGGCAACCCACGCCGCAGTACGAGCAGGTCGTGGTCACCCTTTTTACCTGGTGCGCTTTGACGATCCCCTGGCCGTAATTGACCTTGCAGGAGATTGCGCCGGTTGGGCAGTAGGCAATACATTGCCCGCAAGCCTCGCAGCGCGCATCGCGCAGGGTCCCGCCGGCACCGGCCACGATTTGTTCCTGGAAACCGCGATAGGCTACGCCCAACACATCTCGTACCTGGATCTCAGCGCAGGCTTGCACACAGCGTCGGCACAGCACACACTTATTGAGGTCCATATGGATGTAAGGACTGGGGTCACTATCCACCTTGTAGCGCGTCCCTTTGAAGCCCCAGGCCGGCGCGTTGACCCCATACTCGTAGGCAAGCTCCTGTACTTCGCACGCGTTGCTGACATCGCAGGCCGAACAATAGGCTGTGTGGTTGGCGAACATGAGACCCAGCGTCAGCTTGCGGTCGCCGATGACCTTTTCGCTATTCGTCAGGATCTCCATGTCTTTCCCCACGGGTGTAACGCAGGCTGCCTGCAGCAGCCGGCTGCCTTTGATCTCCACCACACACATGCGGCAGTTGCCGCTTGGCATCAGGTCTTTGTGATAGCAGAGCGTCGGAATGCGGATACCGTGTTCCTTCGCAACCTGCAAGATGGTTTGACCGGGCTGGGCCTCGATTTTGCTTCCATCGAGGGTGATATTGATGCTCATGGTCACCTCTGCGTTTGCAAAGGCTCAACCGTTTCGGCTTTGATGAATTCCGCGCCGAAATGCTTGAGCGCTGACATCATCGGAATACCAACAGACTGTCCCAATCCACAGAACGACGCTTCCTGCATGAGCGTGGCAAGCGTCTTCAATTCTTCAGTATCACCCTTCCAACCCTGACCCTGTGCCATGCGGTTGAGGATTTCCAGAGATCGCCACGTGCCTACACGGCAGGGAGTGCATTTGCCACAGGATTCTGCGGCAAAGAAATGAAGTAGTTCACGGACTATTCCCACCGGCGAAACGTTCTGATCACAAATCAAGAAGGAACCTGCGCCGAGCGAGATTCCTTTTCGAGAGGAGGCAAAGTCAATGGGCACATCCAACATGCTTTCATTGACCACCGTGCCGGCTGCACCACCGCACAAGGCAAAATTGAATTTTGCCCCATCCGCCATGCCGCCGCCAAACTCATCAATGATCTGGCGCAGGGTCAACCCAAACGGCGCTTCGAACAGGCCAGGATTCTTAACATGCCCAAGCACCATGTACATCTTCGTACCAGCCGTCGGGTAGGTGGAAACCGACTTCCACCAGTCCACGCCATTCTTCATGATCTGTGCCGCGGCGCAGAACGATTCGACATTGTTGACTGCGGTGGGTTTGCCGCGGAATCCCCATTGAGGGGGATAGGGCGGCCGCAGCCGTGGTTCACCACGGTTCCCTTCGAGCGACTCGATCAGCGCGGTCTCTTCGCCGCAGATGTATGCGCCCGCGCCGCGATGAACGTGGATCTGGAACGTAAAGCCCGAGCCGAGGATATTCTCGCCCAGCAGGTTCTTCGCGTTCGCCTGTTCAATGGCTCGTTCGAGCCGACGCGCCTGATATTCATATTCGCCGCGGATGTAGATCCATGCTTCGGATGCGCCGCAGGCATAGCCGCCTATGGTGATTCCCTCCAGCAGCTGATGCGGATTTGTGTCGATCAGCACGCGGTCTTTGAAGATAAGCGGCTCGCTCTCATCCGCATTGCAGATGATGTATTTTGGACTGCCATTTGCCTGCGCCACAAACTTCCATTTCATACCCACCAGGAAGCCCGCGCCGCCGCGTCCCTGCAGGCCGGAAGCCTCCACTTCTTCATACACCTGCTGGGGCGTTTTCTGGAGTGCAGACTTTAGTCCGCTGTACACTTCATGCTCCAAAGCAGACTCGATCTCATCCGGATCGATCACACCCGCCAGCCGCATCATCGCGCGGACCTCGCCGTTGCGCGGCTTCGAATAGTCTGTTTCCACGCCGCGCCAGCCCTCGCAAACCTTTTGTGCAATCTCCGGGCCGATGGGTCCGGCCTGCTCGTCATTGACGAGAACTGCCGGAGCGCGGTCACAAAGCCCGAGACACGAGGTCCGCTCCACGGTCCAACCTGACGCGGTTTCGTCAAGCACTGCGTGAGTCTCGCTGGCGCGCTTCAGCCAGCAGACGGGACCGTCACAGACACGCAGGACATTCCTGCGCTCCTCAAGAGAAAGCATGGAGTAGAACGTCGTGACGCCGAAAGCCTTTTGTGCAGGGATGCCCAGGGCGCGGGAGGTATCCGTGATCGCATCCTGCGAAAGGAAACCGTGCCTGTCTTGTACTTCCTTCAAGACTTCCAGCACGGCTTCAGAACTGCGATGATGCTCTTCGGCGATTTCAAGGACTTCAGGGGAAATAGGTTTGAATTTGATGGTTTTATTGGTCATGTTTCCTCTTGCAGGACAAGCAATCAAGAGCACATCATTATTATTCTATTTTTGCTCCTAAAAGATAAGTCTCATTACTCATACCTGGTTGGGACGATTATCCCGATTTCTAGTGACATTTTTCACAATTAGTATAGCACAAAAAAACTGCCATATAAAAAGGGCAGCGTAGAGGGAGTCAGGGTATTGAACGGCGATGTGGATTTAGGA
>JAKOVF010000409.1 GCA_029782225.1 Chloroflexota bacterium | reverse complement strand
ACGCGTTCTCGCATGCTAATGTAGGCTTCCAAGGCTTCTCTTACGTCGTCGCGAAGCTGGCATACGGAGTCGTGGTACTTGCCATGAACCAACATTGACCCGTCGGGCCGAATGTCTTCCACGGATGCTCGATGTGCTTCGATTTGGCGGCGCCCTTGCAAGCCAAGGAAAGCAAGCAGGCAAAGATCCCTCATGTGGGCCTCGGTACCGTCACGGGGCACCGAATGGAGCAGGATTGCTAATTCAGATTCCGACAGGTACGGTATATCATCCTCGGCGTTGCGGTTTCGTGGCGGCTTGATGTTGGCTACCGGATTTTCGGAGATCAAGCCGCGGTCATGTGCAGCTTGGTAGAATCGGCGCACGACTGCGAGTTTGTGGGCAATGGTGCTCGGCTTGTGCCCAATGTCGACCAAATGTTGTCGCCAACGCTTAATGTCTGATGGCGTAATGTGTGCCGGTTCGATGCGTTCGAATGTGCACCATTCCACGAACTGCTTGACCTGCGAGAAATACCCGCGCACGGTATCGGGCGAAGCGTCGCCTTCAGCAACATCAATGTGAACGAAAACCGCGAACGCGTTCAGCATTTCGTCTACCGTCGGTTTCAATGATGTTCCGCGCAATGTGTCGTTGTTGGTCCGCGGCACAATGTGAAGCATGTTTTCACGCCTCCTTTTCCTTCGTGTTGCGCCTAATGTGATCCTCAATCGCGGCGAGGATCTCCGCGTTCAAACTGCGCCAGTTCTGTTCCGCAACTGCCTTCAGCCTTTCGTACAGATCCTGCGGAAACCGTACGCTAAGGGCAACCTTGTTTTTCATGTTGATTCTCCTTTCTGGTCACCAGAAATCGCCGGGGATTGGCGGCTCCCCGGCGGGCCGTGTTACGCTAACCACACAACGAGAACGCCGGCAATGAGTGCGAGGGTAACAGCTAGGGTGACAGCTTCCAAAATCACTGTGATCAGAGCCTTCATGAGTCTTGGCACATTAAGTCCTCCTCTTGATGTTGGATGGCTCGCCATGATGCCATAACGGCGAACCCTCCATGAGTTCATGTGGCCGTCGCGTCTTCTTAGCGGGAGAGGGCGCCGGCCTGCGCTTTTGTGTTGTATGACCTCCTTTCTTCACCCTTGGGCGTAGCGGGGGAGGAGATGGACCTCCCCCGGCTTGGACCTTCCCCAGGCTGTACCTAGCGGGTTAGATGGTGTGTCGTAGGGGTTTAGTTCGACCGAATCCGTATCCCAGCATAGACGCCCGCTCTCGATAAACTCGGTAGCGGTACGGATTAGCCAGGAGGCTATTGACATGATCGTAGTGTTCCTTTAGCTGCTGATAAAGGCTTAAGGGCCACGCTTCCGCGTGATCGAGCTTTAGAACAGGATACGAAAAACGCCCACAACTGGATATTCCCAGCGGCTTCTCCTCGGTGTAGTGTGCGCTGCGCGGTCGCACATAGACGACAACGACGTGTTCCATCGGGTCCACATGATTCACGTGTGTTTGGCTCATCGGTGTGCCTCCTTGGTGTTTTTTCGGCTTCCGCCGACCGCGGAGTTTGTCCGCGGTTTCGGCCCCTAGCCAAAGGCCTTGTTTTGTGGGCTTCTGCCCTTAAGCGCCGCAGGGGAGAGGCTTTCTCTCCCCTGGTCCCGGCTTTCACGGGACTGGGCCTAGCGGGCATGTACCAACGCGAACCGGTAGCGTCCGTCGGTACGTTGGATACGGGCGTTGCGGAATCGCTGATATTCGCGCTCATACAGTTCTTCGTATGCTGCCTTCATTTGCTCGTACGCCTGCTGCCTCTCGTACGGGTCGACCGTATACAGGTCACTCCTGCCACGCGCCAGTGCCCTGGCTTCGGGCAAGATGTAATCGCGGTGCAGGCTCGGGTAGTGCTTCAAAATGTGCGTCCGGTACGGCGGGTAGAGTGAGTCGAGCACCTCCCGCCGTAGCTCGATCCCCTGCCTGCAGGCGGCTTCCAGGTGCTCCAAGTGTTCGCGGTCTGTTTCGGACCGACGGCGCATGTAGTGTGCCGCCTCCCTAGTAATGCGGCTCCGTTTGGATACGGTTTTGATCACATATTCGTGATACTGCCGGGCGGTCATTTCGTGGATCGGTTTCATGTTCTCTCCTCCCAAAATGCAGGAGAAGCCGCGTTATGCAGCTTCTCCCTTGGTCTGTTGTGTCCTCTCCGCGGTGCTCAGGAGCAGGTCCAGCACGGCCCGCACCTCTCCGATGTAGCGCATTACCTCCCGTAGCGCCTTTTGCGTGTCGCCGTCGGTGAAGTATGCGAGGTAATCAGCATGTACCTTCCCGTACTCGTACCCGTACAAACGGCACAGGGCTGCTGCTGCTGTTTCTGCTATGATTTCCTTCCGGACCTTGCAGCTGTTATTAGTTGCCGCGTTCTCACTCAGTCGGTAGTGTGCCGCGTGTGCGAGTTCGTGGAAAAATGTCCGTTCATCGTGGCTGCAAAGGACAATTTCCGCGGTGTCGTCTCGGTAGTAGCCGCGCCACATGCCAGCGGGCGGCGCGTACTTTACCGATACTCCTAGAACATTCGCCACGTCTACCAGAGGGGGCAAGGTAGGGGGATCGTACTCAGGTAGCGGTTCACCCTCGGTGTCTTCGACCCGAAAAACAGGAGTAAAGCCGAAGCCGGTTATGAAGGTCTTTTTGACCTCTTCGCCTGTCTTTTCGTCCTTTTCGGTGAGGGTTCGAGTGTTGGGACGCGTGATGTAAATTGCCTTTGCGCCTTTTTTGACTTGCCGACCTACGGCCTGCCATTGCCGATAACCGCGGGCGTCCATTGTGCCGGAGGCGATCATGAGCGTTTGGTTACCCATACTCCAGCGGGCGCTTGGCGCGTCGCTTGCACGGCTCAGGATCGTTGCCTGCGCTGCGACCTGTGGGAACTCTCCAGACGCCAACATATCCAAAAACGTTTGTAGCGCATGTTCTGCGCGCTGCTTGCGCGTAGCCTCCTGCTGTGCTACGCTCTTTCTAGGTGTGCGTGCCATCTCACGCGCTCCTTTCTCGGCCCCCGGTGCGCTACCACCAGGGGGCCTGCTTCTATTTGGGC
>JAKOVF010000372.1 GCA_029782225.1 Chloroflexota bacterium | reverse complement strand
GCTGATTGCGGTGCTGACAATTCATGATTACGGCGAGGGCTGGGACGAATACAATTTCTTTCGTTACGCGAGCGAGTCTCTCTCTGCGTATGAGCATCTCTTTCAGCCCGGGTTTCAGTTGTCCTTCACGGACCCCACCTTGCGCTATTATGGCGCGTGGTTCCTGATGTCCATTGTGATCGTTTCCCGCTGGGTTCCGGGCTGGTACGTCTCAGAAATCGGTCATCTCCTGACCTTCATCGTTTTTCTCGTGGGTGTGTTTCTGCTCTATCGACTTGTGCGCCGCTGGCTAAGCCAATGGGCATCGTTCGGCGCGGCGGCTTTGTTCTTGACTCAGCCAATTCTCTGGGGACATGGCTTCATCAACGCGCGCGACATTCCCTTCATGGTGACATTCCTCGCCGCGGTCTACTTTGGTCTACGTTGGAGCGACTCTTACTGCGCGGAGCTTTTTCCAGGTCCGAAATCAACTCAAAGTTCTCGCGTGATGCGGAAGGATTGGGGAGGTTTATCGCGTGGAAAAAAGATTCTGCTGACTTTGACGGCCCTCGCGGGCGTCATCGCTCTGGCAGCATTCACTCTGGACCTTCGCTCTGGGTGGCTCGCCCGCGGCATTTCCCTCGCTGATACATCCAGCGCGCGCGACCTTGACCTTTACCTGCGTCCAATCCTCGGAACGTTTTGGGCGGCGATGATTTTTTCTGTCCTGATGTTTGCCGGGCTGGCTCTACTGTTTCTTCCCTTTTTCCCCAATTCCCGCCGCGAGCTTTGGGAGAGAGAGATCCATCCCTATCTTTCTTCTTTTGCGCGACTTGTTCGTCAGCCTGCCTTCCTGGCCGCGGCCCTCACACTGGGACTGGCGATGGGCACCCGCATCATGGGGTTCGCGGCCGGCGGCCTGATCATCCTGCATCTACTCTGGAAGCATGGACGCAAAATCCTTGTGCCGTCGTTTCTTTATGTAGCATCGGCTTTCGTCCCCGTTTATCTGACCTGGCCCTATTTGTGGGGCGAACCCTTGCTGCGATTGTTGATCACCTTGCGCGTGATGCTTCGTTTTCCGTGGCCCGGTGAAGTATTGTTCAATGGCACTTATTATGCAGGCAATGAACTGCCACGCTCGTATCTTCCGACGCTGTTTTCCATCCAGTTCACAGAAACTCTGTTGATGCTGGCTGTGCTTGGGTTTGCGATTGCCATCTGGCGTGTTTATCGTCGCAATATGAATTTGGAGTTACTCACTCTTTGTGTGCTTTGGTTCGGCGCGCCGCTGGCAGCCGCCATGCTTGGACATCCTTATCTGTACGATAATTTCCGCCAGTTCCTGTTCATCCTGCCCCCTCTGTTCCTGCTGGCCGGGCTGGGAATTGACTTCCTGTTTGGCCACCTTTTCCATCCCATCGCGCGGACTGTCCTTCTGGGTGTAATTCTTTTTCCGGGCATCTTGGGCATAGTCAATCTACATCCATATGAATATATCTACTACAATCAGCTTGCGGGCGGTGTCGCCGGTGCGTTTCGTCATTACGAAATGGATTATTGGGGCACTTCGTTCCGTGAGGTTGCGGAGTATCTCAATGCCCATGCGCCTGAGAACGCAAATGTGGTTGTCTGGGGCCCGGCCACATCCCTCTGGCGATTCGTACGGGATGATATCCACGTGTATGATTATCGGGAGAGTGCAGCGCCTCAGGATGAGTTTTACGCTGTCATGCTGACCCGCAATGACAGTGACCTGCATAATTATCCGAATGCGAAAGTTGAATTTGAAGTGGAAGAGCAAGGCGCGCTTTTGACCGTCGTCAAGTACATTTCCTCCAGCCCCTGATCGGACGGCATTATGAAACAGGAAGTCATCATCGTCACACCGGTCTATAACGATTGGCAGTCCTTCGACCTGCTGACCAAAGAGATTGCTGAACTTGCCGAACTGCATGATCTCGAAGTCCGTGTGATCGCCGTCGATGACGGTTCCATCAACCCGCCGAAGATGCAACCCACCGATTCACCGTGCAGGCTGGATATTCAGATCGCACGTCTCTCACGTAACCTTGGGCATCAACGTGCCATAGCAGTTGGACTTGTGCTTGCCAGTGAAATGAAAAGGAATGCGCCTGTGATCGTAATGGATTGCGACGGAGAGGATCAGCCTGCCGATATTCCCCGCCTGTTGGCGGAATATAGCAAAGATCCCGATAAGGTCATCTTTGCGCGGCGTGCCAGGCGCTCGGAGAGTCCCTGGTTTCGCCTCTTCTATTTCTTCTTCAAGTTGATCTTCCGTGCGCTGACCGGGCGGACGATCACGTTCGGGAATTATTGCCTCATCCCGCCAGTCAGCCTCGAGCGCATCGTCCATTTACAGGAGATCTGGAACCACTTCCCGGCGGGTATCATGCGCTCCGGCCTGCCGCGGACAACCATCCCCACCACACGCGGTCAACGTTACGCTGGGAAATCCCGCATGAACTTCGTCGCCCTTGTTCTGCATGGACTCAGCGCCATGTCGGTTTACATTGAAGTTGCTTACGTGCGCCTGATTTTCCTATCTCTTCTGCTCATGTTTTTGGATTTCATTGGCTTTCTCGTGCTGGTGTATGTCCGGTACTTCACACCGCTTGCCATTCCTGGCTGGGCCACCAGTGTCGCCATCGGCCTGACGGTTATCATGATCCAGGCATTGCTGTTCCTGGGGCTGCTGTCCTTCATCATCCTGAGCTATCGAAGTGTAAAGATGTTCATCCCGGCTGTAGATTACAAGGATTATCTGCTTGGTGTCGAGCAAATCAAAAGCAAATGAGCGAGCAAACTTACATTGGTACTGAACTGGAAATCTTTGCCAAAGCCGTACGCTGGAAGCAATATTTTCGCGAGATGCTCGCTCCTTATCTTGGGAAGTGTGTGCTGGAAGTGGGAGCGGGATTGGGCGCAAACACTCGGATTCTTTGCGACGGTTCACAGTCACAGTGGCTTTGTCTCGAACCGGACCCGGCCCTTTTGAAACTGATTGAGGCTCGCATCGCAAACGGAGAATTTCCAAGCTGCTGCCAGAGCCGCGGCGGCTTCGTCTCTGACCTGGGAGATGGTAAGGCCTTCAACACCATCCTCTATCTCGATGTGCTTGAGCATATCGAAGATGACCGCCTCGAATTGGAAAACGCCCGCGCTCATCTGACAGCCGGCGGTCATCTCATCGTGCTTGCGCCTGCACATGATTTTCTTTATAGCCCTTTCGATAAGTCCATTGGCCATTACCGTCGCTACGCGGACAAATCCATTTCGGCGCTGACTCCGTCCAATTGCAGGATCGTCAAACGGGTCCAGCTGGATGCGCTTGGAGTCTTAACATCGCTTGCCAATCGCATCCTGCTGCGTCAGTCGATCCCCACGGAACAGCAGATCCTGTTCTGGGACCGCAATCTGGTGCCGATTTCAAGATTTATGGATAGGTTAATGGGTTATCGCTTTGGACGCTCCGTTCTCTGCATCTGGGAATGCTCGTAAGTTGCGTCAAGTATAATGATTTCCGTTCTCGAAACTACACCATGAAAAAATATTTGAGGATCATGCTCGCCTCGTGGTTGATTGTCACGGTGCTGGTCGTTCTCAGCCTTGTTGTGATCTATCTCAGAAATGGACAGGCAGGGTTGGATCTTTTCATTCAGCAGTGGCCGCTGTCTAGTTTGCCGATTGCGCTGGCTTCCACCGCATTGACCTGGCTTGGCCTTGGCGTCCTGGTCTATCTTGTTTTCCGTGAGAAGATCAACGCCCAAAACGCTTTGACCTTTGCTGGCCTTTTTCTCATCCTATTTGTGTACCTAAATGTCCTCCGTGAGCGTTTTCGCTATGGTGATTATCACTATTATTTGGAAGCCGCAAACGCTCTCATCGCAAAGCAACCATTGCCAGATACTTACATCTATCTTCCTTTGTGGGCAACCCTGGTTCAATTCATTGCCCCGCTGGGTGATGAAGGTGTGCTGCTGATCTTGTGGCTGCTCAACATTGTTTTTTTGTTCTGCTTCTATTTTCTTTTGCAGCGCCTGCTTGAAAGATATGGCTTCTCAGTTCATCTGGCAGCTATTGTTACGACCCTTTTTCTTCTGGTCAACACGCCGCTCCATCGAACATTGGGTTACGTGCAGGTAAATCTGCTCGTGATGGTTTTGATCATCGGGAGCATGCTGCTGTTCCCGAAACGCACTTTCATCTCTGCTCTTCTCCTCGCGTTCGCTGTCCATTTGAAGACCTCGCCTGCTGTCCTTGTGCTGGCCTTCTTATTGGAGCGCAACTGGCGCTGGCTGATCTGGTTTGGGGTTGGCTTCATTTTGATTGGACTGTTCCCGATCGTGATCAATGGCATCTCGCCGTATTATGATTTCTTCACGAACATAAGAATCCTTGCACAAAACACGAACACAAATTTTCACGACACATCCTTTGATTCCTTTCTGCGTTTCGCCGCGCCGTTTTTCCACATCAATCCATTTGGTACGAAGATCCTGATTTACCTTTCAAAGCTGCTCCTTGGCATCGGCACGATTTTGGTGATGGTCCGAAATGTCCGCAGCCAGACGTTTCTTCGGGAGGGGGGAGGTGGCGCGATCATGTTGAATGCGATTCCATCTCTGTTCATCCTGATGACTCTGGCCTCGCCCATCGTCTGGGATCATCATGGCATCTTCGTCGCCATCCCATTTTTGCTGCTTCTCAAGTGGCTCCATTCACCGGCTGAATGGACGTGGTTCAGTTTTGCCTACTTCCTCGAATTCATCCTGCCATCCTTTGACTTCTTCCCCTGGTCGTTTGGACGCCTCTTTGCGCCAATCATTGTCCTTGTTCTCATGTGGGTCGCTGCCAAAAGGGATGAACCTTCCCGACTCTTTGCCAGGGCGGAAGCCTGGTTTGCAAATTTGGCCCCGGTTCGAGCCTGACCTCATGAAACGTCATCTTCCCATCAGTATCCTGATTCTCATCAACCTTATCGTCGGCCTTCT
Organism: Chloroflexota bacterium; assembly: GCA_029782225.1. Taxonomy (GTDB): domain Bacteria; phylum Chloroflexota; class Anaerolineae; order Anaerolineales; family Villigracilaceae; genus JAKOVF01. The sequence goes on along the minus strand of JAKOVF010000372.1, from coordinate 11,580 downwards.
CACTTTCTCCAGCTACGGAGAAAGCTGGGACGTCAACAGCATGCGCCACTACGCCGATAGCTCGCTTTCCCTTTACGGCGGTTTGTTCGGCGGCAAAAACGTTTCCCCAAATTCCATCCAGGATGAGCTCGCCCTCGGCAATTATGGCCCTGCGTTCATGATGGTGGTCAACACCATTGAGCGCCTCGGCGGCTCGCCTACCTACTCGCTTCAACATCTCGTTTACTTTGTCACCTTTCAAATTGGCGTCCTCGCTTTTTACCTTCTTTGCCTGCGCTGGATGAGCACTAACGCGGCTTTCGGCGCGACCCTCCTTTTCTCGACTCAGCCTGTTTTCTGGGGACATGCCTTTATCAATCCCAAAGACATTCCTTTTTTGACATTCTTTCTCCTCAGCCTTCTCCTCGGTTTTAGGATTGTGGATACGTTCCGGCCGATCGCGTTAAGAAAGCGGTTCATCGCATGGTTCCTTACCTTGTGGCTGATTCCGTTTTTGATCATTTTCTTCGGCTCTGGTTTGATTCTGACGTGGATTGAGACCTCTGTCCGCGCTGCGGCTGCTGGTGGGACAAATTTCTTCTCCCTTATCGCGTCTGATATTACGACCGCGCCGCCAGAAATTTATATCGAGAAATATTCAAATCTTTTTCTTCAAACCAGTTTCTTTTATCCGCTGGTTTCGACTCTTGCTTTCCTGATCATTTTCTATTTTGTTTCGCGAGAGACTTTTTCTGCATTGATTCCGGTGGTACTGGCCGGAGCCGTTTTAGGATTTACCATTGCCATTCGCAATCTTGGTTTGTTTGCAGGGCTGATCGTCGTCGTGTACATTCTGTGGCGGCAGCGCGGCAATTCATGGATTCATTTGCTGGTTTATGCGATCACAACGGGAATCAGCGTTTATCTCTTTTGGCCTTATCTGTGGACGGATCCATTTAGCCGCCTGGTTGAAAGTGTGACCGTAATGTCGCGGTATCCCTGGGCTGGCAGCGTGCTGTTTAACGGGTTTAACTATCCGGCCACGAATCTGCCCCGGTCATATCTACCAACGCTGCTGGGAATTCAATTGACGGAATCTGTCTGGCTGCTGTTCATCATTGGCTTGACGGTGGCCGTGATCCGCCTGAAAGAGAAGCGAGAATTAGTCCTGTTGACTGTGATCTGGTTTGTCTTCCCACTGATCAGTTTCATCATCGCGCGGACCGTCCTCTACGATAATTTTCGTCAGATCCTCTTTATTCTGCCCCCAATCTTCTTCATGGCAGGGATTGCATTTGAGCAGATCAAGCGTCCTGCAATACAGTTTGGCGTGATTGCTCTGTGTATTTTGCCAGGGATCATCGGCATTGCTCGCTTGCATCCGTATGAATATATTTACTACAACAGCTTCATCGGCGGCGTGAACGGAGCTGCGAGTAAGTTCGAAACAGACTACTGGGGCATATCGTTCCGCGAAGCCGCGGAGTATGTAGATGACGTGGCGCCTGCGAACGCGAATGTTTGGATTGAGGGGCCAACGCAATCGTTTTCGATCTATGCCCGCGAAGACCTGCACATCTTTTCGAGCAATGAGGCCACCCGCGCAGACCATTACGATTACATCGTCGCTACGACGCGTTACAACCTGGATCAGACTGCGTATCCTGACGCAAGAATAGTCTACAAGATCACGCGCGGGGATGCTGTCTTAGCCGTAGTCAAACAACCTTAATGGAGAGATCATGAACTTACTGGAAGAACTTTCTGCTGGAATAATCCTGGCCGATGGCGCGATGGGGACTATGCTTCACGCGCGCGGCATTGGCTTCGACAAATGTTTCGACGAGTTGAACCTCACCAACCCTGCCGCGGTTGCAGAAATTCATCGCGAGTATATTGAGGCGGGCGCGCAGCTGATCATTACGAATACTTTTGGCGCCAATCGTTTTAAATTATCGAAGCATGGACTTGGAGACCACGTGCTTCAAATCAACCGCGCCGGCGTGGAACTGGCAAAGCGCGTAGTGGCAGCGTCATTTCGGGATGGTTTGATCGCCGGTGATGTGGGTCCGCTTGGGGTGCGGATCGCGCCGTTTGGCCGTGTCAAGCCCGAAGAAGCGCGCGCGGCATTCGGGGAGCAAATCCAGGCGTTGACCGATGCCGGCGCAGACCTGATCGTGATCGAGACGATGAGCGACTTGTATGAAATTCAGGAGGCCATTAAAGCTGCAAAACAGACCTGTACATTGCCTGTTGTAGCATCTGTCACTTTCACGCGGGATGACCGCACCCTGCTAGGCGATAATCCTGCCAAGGTCGCACAGACTCTGGCAAACGCTGGCGCAGACGTGATCGGAGTCAATTGCTCGGGTGGGCCTTCGCAACTTCTACGCATTCTGAAGCAAATGAAACATGCCGTCGGCAACGAGACTCGACATTACTTCTGGGTCAAGCCGAACGCAGGCTGGCCCGAGCAAGTTGGTGGGCGCATCATGTACCCCGCCGATCCTGACTATTTCGGGGAGTATGCTGTTTCACTGCGTGAAGCGGGCGCAAATATCGTTGGTGGTTGTTGCGGGACAACACCCCAGCATATCTTCGCCATGAGGAAAGCCTTGAATGCCGCGCCTGCGATTTCGATCAGCGACAGCTCCAGCCTACCGGATGACGAGGTGTTTTCAGACGAAGCGGATCAACCTACGCAACTCGCGCAGAAACTTGCTTCTGGGAAATTCTGCGTTTCTGTGGAAATGGATCCCCCGCGCGGATTATCCACTCACAAATTGCTGGCGGGTGCGTCCCTGCTGTATGACTCGGGCGCGGATGTGATCAACGTGGCTGATTCGCCGATGGCGCGCATGAGGATGTCTGCCTGGGCGGTATGCGATGTGGTGCAGCGCAAGATTGGCGTGGAAACTACTTTACATTTTCCGACCCGTGGACGCAACCTCCTGCGCGTGCAAGGCGATCTGCTCGCGGCACATGCCATTGGCCTGCGAAACATCTTTGTGGTGATGGGTGACCCAACCTCGATCGGTGACTATCCCGAAGCGATGGACAACTATGACCTTGTGCCCTCGGGGTTGATCAAACTCATCAAGCAGGGCTTCAACACCGGCGTAGATCATTCCGGCACCAGCATTGGCCAGCCCACGAACTTTTTCGTCGGTGCGGCACTTAATTTATGTCCGCAGGATTTGGATACCGAGGTAAAAAATCTGCATCGCAAGATCAAAGCCGGCGCGGATTTCTTTATCACACAGCCTGTCTACCGCCACACAGATGGTCAAAGCGTGATGGAAGCTTACGAAGCGAAACACGGTAAGCTGGATAAACCAATTCTCGCGGGCATCCTGCCGTTGGTCAGCGCAAAACATGCGAACTTCCTGCACAATGAGGTGCCGGGCATCTTCATCCCTGAGTCTGCTCGTAAACGGATCGAGGCCGCGGGCGAAAACGGGGCAAAAGTCGGAGTGGAGCTGGCTGTCGAGTTGATTGAGCAGATCAAGGGCTGGGCGCGAGGTGTTTACATCATGCCGCAATTCCATCGCTTTGACATGGTCGCGGAGATTATTGAAGCGGTAAAATAGACGGCGGACGACATACCACACCTGTACCAGGTGCAAGTGTTGACCACGGATCGTTGTCCATCATCTGTTGTCTACGGTCGGAAAACTATGCTCCTCACCATTGACGTTGGCAATACCAATCTAACTCTTGGCCTCTATGACGGCGATCAACTCGGCCGTCACTGGCGGCTTGCGACGGACCACGCGCGCATGCCGGATGAATATGGCCTGCAATTCCTGGGTTTGCTTCAAAACGCAGGAAAGACAATCAACGATCTTCATGGCGTTGCGCTTGCATCCGTTGTTCCACCGCTGACCATGCGCGTCGTACAAGCCTGCCGTGAATATCTCAAGCTGGAACCGCTGCTTGTGGATACCGGCGTCAAAACAGGGATCAAGATTCGCTATGAAGATCCACGCGCTGTTGGTGCCGACCGCATTTGTGATGCAGTCGCGGTCATGAAAACATATGGCGGCCCGGCCTGTGTAGTGGATTTTGGTACAGCTACCACTTTCAACGCGATCACGAAAGAGGGTGAGTATCTTGGTGGCGCGATCACCGCAGGCATCAATCTCGCGGCCGAGGCTTTGTTCACGCGTGCTGCGAAACTTCCGCGCATCGATCTTCAGCGCCCGCCCTCTGTCATTGGCCGAAACACTGTCCATGCCATGCAGTCGGGACTGCTCTTCGGGTATGTGAGCATGGTCGAGGGAATGGTGTCCCGCTTTCGGTCCGAGCTGGGACGCGAGATGAAGGTCATCGCCACGGGCGGCCTGGCAGAAGTCGTGGCGCAGGAAACGAAAGTCATTGATATAATCGCCCCCTGGCTTACGCTGGATGGGCTTCGTCTCATCTGGGAACTCAACCAATAGGAATTGAATGAAGAGATTGCTTGTTTTGATTTTAGGGGTTTGTGTATTGTTGTCTGCCTGTGGGACAGGCGCATTTGCCGCGCCTGAGCCGACCACCACGATAACGTTCACGCCTCCTCCGCCGACCGAAACTGCTACCGTTACACTAACGCCAACCATCACCCCGACGTTTACCCCTTCCCCCATCCCGACCGCAACCTGGGTGCATCTTGGCCCGGACAAGGTACAGGTTCCGATCATTCTGTTTCACCGCATTGATATTTCGCCGATTAACAGCCAGTATTACGTTCCGCCCGAGAAATTTGAAGAGGAAATCAAATTGCTTCATGACTGGGAATACACAACCATCTCTACTGAGATGCTGGTCAAGGCAATTACCGAGGGAACAGACCTTCCGGCGCGCCCGATCATCATCTCGTTCGACGATGGACACCTGGATAATTACACTGCTGCGTTTCCCATCATGCAGAAATATGGCTTCACCGGCGTCCTGTATATTATCGGAAATTACATGGGCACTGACGGATATATGAATGCCGGCCAGATCAAGGAGATGGCGGCTGCGGGCTGGGAGGTCGGCAGTCACAGCATGAATCACAAAGATCTGACCCTCCTTGATAACCCGGAACTTGAGCACTTTGAAATTGTTGAATCCAAGCAAAAGCTCGAAGATGCGCTTGGCGTGCCTGTGAAAACTTTTGCCTACCCATTTGGCATCAGCAACGAAGGCGTGATCGATTATGTCCATTTTGCTGGGTATATTGCGGGGATGAGTCTTGGCTATACCTATGACCAGGGATTGAGCAATCTCTACACTCTTCAGCGTCGCGATATCAAAGGGACCTATACGGTGAAACAATTCGCAGCGTTCCTGCCCTGGCAGGGCGATCCCGTCTATTTGCCAACTGACACTCCCACGCCGACAGCGACTCCGACTCGTACGCTGATTCCCACATACACTCAATATCCAACCAGTACTTCCCCGGCAACAGCAACACCGTAAGGCTGATCGCTTCAATTCTTTTTCACAGACCCGATAGCCAACTATCGGGTCATTTCTTGATAGGCGCTTTCGGGAATATCCGAGATCTTGTATATGCGGGCGTATTCGATGCCGTTGATGAGAATGATCTTCTCTGGCTGAACATCTTTGATGGCAGCCAGGAATTTCTGTGATTCAGGCTGCGCGTCTTGAGCGGCGGAATACACAACCAGATAATTTGAAGTATGCATGTCAGCGATGATGACATCATAATCGCTATTCACCAAATCCACTCTTTTGAAAACCTTTGTCTCACCGGGATAAAAGTAGGAGAATGTCCCCATGCCCAGATAGGCATAAACTACAGTGTTATTCGCGTCAGGCTTTTGTGCAAGATAATCAGCGGCCTGATCCAAACCGATGCCGTATGCAAAGGCTGCTGGCGGAGAAATGATGGAATTTCGATAGGTCATGTAATAAGGATAATAAGGCAGTCCAATTCCGAGTTGAATTACTACGACCACAAGGATGCCTGCTGCTTGAACATAAATGCGGCTAAAGGCCGGCCAACGCTTTTGGAGCCAGACTATCAAATATCCCCATCCGATGCCGGCAGCTACGTCCAGTGAAACGAAACTGCTCAAAATGTAGTATGGAGCGTTTCGTCCTTGCGCAAGGCCAAACAGGAGAATAAATAATAGAGCCAGCAGAACAAGATATAAAATAGTCGACTTTACAGGGGATGACAAAACCGCCTGATCTCTTGAAATCAGAATGAATAGTGAAAGGACAAGGCCGAGCCAGGTGATCAAGGTGGAAAGAAGCAGCCATACGTTGACATATTGCATTGTGCCAGTGAGCGCATCGCTTAGCGCAAACGTAGATGGCTGCAATCCCTGTGTGACTTCCAGACGTCCGCCCTGCAATGCATAGCTGAAGGCATTTCCATAGATTTCATAGAGCATTTTGCCCGGCGCAGCCCACATGCCGGGCCATAACGCAACGAACACAAATGCTGCCGCGGCAAACCATATAGCCAATGATTTGGTCCCATCCCAGATCCTCTTGCCAAAAGATTCACCCGGACGAGTAAACAGACTAATGACGATCATCAGCCCGGTCAGAGGAAACAGGACGATAGAGGAAGACTTCGTCAACTGAGCCAGGCCGAACGCCGCGCCGGAGATCAACAGGTAGATCGGCTTGCGGTCCTTGTTCAGATATACCTGCATACTCAGCAGGGAAACCAGGACAAACATGGATAGCATCCCCTCGTGGTTGAGCAGGCGTGAGATGCCCAGGAAGAATGGTGCGTTCATGGCGACTGCCACAGCAAGAAAAGCGGCGCGCCAGTCCACAAGCAATTGCAGTAAATAGAAACTCAATATTGCCAGGAAGACGATCAGAGCTGTCTGTATCAACCGGCTGTTCCTGACGAGGACGATCACCTCTTTTCCGTGCTCTCGCATAAAAGCTTCAAACTGTGGCTTGCGCACATCGAAGTATCCCTGCCCGAAACCGCGGTATTCAGGAAAATAGGAAAGCATACCTGCTGTCACCATCCAGGTGGTTGTGACGGCAGGGTGGTAGTCATAAATGGTGTTCGCAAAGTCTCGATGGGTTAACGCGTAATAATAATTCGCACCGGAGATGATCCACCACGGTTCGTCGTAAGTGATGAACTTGTCGATTCCGACCACATGGGATGGGACGATCAAAACAAGCAGGCAAAGTACGATGACCAACCTGCCCCATTTACTTTGAGGCATTCATGTTCTCCTTAGTGCGCCAGGGCATCAAATACTGTGACCGGGAAATCGTCCACTTTGTAAACCACCACATATCTATACCCGTTTAGCCAGACCTCATGAACAGGCTTGACAGTGGATAGCGCCTTAATAAATCCCGCGTATTTATCCAAATTGCCTTGCAACGCATAATAGACAACGACATAGTCTGAGGAGCGAACGGCATGGACCAAATCTTCGGCATGCTGCCCGTCCACCCAAAAAGGACGGAATCCAATGCTCTGACCGGGATAGAAGTAAGAGAAACAGCCGCGATAGAAATAGACCAGGGCAATTGAGTCTTTCGCATCCGGCTCCCTGGCCAGCTGTTGTGCGGCAAGTTCGAGGCCTTCGCCATAGGGGAACTGCGGAAATTTGTTGTATTCACCGAGCCGGTAAAGGATCGGATTTCCATAGGTGTAGTAATAAGGATAGAAAGACAACGCGCTTCCGGCTTGAAGGAGAGCTAAAACTAATAGAGTCGCATATTGAATAACAGGCTTTCGCTGCAAAATCCAGTGAATAAGATGGAACCAGCCTAGTCCCGCCAGTATATTGAGCGCCAGATAGCTGGCAAGCAGATAATGCGGAGAGTTACGTCCCTGAGCGAGGCTGAACATCAGGATAAAGGAGATGGCAGTAGCGAGCGTCAGTGGGATTAGCAGCCTGTAAGGACGGACCAAATCACGGTCGCGCGTGAACGGGAGGGCAAATCCAGCAAGAATTCCAAGCCAGGTAAGCGGAGTCGTTCTCCATAAAATGATTTGGATGATTGATCGCATCTCCGCCCAACTATTGCTTAACCTGAATTGGGATGCATCTAGTTCACCGGTGACTTTGAGGCGCGCCCCCTCAAATGCGTAGCTAAAGGCATTTCCATAAACCTCATAAAACATCTTCCCGGGCGCCACCCACATGCCGGGCCAAAAGAGGATATAACTAAATATCAAAACAACAAGCCATATCGCAAATACCTTTATGAGGTTACCCAACACTTTAATAAAGCCATTTTGCCGTTCTTGAAACAACTGAATTAACAACAAAATACCGATCGGCCCAAGAATGGCAATGGCAGATGATTTGGTCAACTGCGCAAGGCCGGCTGCAATACCTGAAAGGAGCAGGAACGCATAACTTCGTTTTTGAAATAGAAAAATGGCAAAGGCCAGGACAGACAGAAGCACGAACAATGAAAGCATGGCCTCATGGTCGAGCAGGCGGGATTGTCCTAGAAAAAATGGATCGAAGGATGCAAAGACGACGAGAAAGAACGCGGTGATGGCCGGGACAAAGTATTGCAGCAAATAATAGAGCACCAAAAACAGAAGGCAAATGACGATGACTTGAATCAGCCGGGCAGTATAGAGGAGTTGAAGAGGATCCTTTCCATGTTCGAGCATGAATGGATCCAGCAGGGCCTTCTCCATATCGAGGTAACCCTGTCCCATGCCGCGATATTCTGGGAAATACACCAGCATGGCAGCTGTGACGATCCACATCGTGGTTACCGCTGGCTGATATTCGTAGACAGTATTTTGAAATTCCCTTTGACCCAGTGCATAGTAGAAGTTGGCCCCCATGCTTAACCAGTAAGGTTCATCTAATGTGGAAAAAGAGTCTAGTGCAGCAATGCGCGGCGCCAGCAATACGAGGATGAGCAGGATGTATGCCAAGACTTTGACGCGACCTTTTCGATTCACGGTGGCGATTATACTCCAGCCAAAAGAGTGACCTCGTTGATATAATTTCTTCAGAAGATAAAACAATGCTGAAAACCTTCATTGCAAGAAACCTTCAAAGAGAGAAAATCGCAGTTCCCGTTGTGATATTGTTTCTCGTGCTGCTGGCTTACGGGCTGCTCATTTTGTCCATGGGATTCTACTGGGATGACTGGCCGTTTGCGTGGCTCCTCCGCTTCTTCGGTCCATCTGATTTCATCGAAGCCTTTCGTCCCTACCGTCCTCTCCTTGGCCCGATTTTTGCTGTGACAACCACACTCTTCGGAGGAAATCCGGTCGCCTGGCAGGTGATCGGACTACTTACTCGCTTCCTTCTCTCGCTCGAGGTCTGGTTCGTTTTCCGTTTGACATGGCCGGCGCAGAAGTGGAATTCGCTCTGGGTCGTCTTTCTGTTTTCCGTTTTTCCGGGCTATCGTCAGCAATGGGTAGCGTTGACACACGTGAATCAGGAGTTGATCCCACTTCTATTTTTGCTTGCGTCTTTTGCAGTGACCGTATATGCGATTCGCAGCCAACGGAATCGGACTGCCCTGACAGTTCTTGCGCTCCTATTGCAGGTATTGGGACTTTTCTCAACCGAATACTTCTTTGGCCTTGAAATATTGCGTTTCTTTCTCCTTGTCTTCATTTTTTATGAAACGTTCCCTGAGTGGAAATCAGCTTTGCGAAAGGCAGGAGTTTCCTGGCTTCCTTATCTCATTGTATGGATATTGAACGCCGCATGGACCTTCGCTTATCACCGTTCAGCAGCCTACAATTCATATGACATCACGGCCCTCTCGGGTCCCTCGATGTCATTGCCCGGGATTGGGAACGAGATCATTAATACCTTTTCGCTGTCGGCGTTTACATCCTGGCTCGAGGCATTCCAGCCATTTGCCATCATTGATGGAAGTTTGACGCAATTTGTCGCGCTAAGTGTCCTGGTTGTCTCGGGTCTTGTAATATTCATGTTCATGCGTTCCAAAGTGGCCGGGCTCGCAAACTTGGAAACCGCCCAGAGCAACACATGGAGTTGGCAAGCCATGCTGATGGGACTGGTCGGAATCTTCGCCGGTCGCCTTCCCTCCTGGGCTGCGGGATTACCGCTAAAACTCGAATTCGACTATGACCGTTTCATGCTTTCCATCATGCTGGGAGCCAGCCTGTTCATTGTTGGCCTGGCGACTTTTGTCCTGAAAGATGGGAAGCGCAAAATCGTTATTCTAAGTTTTCTGATTGGATTATCGACTGCATTTCAATTCACTGTAGCAAATACGTTCCGTCGCGATTGGGCCAATCAGCAGGACTTCTTCTGGCAATTGGCGTGGCGGATGCCCGGTCTGAAAAAGGACACAGTTCTCCTGACATCAGAATTACCCCTCAAGTATGTCTCTGACTTGCAAGTGACCGCGCCGTTGAACTGGATGTATGCGCCCAATCTGACTGAACGTAACATGCCGTACGCCTTGCTTTATATCAAAACCCGGTTCAATTCGCTGCTTTTACCTTCTCTTCAACCAAATGAGCCGGTCACATTCCAGTATCGCACCGTGCCGTTTTTGAGTTCTACATCGAATGCCGTGGTCATCTATAAAGACGCGGACGGCTGCCTGCGCGTCCTTGATCCAGTATACGGGAATGCTGAAACTGTTCCTGGCGCAAGCTATTTCCTGCTGAATGCTATCCCGCTCTCTGATACCCGTCGAATTCAAGCAGATGCACCTCAACCTGAGATGGACAAGACTCTCTTTGGTGGCGAGCCAGAACATGGTTGGTGCTATTTCTACGAGAAGGCCGAGCTTGCCCGCCAGCAGCTGGACTGGGAACAGGTGACAAAGCTTTACAACCAGGCTCAGAAAAATGAGCTGAGTCCCTCCGTACCGGTTGAGAATCTTGTTTTTATTGAAGCCTTTGCAAATACAGGGGATGCAGATACTGCGTTGAAACTGACTGACCAAACAATAAAAGCACAGGAAATCCTGTGCCCCGCGATTTACACTTTATGGGATCGTGTGTTGCAGTCCGCTTCAGCCCAATCTTTGAATGCGTCGGCGATCAATCAACACATTGAAGAGAGCGGGTGCAAACGATAGCTATTGGGTCTGAGCATTCCCGACCAATCCCAGTTCCGGCGCGATCCTTCTCATTGCAAGAATCACGTTCGCGGTATGTTCCCAGATGTCCACGCCAAATTCCCTGGCAGCTTGTTCCATTTCAGCGCGGTCTGTGCCGGCGGCGAAGGCTTTATCCTTCCATTTCTTTTTCACAGAAGAAGCTTCCAGATCAAGTAATGACCGTGATGGCCTCACCAGCGCAACAGCAGTGACCAATCCCGTGATTTCATCGCACGCATATAAGGCTTTGCGGCGCAACGTATCTCGCGGCACGCCTGTGTCCACGCCGTGACTCAAAATGTCCTGAATGATATCTTCGCTGATGCCGCGCTCGCGCAAGATCGGCGCGCCCTTGACGGGATGCTCCTCCAGCGTCGGATGGATTTCCCAATCGAAATCGTGGATCAATCCCAGCAGGCCCCAGGCTTCCACGTCTTCGGCAGGAAGAACACCTGCACCTTCGTCAAATTTTTCGGCGTAGAAGCGCATCGCGGCTTCCACGGCTAGCATGTGTCTTACCAGGCCTTCATTCTTCACAAATTCACGGACAAGGGC
>JAKOVF010000350.1 GCA_029782225.1 Chloroflexota bacterium | reverse complement strand
GGGACTACCCAGCGGTATACGTCCGCTGGGATGACGTGACAGCATACCTAGGCTGTCAGCACGAAGGCGATCCGGATCAAGATGCGCGCCTTATTCGTGGGCTGCTGGAGTCCGGCGCGCCAGCTTGGGTGCAGGAGGCTCCCGGTTGGATCGATGAGCACGGCTGGGGCCTGTACCGTGCAGGCAGGCCCCGCCTGCCCTACCAAGTCATTGAGGACAACGCCGGCGGGCTGCATCTTGCGGTCTTTGGAGGGTGCGGCGACGAGTGTATCTGGTACACCAGTGGCCTGGAGCACCTGCCGCCGCGCGAGGTGCAGGCCATGCTGGTGGCGCTGAGGGACGGCGCCGACCCGGTAGAGGCCGGATGGGAGATGGATCTGCCAGACGGCTGCACGCCCCAGCAGCTGTACGACGAGCTGACCGGCTACGATCCAGCGACATGGCGGATCATAGCGGACGACGCAGGCGTATACCCTGAGCGTATGGGAGCTGCCGGACGCATGGCTTTTGGGCTTAACGATTAAGCGCAGAGTGCCGGAGGCAACAGCCTCCGGTAATGCAGCCGGGCATGTTGTCAAATATAAGGAGGGACAATAATGATCTGGAGGTATCGGAATAATACCCCTGACGGGGTAACGCAGGTCGAGATAATTGACGACAATGAAGTGGTAGCCGTATATGAGTACGGCTACCATGAGCCGGACTCTTCGACGGCATTTGAGGCGCTTTATATTTTCCGTTCAATACCCCTTTCAAAGATAGCTGAATGCTTAGACACATTTGGCCTACATTCTCTCCGTGGGCCCAATCCCGACGGGTTCGCCCGTGGGAAGCACTGCCTCATCTTCAAGGAGGGCAGGGTTTATCGTGCCCAGAAGTGTGGCCAAATGATCTTTCCTGAGCGTATCTACGAAGAATAAGGCCAGCCGGGAGCCTATCCCGGCAAAATAAAAGTGGAGGAGTATTGAAAATGTATATGTTGGAAAGAAAGGAACCTAAACCGATCAGGGCTATAGGAAACACTTGCACCTATGGTTATATCAGTTTTACCTGGAAGCAGGTGGCAATGAGCGAGAACCTGGAGGCCTTGAAGGCTATCATGGGCAAAGATCAAAGAATAATCAACTGGGATACTTTAGAAGTTATTTATAAGTCAGAAGAAACTTGGTAATGATGCCTATCCCGGCAAAACAAAAAAGGAGGTAAAGAAATGGAAAGGAGGGATGATTATGGCGGAATTCGTCAAGATTCTAGTCAGACTAACGCCGGAGCAATACGCGTGGCTCCGGCAACACTGCTTCGATGAAAGGATCTCGCAGGCGGAGGTCGTCAGGCGAGGTCTGGAACTTTACCGGCAGCGGATTGACGTTGCCGGGGAAAAAAAGAAGAAAGGCTAGCTCAACACGAGCTAGCCCTTTTTCTTTTCGGTTCCCGCCTTTGCCCCGCATCCCAACCCAGCTTCTCCGCTACCAGCCAGACAAACTCGCGCCGCCAGCGGTAGAAGGTGTCACGATCAACGTTTAGCCGCATCCAGATCGCTGTATCAGATAGCCCCGGTTCCCAATACTTCAGCCGGATTAACTCCAGCCGGTGCGGATCCCGTGCCCTGGTTTCCTCGATGGCCGATTCAATCGCCCCGATCCGTCTTGACAGTTCCAAGATCTCCGCTGATGTCATCAGCCTGACCGTCTTGCTGGCTGTCGGATCACTGTTGGACCCGCCTCTGTCTACCCTTGGTATGTCGTTGCTGTAGTCGGCTGACTGGATAATGTCCTCCCGCAACCGCTCCAACTGTGCCTTTGTCTGATGGTACATCCTCAACTCGGACTCGATCAGCCGGAACGTCTGCCGCTGGAGTTCTTTATGCAGCCATGCCGGGCTTCCCCTGTTCGGCTTTTTCTTCACCATCACATACCCCCTTCAGATGACTTTCCCTCCATGACGATATGGCCTGCTCTTGTTGTACTGCAGCTTTTCTTTGACTGCCTGCTCCAGGTCTATCCCGAAGTAACCGCACAGATCCCCAATCCTGATCAGCACGTCCGCCAGTTCGATTGGAACCCCGCATGGTTTTTGCCCATCTCCGTAGTATATCTGATTGGCAGCAAAGCCGTTGCGGTAATCCTCAAGGGCTTCGCTCAACTCGCTGTGGATGAGGGCTATTAGCTCGCCAAAGCTCCGGGGTTCCTCCCACCAACCCTTGTCCACAGCCGTATTATGTGATTCGGTTACTAGCTCATTGATTGTCATTCGTTGTTTCCCCCTTGCTTTGCTTGTTTGTAATACCGCCGTGCGAGCACGAAAGCCCCCAGCGACAACGCCGTCCATACCGTGGATATGACCCCTCCATACCCAATGAAGTATCCCAGCATCTCGTCTAACGTTATATCCACTCCCGAATCAACTAGATTGCCATATGTGACAGCCACCACAACCAGCGTTAACGTCCCGATTATGGCTATTGCGCCGAACGCCAAGTAGACCACACCCAGCAATTCGACAATCATATCCGCCACCATGCCTGCAGTCTTTTTCAAAGCCTGTCTGCTCATCGCTACCCCCCTTAGAACGGCGCATCGTCGCCGCTGCCCCAGTCGCTTGCCTGTTCTGCCCCGTCCTGTTTCGCCCGATCAAGAAACTGCACCCGATCCGCCACCACTTCTGCAGCTTTGCGGCGGATGCCGTCTTTGTCGTCATACCTACGGATTTGCAACCGCCCTGACACAGCAACCAACCTGCCTTTGGTCAGGTTGTTGGCGCAGGTTTCTGCCTGTTTGCGCCAGGTTACCACGTCGATGAAGTCAGTCGCCCGCTGACCATCCTCCTTTCTGCGGTTCCTGTCCACTGCCAAGGTGAACGAAGTTACCGCCACTCCTGATTGCGTGTAACGCAACACGGGATCTGCTACCAACCTTCCGATTAACACAATGTGATTCATGCTATTTTTCCTCCTCATTCATAAAATCTATTGCCTCTGCCCAACTGTCGCATTCCTGACCTTCCCCACAATTATCGCA
>JAKOVF010000347.1 GCA_029782225.1 Chloroflexota bacterium | reverse complement strand
GATACGCTGGCCCTGCAGATAGCTGTACATCGAAGGGTCCACCGCGACCACGCCGCGCCCGGCCCGAAGACCGCTGGCAGTGCCGTACGAACACCCACCAGTGCCCGAGTTGCAGGGAGAATAGATCGTGGCGTACATTTCGAAGGCACGCCAGTACTGCAGGGCTTCACCGTCCACTGTAATGGTATTGATCGTGGCCTGCGAACCGGTCTTCAAAATCCGCGCCTGAGGTTGGGTGATGACGGTCTCACTTTCCGTCGTGCGCTTTGTTTCCTGTCCGTCTTCGTAGCGGATGCGTGTGCGCGTGACGGACAGACCATTTTGGCCGCGCTGCGCGACCTCCCGTTCACCCAGGCCCACATCGGTGGACTGGACGTACTCCGTCTTATAAGGGATGGACTTGAGCGCGAGCGTGACCGTTTCGTTGACGCGCACCACGCGGACCTGTCCATCTTCGAGCGTCGCCTCGTTCTCGGATGGTGAGCTGTAGTCGAGGCCGATGAGCGGAATCCCCGCCTCAGCCAGGACCTCACCCACTGTCCTCGCCGAGGAGCGGACTGGGATGGATTGATTGCCGGCGGAAATGGTCAATGCGCGCGATGGAAAATAGTTGATGGTTAATGGGCGTGCGATGAATGTGCTGGCCGGCGGGTCGAGGAAGTCGCTGGCGTAGAGCTGGAGGCCTGCTGCGTGAAGCGCTTCGCCCACTGTCAGCGCGGCAGATTGGATAAGCTGAGTCCCCTGTGGGGTGATGATGGTCAATTCGACGGCATGACGAATTTGCAGGGTAGTGGTACCGGTGATCGGAGCCGGTTGATCGAGAGGAATGTGAGTCCCATTCAGATAGATTTGGTCGTTTGGCGTGACCGTCAGTCCGGCTTGAGTCAAGATCAAGAGCGGCACACGTTCAGTTGTCTGAATGATGCGCATTTGCCCGGCGTCAATGAGCGTGATCGTGATGGAAGATTGAGGCTGACAGGCAACCAAAATGAAAGCCAAGTACACTGCCAGCCAGCGAAGGGATTTCATATCCCCAATTATATCGTGAGGCGGAACTTCATTTCGAACGGTTCACAGCCGCGATGCAGGCCGTGCGTAGACTACCACCTGCCAGACAAATGTTTGCCGGTAAAAGCTTTGCTTAAAACCGTTGCGGGTTACCAGCGCGTCAACGGCTTTCGTTGGATGGACGAAACTGCGATATCGGGTCCTTCCGAGGCTCAGGAAAAAATTCTGAATGGCAAGACCTACCTTGACCCACCATGTGTCGCGCGGATAAACCACGCCGTAGAATTTGCGAGCCTTGACCACGGATGACCCCACAAGTCTCTCCATATCGTCATAGCAGCAAATGACGCGGTCCAGCGTGACGATATCCGCTGGCTTGATCTCCGATGCCAGATCAACGAAATTGCCATGCTCATACTGAATCCGGTCGGCCACTCCGCGTCGCCTGGCTTCCTCCCGCGTCACATTGAGATACGCTGATGACGCTTCGACATCCGTCGCATGTTCAACGCCAGCCTGCAGCATTTCATGTTGGATTGCGCCAATCCCACCGCCGATATCGAGCAGGGTGAGTCCCTGGACGCCGCGAGACTTCAATGCGCTGATCAGGATTCTTGTGGTCTTGTTCGGTCCGCGCCGGCGGTACCGCGCGAGTTCATCTCTCACGAAGGATTCGCTGAAGAGCTCTTCAATTCCCTGGCATTGACAACAGTTCATAAGACGCATCCTCTCACCGGCTGCGGGACTTACCCTTCATGCTCATCATCGCAGGCATCCTCCATACCGGCAGCCTTCTCGAATGATTCCTTCCCCTCGGTGTAAGAGAAATAGATCAATCCCAGTGCACCAATGCTGTCAATAAAACCGAAACCTGTGACGGCATAGATCAAGCTCGAGGCCAGCAAAACGATGGACATGTAAATACAAACCATGGTGCAATTTGCATCGGCCAGGATCGGAGCTGAGTCGAGTGTCCTGCCGACCCTGCGTTTTGCCATCACCAGTGCCCACATCACCGCGATGGAAATCAGGGAAATGACGAGTCCGGGTAAGGTGGTCTCCGGCCTGTGGGCGGAAAAGATATTGAATATCGCCGTGACAGCTAACCCTGCAGCCAGCAGATAGAAAGATGTCCCTGTGACGCGCAGCGCCGTCCTCTCGAATTGGGACCGCGAAGTCTCGGGATTTTGCCGGATCCTCAGCACCATGGCGAGAATTCCGATCCCTGACATCACTTCGATGAATGAATCCACACCAAAGCCGAAGAGGGTCAGTGTTTCGTCGTTGGCGCCGAAGAAGATGGATACCAATCCTTCGAGCAGATTGTAGAAAATCGTGAAGAATGCCAGCCACAACGCGTACTGCCAGTAGCGGTCGGCGGTCGATCTGGTGAGCGTAGTCATGAGTCTCCTGTAATTTAATTAAGTGTACATCAAATTTCGGACAGGAACTGTATGAATTCGATTAATCAAGGGTGTCGCTGCCTTGAATATTTGCCACGAGGGTACTACACTGATTTAGAAGGAGTATAGAGAGTATGAAGAAAATTTCAGTGTTTATTCTTCTGAT
Organism: Chloroflexota bacterium; assembly: GCA_029782225.1. Taxonomy (GTDB): domain Bacteria; phylum Chloroflexota; class Anaerolineae; order Anaerolineales; family Villigracilaceae; genus JAKOVF01. Next base: position 1,029 of record JAKOVF010000347.1, on the reverse strand, counting down.
CGCGCTTGGCTTAAGCCTTGCCGCCTGTGGCGGGTCGGGGGCAGCATCATCCAGGCTTGATGTGACCATGACCGAATTTTCGTTCACCCCTGCGGACTATACTGTCGCGGCCGGGCAGCAGGTGAGTCTCCATCTGACCAACAATGGTGCGGTAACACATTCATTTGTAATCATGAAGAAAGACGCAACGATCGGGAACGATTTTACCGCTGAGGATGAGGCAAACATCTACTGGAGAGTCAATGTGGATGCCGGACAGGATGTTACACAGACTTTCACGGCACCCGCAGATCCCGGGGATTATCAGGTTATTTGCGCAGAGCCGGGTCACTTCACCGCTGGAATGGCAGCGAAGATGCACGTAGTCTCGCCGTAACATAAAACCATCCGAAGGCTTGGAACCCTTCGATGAACTCAGGACAGCGCCTTCGGAAGGTTTTTTTCGGATAAAATCCACGCTGTGGATCATACGATTACCAGCTTATCGAATCCCTTCGTCAAGCAGGCGCGCGCACTCCGTCAGCGGAAGGCGCGCAGCGAGAGCGGTCTCTTCCTTGTCGAGGGTATTCATCATGTGGGTGAAGCAATCCAGGCCAAATGGGAGGTGGACTCGATCCTCTACGCGCCGGAATTATTGACGAGCACGTTTGCGAACGGCTTGCTCAAGGAAGCCTCCCGCCTCTCTCTGCGACTTCAACCTGTCTCCACGCAGGTGATGGAATCCCTCGCTGACAAAGACAACCCGCAGGGTATCCTTGCCATCGTCCATCAGCGTCAGACCCGATTCAACGAATTAAAAGCCGTTCAACGCGCGGTCGCTCTCGTGATGCCGCAAGATCCCGGCAACGTGGGGACGATCCTGCGTACATTGGACGCTGTCAGCGGGGATGCACTCTTCCTGCTCGACGGAGGCGTCGAACCCTATCACCCGACCGCCGTCCGTGCCAGCATGGGGACACTATTCTGGATACCGGTCGTCCAGGGCTCATTTGATGAATTTGCCACATGGTCACGAAGGAACCATTTTCA
>JAKOVF010000315.1 GCA_029782225.1 Chloroflexota bacterium | reverse complement strand
AAAACGAAGCCCTAGAATGGCCCAGGAAGGGCGAAAGCGCATGGGGTAAGGGTTTTATATGCCTGTTTAAAATGGCCTTTAGAGCGCACCAGGCGGCCCAGGAGCGAAGAAGGGGTTTAGCTGGGCATTTGCTATGCCCGCGGTAGCCCGTTAGGGAAAAATTGCCCGAACGGGCAAACCCCCACGCGCGCGAGCTGCAACTCGGTGGTGGAAATGTTGCCACCACCGAAAACGGGCAAACCCCACGCGCGCGCGAGCTGCACCGTATTTCCGAGGTGGCAATGTTTCCACTTCGGGCTTCAAGCAAACCCCACGCGCAGGGGTGAGACTTACCCGATGGATTGCGGATTTTATGCAAATCGAGCCAGAAGCCGATTCGCATATTTTTCGCGATTTCGAGCCGGAGCTGTGGATGCGTTGCGAGACGCAGGAGCGAATCGCGGAGCAGGTGGGGGTGCCGCAACGGACTGTAGCTGACTGGATTGCAAGTTTTAGCGAAAACGGCTCCGAAGACGATTCCGCTATTTTTCGCGATTTCGAGCCGGAGCTTTACACGGTGTGGAACTTCGGCAAAGCGACGAAACGCGCGCGAGCTGCACTGAGGATGAGTTCAGTTCAACTGAAGTCATCGAGCAAACCCCCACGCGCGCGAGCTGCACGGGTTCAGGTGTCCGATTTCGGACACGTCATCGGCAAACCCCACGCGCGCGAGCTGCACTTCTGCCAAACGTTTGGCAGAAGTAAGGCAAACCCCATGAGCGCGGGCTGCAACTCTTCGGTGGTGGAAATGTTGCCACCACCGAAAACGGGCAAACCCCATGAGCGCGAGAGCTACAGTTTACAGAATACGGTGGCAGTTACCATACCGCAATGATGGAGCAGATGGACTTAATAGACCTTGTGCAGCTGCGCGATGTGGCCAGGGAAATGACAAAGAAAGAGGGCCTCCCGGCCGGAACCAGTGAAGCCCTCTCAAGGACACCAAAGCCCTTTTGCCAATTATAACACGGTAAGAGGGCTTTTTACCATACCGAAACGGGGGAAGCAAAGGAATGTATAGGGAGCACGTAAACGACCGCATACAAGAGCGAGCCAATGAGCTAATAGCCTTGATGAAGAAAGAAGTGGAAGTTGCCGAAAGTGTTCACGGCCAGGTTCCCATTGATGATCTTGATTATTGGAGCCTATTGGCCTACAAGTGCGCCAACATGCTGTGGGGGGGCCCTGGGAGCAGAAGCACTTCGACAAGGGATTAGGAAAGGACAGCGAACAGGACAGCAAGACGGACGCGGGGAGGGACACGTCTTGACAGGAGGACAGGAACGGCGTACAGGGCTGACCGTTGCGGAAGCCGCAGATGTCCTGGGCATTAGCAAAGATGCAGTTAGAAAGCGTATTGCCAGGGGGACACTACAAGCCGCCAAGCAGGACGGTGAATGGATGGTATTCCTGGACGATGGCGACCAGTACAAGACAAGCGGCCAGGACGCAGAAGATGCCAGCCACTTCTGGGAGCTTATAAACGATCAGAAACAGGAAATTGAACGGCTGCGGCAGGAGTTGGAGAAAAAGGACGCGTGGATCACAGAGCTTAT
>JAKOVF010000420.1 GCA_029782225.1 Chloroflexota bacterium | reverse complement strand
CTGTTGGCGTAGACAGGGCGTTGATCAGCCATTGGGAGAGGGGAGCCACGCCGGTTCCGCACCACATGGCCTGCAGACTTGTAAAGGTGCTCCGCAGTGACCGGTTGAGAGCGCAGGTCTGCTTCGAGTGTGAGGCCAGTTCTCTGACGATGCCGTATCTTGACCTGGTGGACATGCACCCAATGACAGTCACCAGCGTCGTTATCGAGGAGCTGATGGAGGCTGCCGACGCACTCAAGACGTTGAGACTGGCGAACAAAAGGTCCGCAGCACAGCTGTCTGAAGCAGACGTGGCCGCCATGGAGTTCGCCGGCGAACAGGTCATCGATCTGTTGGCGGCGGTACAGACACTTCTGGCCGGCTGGCACAAATGGTACGGTTTCGATGTTGACCGGCAGGCGTTCAAGGGTTACGAGAAGTTGTTTGCTCGTGGCTACGCCACTAGGCAAGAGTATCCGGCTTTTGAGTGTGTCGTGTAGGGGGGGAGCAAGCGATGGAGGAGCTTCTGACGGTAAAGCAAGCAGCACAGATGCTCGGGGTGAGTGTGAAGGTGATGCGGGAGCTCATCTGGTCCGGCCGCATCAGCTACATCGATCTTAACAAGGGCGGCCGACGGATCCATGCCAGGTTCACCCGCCAGCACCTCGAGGACTTTCTGACCGAGAACGAAGTGAAAGCGGGGTAAAAGAAAACCCCTAACCCGGTGCCACGGGTTAAGGGGCCAAGACGATTTACCTAAGCCCAGTCTACCACAAAGTGGGCTGGGCTTCAAGAGGAGGGAAGGAAAATGAAACTCATGGAGCTGAGGCTCAAGAACTTTAAGGGCATTAAGGCCCTGGAACTCGTGGCGAACGGTGAGGACCTTCGGATCTTCGGGGACAATGCCACCGGGAAAACCACGATCTATGATTCGTTCCTTTGGTTACTATTTGACAAGGACAGCCAAAACAAGGCGGACTTTGAGATCAAGACCCTGGACAAAGACGGCAACGCCATCCACCATTTGGATCATGAGGTGGAGGGCGTGTTCGAGATTGAGGGTGAGACCCTCACCCTCAAAAAGGTCTACCGCGAGAAGTGGACCAAGAAGCGCGGGTCGGCCCAGGCCGAATTCACCGGCCACGAAACCGACCACTTCATCGATGGAGTGCCGGTGCGCAAGGGCGAGTACGACGCCAAGATAAAGGAAATCGCACCGGAAAACCTCTTCAAGCTGCTCACTTCACCGATGTACTTCAACGAACACCTGCACTGGCAGGATCGGCGCAGGATGCTCCTGGAGGTCTGCGGTGACATCCCGGATGAGGAGGTCATCAAGGTCAACAAGGAGCTCAAGGACCTGCCGAAGATTCTCGGCAAGTTCGACCTTGAGTCCAAGAAAAAGATCATCCAGGCGCGGAGGGCAGAGATCAACAAAGAACTGGACCGTATTCCTGTGCGCATCGATGAGGCCCAGCGAGGTCTGCCGGACATCTCTGGCATTGACGAAGAAGCCGTCAAATCGGCCCTGGAAGAAGTGGCCCGGCAGAAGCATGAAAAGGAAGCGGAGCTGGCATCGCTCCTAGGTGGTGGAAACCAGGGCCAGATCAGGCAGCAGATGGCTGAGATCGACGCCAAGCTGCTTGAGATTGAGAATGGTTGCCGGCGCCAGCACAATGAACAGCTGAGCGAGATCGAGAGGCAGATAGCCACGGGCCTGGCCAAGGTGCAGGAGCTGCAGCTGGTGATCAGCAGCAAAGAACTTGAACTTAAGGCGCAGAAGCTCACTGCCCAGCGCACGGAACAGCTCATAACCGATCTACGGGCCAAGTGGCATGAGATCAACTGTAGGCAGTTCGAGGCCTGCGTTGATGAGACCTGCCCGACATGCGGCCAGGCGCTGCCCCCTGAGCGGATACAGGAGGCAGTTGATAAGGCTCATTCCGACTTTAACCTGCGGAAGGCCGAGGACTTGGCGCGGGTAAACGAAGAGGGCAAGGCTGCGCGAGAGAAGCTGGAAGCGGCCAAAGCCACCATCGCCAACCTTCAGGGGGAGATTGCCCAGGGGAAAGAGGACTTGGCGAAGTGGCAGGCCCAAAACGTCGAACTCACAGGGCGGCTGTCGGAAGTTAGGGCCACCGCACATGACTACAAGCAGCAGGACGACTACAAAGCCCTGCTGGCCGAAAAAGAACGGCTCCAGAAGGCCCTGGAGGGTGAGGAAGTCGCTACGGTGTATGAGAGGCATCTCCGGCAGGCTGACATTGACGCCCTCAAGGCCGAAGAGGCGAGGCTCCTGGAGCGGAGAGCCCTGCTTGAGATTTACAGGCAGGGCCAGCAGCGCGTGCAGGAGCTTGAGGAGCAGCAGAAGGAGCTAGCCGCAGAGTTTGAGAGGCTGGAGCGGGAGCTCTACCTCATTGAGCTTTTCATCCGCACCAAGGCCTCTCTGCTGACCGACAAGATCAATGCCAAATTCCAACTGGCCCGGTTCCAGCTCTTTGAGGAGCAGATCAATGGTGGGCTGCAGGAGGTCTGCACGACCACCTATAAGGGCGTGCCCTGGAACAGCCTGAACAACGGGGCCCGCATCAACGTGGGCCTGGACATCATTAACACGCTGGCCGAACATCACGGGTTCGCACCGCCCATCTTCGTGGACAACGCAGAGGCGGTGACGGAGCTGATTCCTGTGCGCGGCCAGCTTATTTGTTTGGTCGTGAGCGAGAAGGACAAGATCCTCCGCGTTGAGGGTGTGGGGAAAGACCAATCAATCATCTATGAGGAGGCGATCTAATGTCAACCCAAGTTCAAGTTTCACCGGTGCAAAGGCTCAAAAACGCTCTCAGTGTAGAGAGTGTGCAGGAGCAGTTCAGGAACGCCTTGCAGGACAGCGCGAACCTGTTCGTTGCGAGCCTCATTGACCTCTACGCCAGCGACTCCATGCTGCAGCAGTGCGAACCCAAAGACGTAATCATGGAGGCTCTCAAGGCGGCCACACTCCGGCTGCCCATCAACAAGAATCTGGGGTTCGCCTACATCGTGCCTTACAAGACCAAGGGCAAGATGGCGCCCCAGATGCAGATCGGGTACAAGGGCCTGATCCAACTGGCCATGAGGACCGGGTTCTACCGCTACCTCAATGCCGACATCGTGTACGAAGGTGAGCTGAAATCGTGGAATAAGCTCACCGGCGAGATGGACCTCTCTGGCGAGCGCAAGAGCGACAAGGTCCTGGGCTATTTCGCTTACCTGGAGCTGCTCAACGGCTTCACTAAGACTGTCTACTCCACCACCGACCAGATCGTGAGCCACGCAAAGCGGTTCTCCAAGTCCTTCAGCTCAGAGTATTCACCGTGGAAAACGGACTTCGACTCCATGGCCCTGAAAACGGTGCTCCGGGCCCTCCTTACCAAGTGGGGATACATGTCCGTTGAAATGGTGCAGGCCGTAGATAAGGACATTGAAGCCGACGCCAGGCGGGAGATCGAAGAGTACGCAAACAGCGAAGAGCTTGACATCCCCGCCCTGGAGATTCAGGACGCCGAGTATCAGGAGATTCCGGCAGAGGAAGAAAAGGCCGGGAGGAAACAGGCAAAGCCTAAAAAGGAAGAGGAACCTAAGCAGGACCCGAAGCAGGAGACGCTGGCCGCAGAGTGGGACGATCCCGAACCGCCCTTTTAGAGCCTTTGGGCACGGAAAGGTTAGGGGAGCCCCTGCGCCACGTGCCAGGGCGCCTCCCTTAACACCCTGATCACTGCAAGGGGGGCAGGGTTCTATGCGGTTCGTACCGTTCGCATCATCGAGTAGAGGCAACTGCTACCTGGTGGACGACGGTCAGACCAAGGTGCTCTTGGAGTGCGGGCTGTCGCTCAAGGAGATCCAGCGGCACCTGCAGCACAGGCTTTCCGACGTAGCTGGGATGCTTCTCACCCATGAGCACCAGGACCACGCCAAGGCCGTGACCGATCTGGCCCGGAGAGGCATTGACTGCTACATGACAGAGGGCACGGCCAAGGCCCTGGGTGCCTCGGGCCACCGCATCAAGTTAGTGGAACCCCGCAGGCAGTTTTCCCTGGGCACGCTGGAGGTTCTGCCCTTTGAAACGCAGCACGACGCAGCGGCCCCTGTGGGCTACCTGATCTACAGCCGCACTACGAACGACAAGCTCCTGTACGCCACAGACACCTTCTACATACGCTACAAGTTTAAGGGCCTCACGATCATCGCTGTGGAGTGCAATTACTCAAGGGACATCCTTCTGGAGAATGTGGCCAAAGACCTGGTGCCGGAGGCCGTGAGGGACAGGCTGTGGACGAGCCATTTCAGCCTGGAGAACGTGAAGGAGTTCCTGAGGGCCAACGACCTTTCCAACGTGCAGGAGATCTGGCTGATCCACTTGAGCGATTCCAACAGCGACGCTGAGAGGTTCAAGAGAGAGATTCAGGTCCTAACAGGCCGCCCGGTGTACATCGCCGGGGAGTAAG
>JAKOVF010000403.1 GCA_029782225.1 Chloroflexota bacterium | reverse complement strand
CAAAAAGCCCAACCGATTCCGATCAGGCTTATCAGCGGGAAGGGAGGGATTCGAACCCTCGGTGGACACAAGGCCCACAACGGTTTTCGAGACCGTCCCATTCAACCACTCTGGCACCTTCCCAAAGGTATCACGTGCCAAGTGTCACGTGAGGAGAGCGGCGCAAATTATAACCGAAATTATTATTCGCCCTGAGCGGAGGGACTGCTTTCGCCTACCAGATCACTCCACTCACATCGTCCCGACCCCGAACCGCAGGTGCGGGGAACGGCCTTCGGGAACGCGAATATTTTAAATCTCCACGCTCTCGTGTAGATCCGGATAATGGACGCGGTCCATTTTCCTCGCTTTCAAAATCTCCATCAGGGCCGTCGCAGGTTTTTCCTCGGCGTGGACCAGATAAATCTGCCTGACGCTCCCATCCGGCGAAAGAGCATACTTTGTCAGCAAATCCTGGCCTGCATGAGCGGAGAGACCATTGATCGTAGCAACCTCAGCGCGACATTCATAGACCTCGCCGTAAATTCTCACTTCCTTCGCCGCTTCTACCAGACGACGACCCAGCGTATCCGGCGCCTGCCAGCCAACAATGCAAACCGTGTTGCGTGGGTCCTCAATATTATTCTTGAGGTGATGCAAAATGCGACCTGTCTCAGCCATGCCTGAAGCTGAGATAATCACCATCGGGTCTTTGCGTCCGTTCAATGCCTTGGAATCATCCACGGACTGAATGTAGGTCAACATCTTGAAATCAAGCGCCGGATGGCGTGCCTCCTGCACAAACTGCCGGGTCTCGGGATCAAAACACTCAGGGTGCTGCCTGAACACCTGGGTACTGTTCACCGCAAGTGGGCTATCCACATAGACCGGGATCATCGGCACATCGCCATCGCTCATCATTTCATTCAGGTTGTAGACAAGCTCCTGCGTGCGTCCCACGGCGAAGGCAGGCACAATGACCTTTCCACCGCGGTCCACGGTGCGCTTGACCACATCGCGGAACTTGATAAATGCCGCTTCGGGGTCATCATGGGATTTATCGCCATACGTGCTTTCCATGATCATATAATCTACCGGGTCGGGCATGACGGGATCGCGCAGGAGCGGCAGTTTGAAACGGCCAATATCGCCGGAAAACCACAGGCGAATCTTTCGTCCCTTTTCCTGAATCTCCAGAGAGACAGCCGCCGAACCAAGGATATGACCCGCCTCCACAAAACGCGCCAGCACGCCGGGCACCGGCTCGAAGGTCGTGCCATAATCCACGCCGTGCAGATACTCCGCCACCTCGGCCGCGTCTTGCTGCGTGTACAGCGGCTCGACCGGCCCATTTCCGCGCCGCGAAGGTTTCTCGTTTACGAACTTCGCATCTGATTCCTGGATGTGACCCGAATCCAGCAGCATGATGGCAACCAGGTCCACCGTCGCCTTCGTGGCGTAGATCGGGCCCCGATAACCCTGCTTGACCAGGTTCGGCAGATTCCCGGAATGATCAATGTGGGCATGCGAAAGGATCACCGCGTCCACTGAGAGTGGATCATAGGGGAAATTCAGGTTGCGCTCATAAGTCTCGGAGCGCCGACCCTGATACAACCCGCAGTCCAGAAGCAGTCTCGAGCCATTGATCTCAAGCAGATGCTGACTCCCCGTTACCGTGTGTGCAGCGCCATGAAAATTAATTCGCATCCCTGCCTCCCAGCAGCTTCAGTATCTGGCTTCCGAATTGCTCCATGCGCGAAGGTGTGGCTTCCAAAATCGAATTCAGGTCACGGCGGTCTCTGGGCGGATTCTCTGCCAGCGCCAGCAGGTAGGATTTCGGCAGGACGATATCAGACTCAACGCCCAATTCCTGCCCCACCTTTTTTCTCCACGCTTTTAATTTATCCAGCCGCCGAAGCACCGCATCATCCTGACGTTTGGAGGGCTTCCGCTCCACCGGCTGTGCCTCGACCCCGCGCCGGATCGCATCCAACAGATCGCGTCCCCAAAGATTGATCTGGCGTTCGCTCAACCCAAGCCCGGATAGATCGACCAGATGAGTGGGAGCATTCTTCGCCAGTTCGAGCAACAGGTCCTCGCCCAGCACTTTATAGACGGGACGGTTCAATCTCTCAGCTTCCGCATCGCGCCAGTCACACAACTCGGCAAGAATGGTCAGCTCGCGCACAGACAAATCCTTCCGCGAGGCGAAACGTTCCCAACTTCCGCCGTTGGTTTTTCCCCGCGAATTATCAAACTGACAGGCGCGCGCAAAATCTTCGAGTGCTACGCGCCAGCGTCCCTTCTCGCGCAATTCCTTTTCCATCACATCGCGTAACTGGAACAGGTAATGAGTATCGAGCCGAGCATAGTGGATTTGCTCCGCGGTTAGCGGCCTGGCGGCCCAGTTGGCCTTTTGGTGCCGTTTGTCCAGTTCGATCCCGAACTTATCACCGAGCAGCCGATCCAATCCCACGGCCGGATATCCCAGTGTTCGCGCGGCCTGCATCGTATCGAACAGGTTGGCGAACGTAAAACCAAAGTCCCGCCGCAAACAGATCAGGTCATATTCCGCGGCATGGAATATCTTCTCGATTTTTGGATTCTTGAAAATGGGGCCAAGGGGACTCAGGTCGGTCAATTCGAGCGGGTCAACCAGGTAGTCATACTTCGGGGAGGAGAACTGCACCAGACATACTTGCTCACGATAAGCGTGCATGCTGTTGGATTCGGTATCCACGGCAATACGCGGCAGGTGATACAGATCCTCCAGCATTTTTTGCAGGGCTGGCTTTGTATTTACCCAGATGGGCGGCGGTAATTTCTCACGCATATTGGCAAATTATAAGCCCGATGACGCGCGGCTCTATCCTATAAGACCTTCTCCATGACCATACCATCCTCACCGTCGTGATAATATCCTTTCCAAATATCAATGGTTTGATAACCTTCCTTTTCGTACATGGTGATGGCGGCGGAATTCGAGATGCGCACCGTCAAGCGCACGCGCGAAATGTTCAGTTCGTTCTCACAGGCACGCAGCAGGGTACGGCCGATCCCGCGTCGCTGGTAGGCCGGGTCAACCCCGATGGTGGCGATCCAGGCCCACCCGTCGCGCGGACGCGGATCTCCAGCCACAAATCCGACCATTTTGGAGTCCACCACCGCTTTCAGTCGGACAACTTCGGAATAAGTCAGGACCGCGATCAAATCCAGCAAGGGCCACGCATCTTTTCCAAAACACTCATGCTCCAACTTACGGAGCGCCCCCAGGTCGCGCAGGGAAGCAGGGACAATTTCCATAGATTCTGGGATTGTATCAAATTAAACAGATGCGCCTGCAGTTGAACTACAGGCGCATCTGTTTCGTGCGACACGATTTATTACTTTTTAGCATCCTTCCCAAGGAAGTTATCGAGCAGGCTCGTAAACTCCATCGGGAAGATGTACTTGGTCGAAGGGCTGCTGCCAATCTGCTTGAGCGTTTCAAAATACTGCAGGGTCATGGTCTTCTGATCAACGGTCTTCGCAGCATTGAAGATGGCTTCAAGCGCCTGTGCAAAACCTTCCGCGCGCAAGAGCTGCGACTGGCGCTCGCCCTCTGCCTGGAGGATGGCCGACTGCTTCTGGCCTTCTGCCCGCAGGATGTTGGACTGCTTCTCGCCTTCAGCGACGTTGATGGCGGCCTCGCGCGTACCAGTGGATTCGGTCACCACTGCACGGCGGATGCGTTCCGCGGACATCTGGCGGTTCATGGCATCCTGGACTTCGCGTGGCGGGATGATCTCGCGGATCTCGACATTGGTCACTTTGACACCCCAGCGCTCGGTCACTTCGTCGAGGCGGGTGCGGAGCATATTGTTGATATGTTCTCGTTCCGAGAGCACATCGTCGAGTGGAATACCACCGATAACGGCACGGAGCGTGGTCGCCGCGATACCAGCCGCAGCGGACTCAAAGTTCCCGACCTGCAGCACAGATTCGGCCGGGTCAAGCACCTTGTAATACCACAGGAAGTCAATCGAGATCGGAGCATTGTCCTTGGTGATGGAGGTCTGATGAGGAACCTCGCGCACCTGCTCGCGCAAATCGACTTTTACAGCGCGGTCAATCACCGGGACAAGAAACACAATTCCCGGTCCGCGCGCACCGACACAACGACCGAGGCGAAAAACAACGAGACGTTGATATTCAGGGACGATCCGGATCGCATTAGCCACAAAAATCAGGCCAATGATAACCACAGCACCAATGATACAGAGCAGACTGCCGCCAAAAACGCTATTCATAACTTGCTCCTCTCTGAAAACTAGGATTTCGATGAACCATCTTTTTCTACGACGAGGACAAATCCCTCGCGACGTACGACCCGAATGTGGCTGCCCGGTGGAATGGTCTCCGCGCTGCGGGCACTCCATAATTCACCGTTCACCTGTACGCTGCCATCGTCATGTACCTCGGTACGGGTTTCTCCCGCCCGTCCAACGATCCCTTCAAGGTCGTGGGTCGGACGCAAACCGGCTGCCTGGATGGATTTTCGAACCGCGATCCACAAGAAGGCCGCCACCAGCGCCGAAGCCACAACCGCCAGGAATGGATTTACGGCGGGACGTCCATTTTCGCGGGCAAAGAGAAAAACGGAGCCAACCATGAGTAACAGGATTGCCAGCCCCAGGAACACTTCGCGCTTTGGTTTCTGAATGGCATATATAAACGGGAGGATGCTCAAGCCAATCACAATCAATGCCCACCAGTTGATCGAAAGGTTGTAAACCGCGTATCCAGCCAGGACCAGGCAGAAAAAAGCCCCCACTTCGAACAATCCTGTCCCTGGCGTCACGATTGCCATCATCACCAGCAAAACACCTGCCAGAAGGATGAGGTAAGCAACGTTGGGATCAAGAAGGAAATCCATAGCGCCTCCAATTCATTATACAACAAAGACACGGTTTTCGATTCTACATACGGAATGTGTGGCTGCAGGTTGTACAGGCGGACGCACTGCCTCGTTGTATAATAAGCCCCGCCACAGGATAATCCCTCCACTAAGGAGTTCAAGTGAAATTCAACAAGATTTGTGTCATGGGCCTGGGCTATATCGGCCTGCCCACGGCTTCCACGTTTGCAACCAACGGTATCAAAGTCCTTGGGGTGGATGTCAATGCAAATATCATCCAAACCCTTCAAAAGGGTGACATCCACATCCACGAGCCCGGTCTGCGGACCGTGGTTGAAGCCGCGATCAACTCCGGCAACCTCACAGTTTCCACCCGGCCCGAAGAAGCGGACGCCTTCCTCATTGCAGTGCCAACTCCTTTTTGTGACGGGGAATTTGGCGATTATGAGGGGAGGAAATACAAGCTGGCGGATATGACCGCCGTCAAGTCCGCGACGGAGGCCATCGTTCCCTATCTTCGCAAAGGGAATCTCGTCGTTCTGGAATCCACCTCGCCGCCGCGCACGACCGTCGATCTGGTCGCCCCCATTTTGGAGAAATCCGGGCTGAAAGCCGGTTCCGATTTCTTCCTGTGCTATTCGCCCGAACGTGTGCTGCCGGGCCAAATTTTGCGCGAGCTGATCGAGAATGCGCGCGTGATCGGCGGCCTCACACCCGAATCGGCCAAAGCAGGGCATGACCTGTACGCAACATTTGTTCACGGCCAGATTATTGACACGGATGCAACCACTGCCGAGATGGTCAAATTGATGGAGAATACCACCCGCGACGTCAACATTGCCATCGCGAACGAATTCGCCCGTCTCGCCGAGAAATTTGGCGTGGATGTGTGGGAGGCGATCCAGCTTGCCAACCTCCATCCTCGGATAAACATCCTCAGCCCCGGACCCGGCGTTGGCGGTCACTGCATCAGCGTTGATCCGTGGTTCTTCGTAGAAACCGCGCCGGAATTGACACCGCTCATCTACAATGCGCGTGCAGTCAATGACGGGCAGCCTCATTTCGTCGTGGAGAAAGCAAAACAGGCGTTCGGTGACCTCAAAGGCAAAAAGATCGCCGCGCTCGGCCTCGCCTACAAGCCTGATGTGGATGACCTGCGCGAATCACCCGCTACGGAAGTCGTCCACTTGCTCCAAAAGCAAGGCGCACAGGTGAAGGCCTGGGAGCCGTTCAAACCTACGGCAAACATGCCGGGCATCGAGATGGCTTCTTCATTCGATGCCGCTCTCAAAGATGCTGACGCTATCCTCCTTCTTGTCAACCACACGGAATTTCGTGAATTGGAGCCAACGCAAGTTGCACAGCAAACCCCGGCGCGGCTGGTGCTCGACACGGTCAATGCCTGGGACGCGGCAAAATGGCAATCTGCTGGCTTCAACGTTTTCCGACTCGGGGTGAGGAAATAGGAAAGTAAACAGGTACACAGCAAAACCAGGTCTCACCGGTCTACTTGCTTACCTGTTTGATGTATTCATGACCCTTCGCATCTTATCTGTCTTCGGCACGCGCCCGGAAGCCGTGAAAATGGCTCCTATTGTCCGGCTGCTCAAACAAACCGCGGGCGTCGAGTCGCGCGTGTGTGTTACCGCACAGCACCGTCAGATGCTCGACCAGGTCCTGGATCTGTTCGAGATCCAACCTGATTATGACCTTGACCTGATGCGCGATGATCAGTCTCTGGCCGAACTGAGCGCCTCCATTTTCACCGCGCTGGATCCCGTTCTGACCGACTTCCAGCCCGACTGGGTGCTGGCGCAAGGCGACACAACCACGGTCGCAATCACCGCCCTGCTCTCGTATTACCGCCGCATCAAGTTTGGTCACGTGGAAGCCGGCCTGCGGACTCATGACAAGTGGCAGCCTTTTCCCGAAGAGATCAACCGCCGCGTAGCCGGTGTGGCCGCCGATTTGCACTTTGCACCGACAGCATGGTCGCGCCAGAATCTGCTGCGTGAGAACGTGCCTGATACGGCCATTGTTGTCACCGGCAACCCGGTCATTGATGCGCTCAATTTCGTCGCAAAACAGGAAGAGCCTGAGGAAACCAGGAAATTATTGGATAAGTTGGGAATAAGCGCTGAGAAACCAGTAACAGGTCACTCACCGCTCGCCGCTCGGAACTTGTTACTGGTCACAGCCCATCGCCGCGAAAACTTTGGTCAACCGCTCGAAAATATCTGCCGGGCGCTCAAAGAACTGGCTGCCTGCGGGAATGTGGAAATCGTCTATCCGGTGCATCTCAATCCCAATGTGCAGGAGCCCGTCTACCGATTGCTGAACGGCGTGGAACACATCACTCTCCTGCCTCCACAGGATTATTTGCCGCTGGTGACGCTGATGAAGCGGGCAAGAATCATCCTGACGGATTCCGGCGGCATTCAGGAGGAAGCACCGGCCTTTGGCGTCCCGGTGCTCGTCCTGCGCGAGGTGACCGAAAGGCCGGAGGGGGTCGCGGCAGGGACGCTCAAGCTCGTGGGAACAGAAACTAGCCGCATCGTCCGGGAGGCGAAGCGCCTGCTAAACGATGAGTCCGCTTATGCGGAAATGGCAAAGGCGTCGAATCCGTATGGCGACGGTTTCGCGGCCGAGCGCATCATCCGGGCTTTGTTGAATTCTTCTTCAGTCGACACTTTGTAACTTTGTAATGTGACCTTTGGGGGATTCTGAGTATAATCAAATTGGTGCGGATATGACCCGTCGGGTTCATTCTCTTTTACTTTCGATTCTGCTCGTCAGCTTTAATTGGTCCTCTGTTCGCGCTCAGGCCGCGGATTTCAAGTATTTCAATGAAACCGGGCATAACGTCAGCGGGGAATTCTTGGCGTTTTACAACAGCAATCCCAACGCGCTGCTTCTCTACGGTTATCCAATCACTGAGGAGATCACCAGCAAGGATGGCAAACGGGTGCAGTATTTCCAGCGTGCCCGTTTTGAATATCAAGCAGACCTCCCGGAAGGACAGCGTGTTCAGGTCACCGCGCTGGGACGTGCGATGTATGTACCCGCCAGCCCTCTCGACGTGTACGCTCCTTTCGCGTGCCGCGAATTCACGCAAACAGGCTTTTCAGTCTGTTTTGCTTTTCTTGAATTCTTTGATGAATACGGCGGTGCCAATCAGTTTGGGTACCCGATTTCCCCCTTTGAATACCACGATAACATCATCGTTCAGTATTTCGAGAAGGCGCGGCTGGAATGGCAGCCGTGGAAACCGGAAGGCCAGCGCGTGGTGGTCTCTGACCTCGGCAGGATGTACTTCGATCAACTGGCTGAAGACCCCGGCCTGCTGCCGCCGGTGAATCCGCTGGATAATACGCCCGCCGGCGTGGTCAGTTTGCAGGTGCGCGCATTCGTCTGGAAGGCCGTGACACTGGCGGCAGATTCACAATTGATCTTCATCATCGTCCAGGATCAAGCTTTGCAGCCAGTTTCAAACGCCAGTTGCACAACGACAGTCCATTGGCCGGATGGGCGCTCGGACTCAAGCACGGTCGCCACCAATACGAACGGGGTGGGGATGGCAGCTCTTTCTTTCGGGAATCAGCCGTATGGAAGTCTGATTTACACGGATGTAGTCTGCACGTACAACGGCCTGAGCGGAAGCACAACGACATCATTCAGAATCTGGTATTAAATTTCCCGCCTGCAGAAGAAGCGTTCCGAAGTTTTGCCTCTTCGGAACGCTGTTATTTTAACTCTGCAAGATCAAACACCGGACCATCTCTGCAAACCATGACCCAGTTGTCTTTCAATACAACAGCACAGACTCCGCATTCTGCCATCGCCCCACACGGCATGGGCGTGCGGACCAAAACCTGCGTCTCAGCCTTCCCATGGACCTGACCTGCCCCATTCAGCACGGATCTAAGCCCGGGCAGGTTCTCGCGTGCAATATCAATGGCGACAAAATCCGCCCATGCGTAAACCTCACTGATCGATTCCAAAGGCTGGACTTCCACTTCCTCGGAGAGTCCGTCGGGTGCACCACCACAAACAAGCGTGACCGCGGCCCCAGCTTTCAATGCCGGGGGAATCAGCCCACGCAGGCGCGCAGAGGAATCATCAAATGCAATCGCGGCGACGCGGCGTGCGGAGGACGGAAGGGCAAATCCACGTCCAAGCGGACCGCGCAAGAAAAGTCGCACGCCCGGCATCCATGTTGCGGGCAGGGATGCGGCGGCGCGAAAACCGTTTGGTGCCGATTCTGAAAAGAAAACGGGAACAGCCAGCGGGGATTCTGATACGTCTGTGTGGGCAAGGACGTATTGGCCGGAGGCAGGGATGAGTTCGGCCGGGCAAACGATCCGTCCCCCGGAGTCCACAAAAGTCTCAACCAACTGCCCTTGTCCGTTATGCATAGCGCGATACTATCACGGAACATTGAGGCGGACAAGAAGTATAATAACGAATACATATTGGAGGACCAATGAACATTTCTGCAGCATTTCAAGGTATTGCAACCATTGCATGGATCGCGTTTCTCGGTGTGATCGTGACCATGTTCATCCGCTCGAGCCGCAACCAACCTGCAAAAGGATTCTCGACCCTGGCGATTCTTCTGCTGGTCGCTGCCATCCTTTTGACTTCAGTGGGCGCAGGATTGGTATTTCTGCAGGCCGATGAGTATGGTGTTGTGATCTCAGCCTTCCAACCCAATGGTTATCGTTTACAGCCATTGGGACCGGGCCTGCATTGGATCATTCCCTTTGTTGAGAGCGTGCAGAAGTACTCGATTGCGAAGCAGACATATACCATGGCCACAGCCTCAAGCGAGGGCGCTGTGCAGGGTGATGACTCAATTCAGGCGCGCACGAAAGATGGCCAACAGGTTTTCCTTGACGCTTCCGTTATTTATGCAATTGATCCCGCAAAATTGATCCAACTGCATATCACCTGGCAGAACCGCTATGAACAGAATGTGGTCCGGCCAGTAGCGCGCGCCGCCATTCGCGATGCCGTTTCGCAATTCGGCGTGGAGGAAATTGTCAGCACAAAGCGCAATGAACTGGAGCAGGCCATCAGAGATGAGATCAGCACGAATCTGGCCGCCAACAATATCACCATGACCGATTTCCTGCTTCGAAATATCCGCTTCAGCGATGAATACGCGGCGGCCGTGGAGCAGAAACAGATCGCCGAGCAGCAGGCACAACAGGCTAAGTTTGTCGTTGAGCAGAGGAAACAGGAAGCCGAGCAGGCGCGGCAAGTGGCTCAGGGCCAGGCTGACGCCGCTGTCATTGCGGCGCAGGGTGCAGCGCAATCCCGAATTATCCAGGCAGATGCAGAGGCAAAAGCCAATCAGACCATCAGCCAGTCCATCACGCCGGAGCTTGTGCAGTATCTTTATGTGCAAAAGCTCGCGGCAGGCGTACAGACCATCTTTATCCCAACCGGAAATCAGTTCATCCTGCCGTTGCCGGGAGCAGCCACCCCTGCTACGCAGCAGTAGTTCAGTGATCAGTTTTTAGTAATCAGTGCAGTGACCAGAGCCGAGTAAGACTGGCGCTGGTCACTCTCATTTTGGAGATGAGATGCCCATTCCACAAAGCGGACGCGAAATCAGGTTGACAACTCTCTCCGCCTGCGCGGGTTGAGCGTCCAAACTAAGCGCGGACGCGCTGACGCAGGTCCTGCGTCCTGTCAAAGACATCTTCGATCCCACCTCTTATCCGGACCTTTTGGTGGGCCTCGCCGGCCCGGATGACGCGGCCGTTTGGCGTTTAAGCGAGGACAAAGCGCTCGTAGTGACCACGGACTTCTTCACACCTGTAGTGGATGATGCGTATGACTACGGCTCCATCGCTGCGGCCAATAGTCTCTCTGACGTATACGCCATGGGCGGGACGCCCTTCCTGGCGTTGAACATCGCTGCCCTGCCGGATAACCTGCCACCGGAAATTTCCAGTGAAATTATGCGCGGCGGCGCAGAGAAGGCACGCGAGGCCGGCGTGGTGATCGCCGGTGGGCATACGGTGAAAGACAAAGAGCCAAAGTATGGACTGGTCGCGATTGGTTTCCTTGACCCGCGCACGATGCTGACAAAAGGCGGCTTGCGTGAGGGCGATGCCCTCGTGCTGACAAAGCCGCTGGGAATGGGCGTCACGACCACAGCATTGAAGCAGGAAAAAGTAGAAGCGTCCGACATTCAGGAAGCCGTGGACTGGATGAAACGGCTCAATAAAACGGCCGGTCAACTTGCCGTGGAATTTGGTTTGCGCGCTGGCACGGACATTACCGGGTTCAGCCTGCTGGGGCACGGCTCCGAGATGGCTGAGGCGTCAGATGTTTCATTGCACCTTGAATACGCAAAGATCCCATTCATCAGCGGTGCACGCAAATATGCCGAGAAAGGATTTTTCCCCGGCGGCGCGTTCGATAATCAGATGCACTTTGGCCCGAATGTGCAGTTCGATGAAAGGATAGATGAGCCGGCGCAGATGCTGTTATTCGATCCACAGACGAGCGGCGGTCTCCTGCTCGGCGTGCCGCGCGAGAAACTGGACGCGTTCCTCGCGCGCGCGGCGGAACTCGGCCAATTTGCCAGCGTTGTGGGTGTTGTCCATAACGGCAGCGGAGTACAGGTCAGGTAGGAAGCGATGTTTCGAATCGGTATCTTTGAATTAGCCCTGACCTGTGGCCTCGTTCTGCTGCTGGTCATTGTCCCTGTGATCGTGGCGCGTTATCACGCGCGCATGGATGAACGGTTGAAGAATATCGAGAAGAGGCTCGAGAAGAAGGATTGATCCATTCTTCAATTGGCTCATCAATCGGGTACAATAAAGGAAGCTTTCATTATTGTTCTGGAAAAAGATGTCTGAAATCCCCCTACAAGTGAATTTCACAAGCGGTCTCATTGCCATCGGTGTTCTACTCCTGGTCAACGGGGTACTTGCAATGGCAGAGGCCGCACTTCTCTCTGTACGCAAGGCTCGTTTGCAAAACCAAAGTAACAAAGGGGATAAACGAGCGGAACGAGTCCTGCTCCTGACCGAGAATCCCAATCAATTCCTGTCCGTTATTCAAATTGGTATTACCTCCATTGATCTGTTGATCGGTGCCCTGACCGGCGCTACGCTGGGCGTATGGCTTAATGGAAAGCTCGAAGGATTTCCAGCGCTGCAGCCGTATAGCGAAATGATCGGGCTGATCGTAGGCGTGCTCCCGGTCACCTACCTTTCGTTGGTACTGGGCGAGCTTGTGCCAAAGCGACTGGCACTGCGCGACCCGGAGGCGGTCTCTGGCGCGGTAAGCTCGCCGATGCTGTTTTTTTCAAAGATCTTCTCCCCTTTTGTAAAACTGTTGAGCATTTCCACGGACGCGGTCCTGCGCGTCATGGGTGTCAAGCCTACCGATATGCCGCCGGTCACAGAAGAGGAAATACAGGTGTTGATGGATCAGGGCACACAGGCCGGGGTCTTCAAAGAGGCCGAGCAGGATATGGTCGAGGGTATCTTCAGTCTTGGCGACCAGCGCGTCTATTCGTTGATGAGCCCGCGCACGGAAATTGTCTGGCTGGATATTCACGATAATGCAGAAGAGATCCTGCAGAAGGTCTCGCAGAGCGAGTTTTCACGCTTTCCCGTGAGTCAGGATTCGCTCGAAACGATAGCAGGCATCGTCAAATCGCGCGACCTTTTGATCCAGAGTCTCTCCGGCCAACCCATCAAACTTAAGGATTTGATCAAGCCGGCATATTTCATCCCTGAGACCATGTTCGCTTCACGCGCTCTGGAAATCTTCAAGGAAAAGGGAACAGAACTCCTGATGGTCATAGATGAATTTGGCGGCCTGCAGGGCCTGCTTACGGTCAATGATGTGATCGAAGAGATTGTCGGAGAGATCGAAATGGAGGAGCCGCAGGCCACGCAGAGACAGGACGGCTCCTGGCTTCTGGATGGTATGCTGGAAGTGGATGAGTTCAAAGAAATCTTCAAGCTGGATGCCCTGCCTCATGAAGACGAATACGAAACCCTGAGCGGATTCATGATGGTCTCGCTCGGACGGGTGCCCCAGACTGCTGACCACTTCGAGTGGCACGGCCTCCGCTTCGAGATCGTTGACATGGACGGCCATCGCGTGGATAAGGTCCTGGTCACCACGTTGCCCAAGCCTCCATCCGGAAACCAACCTCAGCCACCAGAATAGGAGGAAACCATGACAGCTTATGTGATCGTGGATATCAATGTCCTTGACCCGGAGGGTTACAGGGAATATGTCAAACTTGCGCCCCCGACGGTGGCCCACTTTGGCGGTCGATACCTGGCACGGGGCGGCAGGAACGAGACGCTCGAGGGCGAATGGCAGGCCAAACGCCTCGTCATCCTAGAGTTTGAGAGCCTGGAGAGAGCCAAGGAATGGCTGAACTCGCCGGAATACGAACCGATAAAAGCTTTGCGTCACAAATATGCGACGAGCAATATGGTGGTCGTAGAGGGAACGTAGAAGCGGCGTGGCTTCCCGGCGGTTATACTGAGCCTGCCTGGCCCGCGTAGTGAAATTGAGAGAAAAACGGTCGATTTTCCACCCAGGTCGGCTGAAAATTCATCAAAATATTCGATGGTATAATTCGGCCCCGTATGAGTCCAGAACCTGCTTCAACGAAAACAAAAGTTTGTCCGACTTGTGGCACTCGGTTAAGCGAGAATGCCACCCGCTGTCTCGTTTGCGGGACGGACCTGGGTGCAAAGCCCGAGCCCAAAACCGCAAAAAAAACTGAAAAGTCTGTTCAGGCGAGCCGCATGCCGGAAATCACATTGAGCCTGCCGGCCGCGCTGGGCATCCTGGCGGTGATCCTGGTAGCCATCGGAGTTGGTGTATTCTTCTATGTGCGAACCATTAACCCGCAGGCTGCTGCCGGTCCCCAGGAAACGCCAACAGTCACCGCCACGCTGACTCAAACCGGCACACCCACTGAAATCTACACAATCACCCCATCCCCAACGCTTACCCCTCAGCCGCCATTTGACTATACGGTTGGCGCCGGTGAGACCTGCTCTCTGCTCGCGTATAACTTCGGTGTTTCCATCAACAGCATCATCATCCTGAATAATCTGCCCTCCACCTGTCCAATCAGCCTGGGACAGAAATTGAAGATTCCTTATCCAACCCCTACCCCTCCACCTGCTCCGACCAGCACGCTGCCCGCAGCCGACGCAACAAAAGACGCATGCCAGAAGGTTGTGATCACCGTCAATGAAGGCGATACGCTTTCCAGCATTTCCCTGAATTATGCGGTGCCCGCGGCAGCGATCAAGGAATACAACGGTCTCACAACGGACAACGTATTTATCGGCACAAATTTGACCATTCCTCTCTGTATGCGCGCCGCCACCCCCGGCCCAACGCCAACCGCAACCATTCCGCCGCCGTACCCCGCTCCGAACCTGCTCCTGCCCGGGGACGGCGCGGCCTTCACCCTGGCAAATGATGTTGTCACATTGCAGTGGGCGTCTGTCGGCACACTGCGTGATGGTGAAGCATATCAAATCACGGTCGAAGACATTACGGCAGACCAGACTCGCCGTCTCACCGATTTCGTCGCGGATACGAAATATATCGTGCCAACTTCCTTCCGCCCGAAAGACAATCTGGCCCACGTGCTGCGTTGGTGGATCACCCCCGTGCGACAGGCCGGTACCGATGAGCAGGGACAGACGATCTGGGTCTCCGCAGGTGCAACCAGTGATAAACGCGTATTTTCCTGGGTCGGAGTTGCTGTCGAAGGCACGCAGACCTCGCCATAGGGTTCTGAATTTCGAGCAATAGCTTTTATAATATCGGAGGCTGGAAGGCCTCCGATATTTTTATCTAAAACGTCCCGCAGGTTTTCCAGTAGGGCCTCGTCCATTGAATGAACCAGCGGGACGTTTCAACAAGGAGTCATATGAAAATCCTTATCGCCGCGGACATGGAAGGAATTACCGGCGTCACGAACTGGGATCAGGTGAATCCCGATCATGATGAGTATGCGCGCTTTCGCAAGCTGATGACAAACGATGTAAATGCTGCCGTGCGCGGCGCTTTCGCAGGTGGCGCGACCTCTGTCCTGGTCAAAGACGGGCACAACACGGACACTAATATCCTACTCGAAGAGCTTGACCCGCGTGCAGTTTTGCTCGCCGGTGCACCCTCCGAACTCTCGATGGTTGAAGGCGTGGATCAGGGCGTGAACGGCGTGATGTTCGTGGGCTATCATGCGCGCATGGGCGCGGTCCACGGCATCCTCGACCACACCTGGTCTGACGAGCGCGTTTCCGGGCTGTGGATTAATGACCGGGCCTTCGGAGAGTCAGGCCTGAACGGAGCGGTCTGCGGTCATTTTGATGTGCCCGTCATTATGGCTTCAGGAGATCAGACTCTATGTGCGGAGGTCAGGGAATTCTTCGGCAATCAAATCGAAACAGCACAGGTCAAGAAAGCCCTCAGCCGCAAGTCAGCCGAGTGCTTGCCGCCCTCGGTCACAGCCGGATTAATTGAAGGGGCCTCGCAACACGCTGTGCTGCAACTCGAAGATGGAAAAGGGCCGAAGCCGTTCAAGGTCACGACACCGATTCACATGGAGATCCAGTTTATTCAATCTGAAATGGCAGATAATGCGGCCATCATGCCGGGCGCGCAGCGCGGGACAGACAGGCGAGTGACATACACCGCAGACGATATGCTGACCATCTACCGCGCGTTTCGCACGCTGCTGGCGCTGGCAAGGTAGACGGCAATGAATGACGAGAAAGCACAACTGGAACGCAAAGCAAAGCGTCTGATCGAAGATGAATACGTCATCTGGCTGACCACAGTTGACTCAAAGCTCGCGCCGCAGCCGCGACCGGTCTGGTTCATCTGGGAGGATGATTCGTTCCTCATTTTTAGCGAACCACAGGCGCACAAGGTCCTTCATTTGACGCAGCATCCACGCGTATCCCTGCATTTCAACACCGACAAAACAGGTGACCAGGATGTGGTCGTTTTTATTGGTAAAGCCGAGGTGGATAGCAATGTCGGCCCGGCCCACCAGGTATCAGCGTATTTCAAAAAATATGAAAAGGGCATCGCCGACCTGGGAATGAGTCCGGAAGAATTCAGCCAGAAGTATTCCGCGGCGATCCGCGTCACCCCCACTGCCCTGCGCGGCTGGTAGATCGAGGGAAATTATGAAGAGTTTATCGAGAATCATCGCGGCTTTATTGATCGTCGCCGGAGGAGTATTTCTCCTGCAGGGAATCAACGTTCTGCCCGGCAGTTTTATGAGCGGCGATCCCGTCTGGGCGCGCAACGGCATCATCCTGATCGTCGTTGGCGTTGGCGTTTTGATTTGGGCACATCGTGAATAGAGCATGACTCAGACCATCCGTCTCGGTGACCGCGTGAGGATTCGCCTCGATGCCAAATTTGGATCAAAAGAAGGCTGGTATGAGGGGACGGTCTTCAGGATCGAGCCATACTCGGAGCACCGAAGTTTCTACTGGGTTGAACTGGACAAAGCGGCCCAGGAGGCCCTGAGGATCAACCAGATCTCGGTGCTGAATCCAAAGAATATACAGAGGATCGGGTCAACTGCGGACAAGAATGACATCTGAATCCATCCGTCTCCTGCTGGAAAAAGCCATCGCCTCCCGCGTGGCTTTGTTTGACTCCCGCCACGAATCAGCTTTCCGCCTCTTCAATGGATTCACAGAAGGCAACCCGGACCTCGTGATCGATCTTTACGCGAGGACCCTGGTGATTCATAATTACGCTGATGAACCAGAAGGAGGACAGGCACTGGCAAGCGAAGCACTGGCGTTTATTCAATCTCATCCTCTTACGATCGAGTGGCTACGCGCAGCAGTTTTGAAACTGAGGAACGGAAAAACACCGCAGGAAAAGCGAGGTCAACTCATCTTTGGTGAGTCTCCTGATCGAAAGATCAAAGAGCATGGAATTTGGTATTCCGTTGACCTGATCATGAACCGCGATACGAGCCTTTACCTCGATACGCGAAATTTGCGAAAATGGCTCATGGAGAACCTCCGGGATCAAACAGTGCTGAACACTTTCGCTTATACAGGCAGCCTCGGGGTTGCAGCTCTGGCAGGCGGTGCAAAGCGTGTGCTACAGCATGATCTCAACCGTCAATTCCTAAACGTGGCAAAAACCTCCTACACACTGAACGGTTTCCCTGTCCATAAACAGGATTTTGTCACAACGGACTTTTTTACACTGATCGGCAGGCTTAAACACACAAGAGAACTTTTCGATTGCGTGCTGATCGATCCTCCGTTCTTCTCAACCACATCCAAAGGCAGAGTGGACCAGGAACAGGACAGCGCACGTCTGATCAACAAAGTGCGCCCGCTCATCGCCGATGGCGGATATCTCGTGGCGATCAACAACGCCTTATATGTAAGCGGGCAGGAATATCTTTCTTCCCTCGAAGAATTATGCACAGATGGGTATCTCAAAATCGTGCAAATGATCTCGGTTCCGGAAGATTTCACAGGCTATCCCGAAACGCGCAGCGGGCATCCCATCACAGATCCTGCCCCATTCAATCATTCGACCAAGATCGCTGTGCTAAGAGTAAAGCGCAAAGATGAGAGGCATTGACTATGAGCAGCAGACAAATTGTTGAGAATTTCTGGTCCATGATGGGGACCAATGATTTTTACGCGGCGGCCCGGCTTCTGCATGACGAGTACGTGCTGGAGTGGCCGCAATCCGGTGAACGGATCCGAGGGCAGGATCATTTTGCTGCAATCAATTCCCACTATCCGGCAGCCGGGAAATGGCAGTTCACCATCCAACAGATTGTGACCGAGGGAGACATGGTTGTTACCGACGTACTCGTGACGGACGGCCAAAGACAGGACCGCGTCATCACGTTTTCCACTGTCCGCGACGGGAAAATCTGGAAACAGCTGGAATTTTGGCCTGAAGCTTTTGACGCGCCCGAATGGCGAAGACAGTGGGTTGAATGGAAGGGCGCAAGATAACGGGGACAGCTATCAGCGCGCAGGAGGCGTTAACTCCTATTCTTGTTGATTATTGCGCACTCTGAGGTCGATTTCCAGTCAGGCTTCCAGGCAATTCCTCCCACCCTTGATTTAATTTTCGAAAGGTTGTATAGTCTAAAATTATCGGACATATTTAGTCCTATTTACAACACTTTAGATACCAAGAGACAGAGGAACACGGTTTTGAAGGGCGGAGAGGCACGGGGAACTCCGTTTGCGATGAAAATGGCTCCAGCACGACAGGTATTATTACCGTTTTCCATCTCATGGGTGTAGAGGAGCAAAATGGCCGATTCATCTGGCACTTCAATCTCAAACCAGCGGATTCCAGAATTTACATCTGATGAGCAAAAGGGACTGGAAGACTATTGGAACATCTATGAGGCACATCGCCAGGAGATCAACGACGAACTGCTCCGTATGGCCGTCAATAGCCCGGCATTTCAATTTATCCTGAAGAACCCGGCCCGGCAGCCCGCGCCGGATGAAGACGGCGTCAGCCTTAATTTACAGCGCCGCGCGTTTCTGCAGCAGGAATGGCAGCCCTATCTGGAGAACCTTCAACAGCAGGGTATGTTCTACGCGAAGGCAGGGTTGAGTTTTCATGCCTGGTTTGAAATCGTCACCGCGTTTCGCAGCTTTGTTCTGCCGTTAATGAAGCAGTCCTATGGCAAATCTCCCGAGCGGCTGCTGACAGCCATCGGTGCAATGGATAAGGCGATAGATATCGCCCTTGATACGATTGGCGAGAGCTACCTGGAAACCAAGGAAATTCTGATCCGCGAGCAGCAGGCAGCCATGCGCGATATGGGATTGCAGACACGCGCGGAGGCAAAGTTTCGTGGCTTGCTTGAGTCTGCACCAGATGCCATGCTGGTGGTGGATAACAACGGGAATATCCAACTCATTAACTCGCAGACGGAGAGAATGTTCAATTATCCGCGGAAGGACTTGATTGGTCAGTCCGTGGAGCTTCTGGTGCCGAAGCGCTTGCGAAAAAGGCATCTGAAACACCGCGAGGGATATTATGTTGAGCACCCTGCCCGCCCAATGGGCATTGGCCTCGAGCTCTTCGGCGTCCGCAAAGATGGAAGTGAATTTCCGGTTGAGATCAGTCTCAGCCCGCTGGAAAGCGAGGAAGGCCTGCTGGTCAGCGCGGCCATTCGGGATGTGACGCAGCGCAAAGAGAATGAGGAACAGATCCGCAGACTGAATGAGGATTTGAAACAGCGCGCGGCGCGCCTGGAGGCCGCCAATAAGGAGCTTGAATCTTTCAGCTATTCGGTCTCGCACGACCTGCGCGCTCCCCTGCGCAGCATCGATGGGTTTAGTCAGGCGCTGCTCGAAGACTATGGCGAGATCCTTCCTGCTGAAGGCCGCGAACACTTAACACGCGTACGGACCGCCGCTCAACGAATGGCAGTCCTGATCGACGACCTGTTGAACCTGTCGCGCATTACGCGCGCGCCTTTGCAGTCGAAGTTTGTCAATCTGAGCGCGATTGCCATGGAAATCACCCGGGATTTACAGGAAGCTTATCCAGACCGTCAGATCGAGGTTTCGATCACCCCGGACCTCATGGTGGATGGCGACCCACACCTGCTTCACATCGCCCTTCAAAACCTTCTCAGCAATGCCTGGAAATTCACTTCCAAGCAGAAGAAAGCGATTGTGGAGTTCGGCCAGCAGGCCAGGACCAAGGAGCGGACGTTCTACGTACGGGACAATGGCGTCGGCTTTGATATGGCTTATGTGGACAAATTGTTCGGGGTCTTCCAGCGCCTGCATTCCATGAGCGAGTTTCCCGGCACCGGTGTGGGCCTTGCCACGGTACAACGCATCATCAATATTCATGGGGGACGTATCTGGGCCCAAAGCGCGGAAGGAAAAGGTGCAACATTCTACTTCACACTATGAGGGAGAGAGAAACCAATGACGGAGATAAAAATGATTCTACTTGTTGAGGATAACCCCGACGATGAGGCCCTGACACTGCGGGCGCTCAGGAAAAACAACATTGGGAACGAACTGTACGTGGTGCGCGATGGCGCGGAGGCGCTGGATTTCCTCTTTTGTACCGGCGCTTATGCGGACCGTGATCCACACAAAAAACCAGAGGTGATTCTGCTGGATTTGAAGCTTCCGAAAGTAGACGGGCTTGAAGTGCTGCGCCGCATTCGTGAAGACCAGAGTACTCACCTGCTGCCCGTTGTGATCCTCACATCCTCCAAGGAGGACCAGGACCGCATCCGAGGATATAGCCTGGGAGCCAACTCCTACGTGCGCAAACCTGTGGATTTCACCGAGTTTGTCGATGCGGTGCGCCAACTCGGCTTGTACTGGCTGGTGTTGAACGAAGCGCCGCCTAAATAAAAGTATTGATGGATAAGAAACTGCGAATCCTTTTTGTTGAAGATTCCGAAGATGACGCGAATCTCATCCTGCGCGAAGTGAAACGCGGCGGCTTTGAAGTGGACTTCAGGCGTGTGCAGACTTCGGATGACATGAATTCGGCGTTGACGGATCAGACCTGGGATCTGATTCTGTGCGATTACTCGATGCCAAAATTCAGCGCACAACACGCACTGGAAATCCTGAAACAAAGTCGGCAGGATATTCCGTTCATTATTGTCTCCGGAACCATCGAGGAGCAGACAGCCGTGGAGGCTTTGAAAGCCGGCGCGC
Organism: Chloroflexota bacterium; assembly: GCA_029782225.1. Classification (GTDB taxonomy): domain Bacteria; phylum Chloroflexota; class Anaerolineae; order Anaerolineales; family Villigracilaceae; genus JAKOVF01. Next base: position 18,067 of record JAKOVF010000403.1, on the reverse strand, counting down.
ACGATTTTTTGCTCAAAGACAAGCTGGCGCGGCTGGTGCCCGCGATCGAGCGGGAGCTGCGGGAAACAGCCATGAGACGCGAAAGGCTGCAGCACGAGCGCGAACTGGAAGTCATTGCCATTGCCAATCAGGCCATGCGTGTCGCCAAAACACTGGATGAAATGTTGGGGAGTTTGCTGGACCAGGCACTGGAAATCATCGGCACAGATTCAGGCAGTATCTGGCTCTACGACACCCACAACCATCTGGTCAATTTGATGCTGCAACGCGGCCGGGAAGCCAGCCTGATCACCTCTGTCAAACCTGGTGAGGATATTCCCGGGCAGGTGGTGAAATCCGGCGAAGCGGTCATCAGCCGCGAGTTCCGGAGCGATCCGAGAGTCACCGACTACAACCGCGAGCGTGTGGCGAAGGATATTGGAGGGGCATGTGTCCCGCTGCAATCCAACGCGCTGGTTGTCGGCGTCCTGTGTGTCAACCTCTATTTGCCGCGCGAGATCACGCCCGCTCAGATGCGTCTACTCATGGCCCTGGCAGAGATCGGCGGGAATGCCATCCAGCGCATGAGGCTGCATGAGCAAACAGTCAAACAACTGGAACGACTCGATGCCCTGCGCGCGATTGATCTGGTCATCAGCAACACATTTGATCTACAAGTCACGCTCAACATCCTGATCAATCAGATCATCAAACAGCTCCAGGTGGATGCGGTCGACGTATTGCTCATCAAGCCGGGCACGGGTCGACTTGAATTTGTGGCAGGACACGGCTTTTATTCGCATGATATCGAGAACGTCGAAGTCCGTATTGGTGATGGATACGCCGGGCAGGCCGTCCTGGAGCGTCAGACCGTTCGCGTGCTAGCCCTGGGAGCCGAGTCCGCTAAATATGTGCGAAGGCAGGTATTGAGCAGCGAGGACTTCGTCTCCTATTTTGCAGTGCCGTTGATTGCCAAAGGCGAGGTAAAAGGTGTGATGGAAATCTTCCATCGCTCGCCGTTGAACCCAGACCCAGAATGGCTGGCTTTTCTGGAAACCCTGGGCGGTCAGACTGCCATTGCCATTGAAAACGCAGTGCTGTTCCAAAATCTCCAACGCACAAATTTTGAACTGATGATGGCTTACGATGCCACCATCGAAGGCTGGTCTCATGCGCTCGATCTACGCGATCGCGAGACGGAAGGTCACACTCTACGCGTGACAGAGACCACCATCAAGCTCGCCAGCGCCATGAGCGTGGATGAACGGAATCTGCTCTCGATGCGCCGAGGAGCATTATTGCACGATATTGGCAAGATGGGTGTGCCCGATAACATTCTGCTGAAACCTGCCCGGCTGACCGCTGAAGAATGGAAGATCATGCGCACGCATCCGCAGCTTGCCTATGACTGGCTCACCCCCATCGGCTATTTGAAGGATGCGCTGGAAATCCCATATTGCCATCACGAGCGATGGGATGGCAGCGGTTACCCCCGCGGGCTGAAAGGCGATCTCATCCCGCTATCGGCGCGCATCTTTACCGTTGCAGATGTGTGGGACGCACTCACCAGCAACCGCCCTTATCGTCGGGCATGGCCTACCACCAAGGTAGTCGATTATATTCGGGAGAACAGCGGCGTTCGCTTTGACCCACAGGTAGTCGAAACTTTTCTCAAGCATGTCCCCGAATTGAGCGTGGCGGTGTGAAAGGCACAACCTTCGGAAGGCTGTGCCTTTAGAATAATTTTCCCTGCTCGAGAGTATTTGAGTCTATCTCATCCCATGGTAACGGTGCAATATTGACATCGCTCGACACAAGCCGATGGAACTCCCGACACAAATAGGGCGCGACAAGATTGTTCGGGGAATGACAAAAGACAAACGCATCCGCTCCTGCCGATAACTGGGACGAAACATAATTAGCCCATTCCCCCAAGAGGGCCCGGTTCCCATCCAGCTCCGGGAAGCCTATATAACGGATGAATACAAAGTCCGCGGTGCGCTCCTGAAAGACCGGCACATCGGGCTTGCGCTCGCGTGCCTCCAGCAGACTCTGGTATACACTCCCTTCCAGAATCTTCTCTCCGGATAAACTCCGTATTGGCCGCGTATCTATGACGACGCGTGCCATGTTGTGGTCTGTCAGCAATTGATTGAGCGACTCGCGGTGTGGCGAATCAAACCAGTCCAGGTGACGGACCTCGACTCCCAGCCGGACTTCGGGCGGCCACGCTTCGAGGAAAGTCTTCAAATCCCCCAGCAGACGAGGCGAATACCGGGGCGGCAGCTGCAGGAACATCGGTCCCAGCCGCGAACCGAGCGGACTCATGATCCGGATGAATTCGCGCGCTGCGTCGATATGATCCACCAACTGTCCCGCGTGGCTGATCGCCTTCGGAACTTTGAAGCAAAAACGGAAGGTCTCTGGCGTTTCCGCCAGCCAACTTTCAACGGTCCTGGGCGCAGGGACCGCATAAAAGGTGGTATTGCCCTCCGTGGTTGTGAGGCGCCTGGAGTATTCGCGCAAATACTCAGAAGCTTTCGTCCCCTTTGGATAGAAATTCCCCACCCAACCTCTAAAGGACCAGATGGGACAACCAACATACAGGTTCATGCCAAAATTATAGAGCGCGAGTGTTAAAAGTCCGATAGATTTTCTGAGTTTCCTTTAATTTTCAGTTACGAAAAATGAGTGTTTTGTAAGCTGTAATAATGAAACTGAAAGCAAGATTCCGCGACAAAAGAGGTAACATTGGGGGAATTTGAAACCGCTCCAAGTGATTTTACGAGGCAATATGAAACAATCTGTAAACCAAATCCTGGACTTCTTCAAGAAAAATAAAAATGGCAAAACATGGCTGGCGCTTTCGCTCATGGGAGTGGTCGTTGTCCTGGCTTTCCTCTTTCGCCCAACAACGCAGGAAAAACCCATCGCATTGAGCGCTGTCGCAGCAGAGATCTCCGCCGGGAATGTAGTAAAGATCGAGGATACCCGCGATAGCGGTAAATTAACCATTACCTATAGTAACGGCCGGAAAGAGATTACATTACGTGATACGGCCACATCCTTTCTGGAGCAAATGCGATACCTGGGGGTCAGTGATAGTGCATTATCCAAGGTTGAATATGAAATTGTAGAGCCCGGCAGCTTTACAGCGGAAAACGTGATCAGCACCTTCATTAGTGTTGCCATGCTTGGCCTGATTGGATTTACCTTGCTGCGCTTCACCAAAGGCGGCATGTTACCTACCCAGAAGAAATATTCCGAGGGTGAAATTCCCAATGTCACATTCAAGGATGTGGCCGGCATCGATGAAAGCCGCCAGGAATTGACAGATATTGTGACCTTCCTCAAGGACAATGCCTTGTACCAACGCATGGGCGCGCGCATGCCCCATGGCGTGCTCCTGGTAGGCGATCCCGGCACGGGCAAGACCCTGTTGGCAAGAGCGGTGGCCGGAGAAGCGGGTGTCCCGTTCTTCGCGACCTCGGGTTCAGAATTCGTGGAAGTGTTTGTCGGTGTAGGCGCCAGCCGGGTGCGGTCGCTGTTCAAGAAGGCGCGCGCCAAGGCTCCCTGCATTGTCTTCATCGATGAAATCGATGCTGCCGGTCGGAAACGTCACTCGACGGGCGGCGGCGGAGAAATGGAACAGGATCAAACCCTGAACCAGTTGCTTGTTGAAATGGACGGGTTCGCCGCGACCGAGGGAGTCATTGTCCTGGCTGCGACCAACCGCGTGGATGTGCTCGACCCGGCGCTCACCCGCCCTGGCCGCTTTGACCGGCATATCAACGTGCCGCGCCCGGACGTCAAGGGGCGCCTCGCCATTCTCGAGGTCCATGTAAAGGATCGCCGCCTTGCATCGGATGTGAACTTGATGGATGTTGCCAAGTCCACCCCCGGGTTAGTGGGAGCCGACCTGGCCGGTATTGTCAACGAGGCAGCCATTCTCGCCGTCCGCAGCGGACATGACACGATCACCGTTCAGGATTTCCAGGAAGCCGTGGAGAAGATCCTGACCGGCAGTGTACAGCAGAAAAGCCGTGTCATGGATGAGGTGGAACGCCGCACGATTGCCTACCATGAAGCGGGCCATGCCGTCGTGATGCAGGCTACGCCTCATGCGGATCCCGTTTACAAGATCACGATCATCCCACGCGGACAGATGGGGGGCTTCACCATGACGCTTCCCGAACAGGACAGCATGTTGATGTCCCGCAATCAGATCCTGGCGCGTATCATCGGCCTGATGGGAGGGCGCGTCGCCGAGGAATTGTTCTGCGATGACATTACCAGCGGCGCGGCCAATGACCTGCAAGTTGCAACACAGCTTGCCGAGGAAATGGTCATGCGTCTCGGCATGAGCGAAAGTGGATTGAGGGTTTTCAATCGGCCGGAAGGCTACGAAGCGCTGACAGCGCCACGAGCAGGCCAGAAAACCTTTGAGACGCTGGACAAGGCCATCGGCCAGATCCTCGATGAATGCTATTGCGAAGCCAAACGCATTGTGACCGAGAAGCGCGAAGTAGTGGAGCGCGTGACACAGTCACTGTTACAGCAGGAGACGCTCACCCGCGAAGAATTCTTCGCCCTGGTTTAGATGTAATCAACCTTCCGAGGGTTAAAACCTTCGGAAGGTTTTTTATGGATCGGTTCAAGAAAATAATCGGATGTAAGCAGTGGCCTTCCTCAGACCAACCTTCCTATCCGTTCTCCAGGCGGACATTTCACCACAAATGAGCCTTTACACCGTCGACTGTAGTTTTCGTAGCATAGACGGGACCGCCAATCACTTCCTTGAAATTGCCATTTTGGGCAAATCATTCCATGCTATACTGGGCAAATATACGGACGCACCATGTTCCGGGGAGACTCCTCTTAGGGAAGCGAGATAAAAGTTTGTGCGCCGTCACATTGAAGAATGGAGGGTAGATATGAATACGAACGTTTACGAAGAACTGGCCAAAAGACTTAACGCTCTGCCAAACGGTTTTCCGCCCACGGATGATGGCAGGGAACTCAAGCTGCTGGCAAAACTCTTTACCCCTGCGGAAGCTGAGCTTGCCTCGCATTTGCGTCCCTGGCTGGAAACACCTGAAGATATCGCGGCGCGCCTCGAGAGGGACGCGGGCGAGCTACGGAATCAACTCAAGACGATGACAAGGCGCGGACTGGTCTACGCGGGTCGCGTCGAAGGGACGCTTGGATTCAAGTTAATGCCCTTCGTCGTCGGCATCTATGAATTCCAGGTTTCCAGAATGGACGAGGAGCTGGCGCGTCTCTTTGAGGATTATTTCCAGGTTGCCTTCCGCGAGATGCTTCGTGTCAAACCCCAATTCCATCGCGTCATTCCTGTTTATGAAGCAGTCCGAAATTCGATGGAGATCAGTCCGTTCGAGAGTGTGACCGAGATCCTCAATGGTGCTCAGTCCTGGGGTGTGCTGGATTGTATCTGCCGCAAACAAAAGGCGCTGATCGGAAAGGGCTGTGAGCATCCGATTGATGTTTGCATGATGATGGATGCGCGGCCCAATGCTTTTGATAACAGCACAACCATCCGCGCGCTGAGCAAAGAGGAAGCCATGGAAACGCTCCAACGCGCTTCCGACGCCGGATTGGTGCACACGGTCAGTAATAATCAGGAAGGGTTGTACTACGTCTGCAATTGCTGCACGTGTTCCTGCGGAATTTTGCGCGGCATGGCGGAAATGGGGATTGCCAATGTCGTCGCGCGTTCGGCTTTCATCAATCAAGTGGATACAGACCTTTGCAGCGGATGTGAAAACTGCCTCTCGTATTGTCAGTTCAATGGCCTCTCGATGATTGGCACGCTGGCTCACGTGGATGCAGTCCGTTGTGTGGGATGCGGTGTGTGTGTGCTGGCCTGCTCAAGCGGTGCCCTTGGACTCGTAAAACGGCCCGTGGAGGAAGTGATGCGCATCCCTGAGACTCCGGCCGAATGGAGGACTCAACGCGCCGCCTCCCGCGGAATTTTGGACTGATCCCGCCATATGGAAATCACCAACACTCTTTACGTCACCAACCCCAAAGACTGGCGAGCCTGGCTGAAGAAGCACTACAAGACTGAAAAGGAAATCTGGCTGATCTACCCCGGGAAAGGGACAGGCAAGCCGCGCATCCCATACAATGACGCGGTGGAGGAAGCCCTCTGCTTCGGCTGGATCGACAGCACTCATAAGAGACTGGATGAAGAGCACACTGCCCAGCGTTTTTCGCCGAGGAAACCGAAGTCCCAGTACTCACAGGCCAACATCGAACGGTTGCGTACTTTGGTGGCGAAGAAAAAGGTTATCAAAGAAGTGGCTGATAGCGTAAAAGATGTGCTGGATGAGGAATTCACATTCCCGCCTGATATTTTGAAAGCCATCAAGGCCAACAAGGAGGCCTGGATGAATTTCCAGAAGTTCTCCGATTCCTACAAGCGGATTCGGATTGCTTTTATCGATGGAGCCAGAAATCGGCCAGCTGAATTCAGGAAACGCCTGCGATATTTTATCGAGATGACAGAAAAGAATAAGGTGTTTGGGTTTGGAGGAATTGAGAAACACTATTAGACTTCCATTCGGGGACGTTACAGGTTTTGTCAGTATGAACCGGCATTGGCAGAACCCATACAATAGATGAGGGCCAGACGGACGTCTGGCCCTCATTTTCGAACTGGAAACTCTTTTCCTACGGTATTGTGCCAGAAGCTGTAACCACATCCTCCTGGTTGATCGGAGTCGGCGCAAACTCGAAGCCATAGAACCAGACCACATTCTGCTTGTTGTTCGTGTCGGTCCAGAATGCATGGAAAACGTTATCAGAACCAACTGAGAGATCCGTGTAATCGCCGATGAAACCGCCGCCGAATCCGTTGCGTGTGTTGATCGGATTCGTGCTGACCATCTGCGTATTGCCTGAACCAATATTGGTCACGTAGTAATTGAGCCGGGCATTGTGGATGTAGCCGCCCAGCGTGTCGCAAGCGATTCGGCCCACAGGCGGCACCGGCCCACTGGCGCAGGTTTGCCAGGGAGAGACGGTATCCGCTGCATAAGCCGACATATAGACTGTTCCGGAAGGCGAGACGGCCACTCCCGGCCACAGGGTGTCTACGCGGCGCGGTGTAGCAGGGGCGGTCAAACCGTCAGGAGCCGGGTAGCCTGCCGCAGTCTGGGTGGCGGCGTCGAGGGTTGGGAAGATCGGGACCGGCGTGCTCCACGTCGCTCCGCCATCTGTCGACTTGCTATAGACCGCCACAGAGTGACAGCCATTGTTGGTACGAGTTGGACACAACGCTCCATCACTATTGCGCAGCAGCGTAGACCACGCTACATACAAACTGCCATCTGAGGCAGCCGCTCCGGCCGGGAAACTATTGACGCGGAAGACAGTATTTGCAAGGGGGATCACTTCCTGCAGATCCGCGATCTTCACGGGCTTGCCAAAAGTTGCGCCGCCGTCAGTTGATTTGACGATGTACGTGCTATCGAGAGAAGCCAGGCGAGACGAGCCATCAAAGATGACATAAACCGTGCCGTCATAGCCTACAACAGGGCGTGAACCCTGATCATAGAGAATCTTGCCGGAGATGTTCGTGGGCGTGCTGAAGGTTGCACCGCCATTTGTGGAGTAGGCAAAGAAGATGGGCGACTGGGTGTATTTTCCGTTTGAGGGGTTAAAGATGAAGCGTGTCCAGCTGACGTAGACACGATCTCTAAACGGGCTGGAGACATGCCAATCAGCCGCGATCCACTCCTTATCATTCAAAGTTGAGGGAGCCGTTGTCTGATTGATGAACACAGGCTGGCTCCAGGTCAATTGACCACTGCCATCAAAGGTGCCTTTGTTCACTGCCACGGTATTCGGCGTAGAAGTGCGGTTAAAGCCGAGGCCCGCGTAGTAAACATTGCCCTGACTGTCAAACGCCAATGCGGGATCGCCGCCCGCGTCATATTGACCACCGGTCAAACGAGTCACACCGGGAATCAATGTACCAAGATTCTGCGGGTCCGTGCTGGGACCTCCGTTCCAAGTTTGGCCGCCGTCATTTGAATAGTAGGTGCCTGAGTAGCCGTCACCGAGTGCACTGCAGGGTGTGCCGCTGATGGTACAGGCCCAGGTGCGGGACACATAATCATTGGCAGCCGCGACCACTCGATTCGGGTGATTGGGATCGACGGCAATCGCGGTTTCATTCTGCGGAGCGGCGGCCGTATCCTGGTTGACGGTCACAGCTGCGCCCGCTACCGTATTGCCATCGAGTGGACTGGATAGAACAAATGTGGGGGTGATCGGTGTGGCAGGGGTCGTGTTGGGTTCCCCTTCCTCAGCTTCTGCTTCAAGGAAGGCTGAGAACCGGATCTGAAGCCCTGCCGTACCATTAAGGGAGGATACTTTTCCTGCGAGGGTGTTGATGTCGTACGTTGGTGGCGCGGCTGCTGCACTTGGCTGAACAGCCACAGTGGCCACCAATACAAGCATCACAAACGTTGTGGTGAACATGCGGACTTTCATTAATCTTTATCTCCTTACTACTAAAAGTGGACTGGAAATCTCATGCTCAGCAAACGTACTGATAAATCTGTGGCATCACCTTCTTTCCTGGGAATCTCAGAGTGTGCCATTATCCACAAAAGCGCATGCTTTTGGGATCAGACGTGCGAAAGAGATGGTTCTCTTCTGTTTCATCTGGATAGGCACGGGATGAGTATAGTATAACCACGCACTGGATACATGAAATTCATATTAAGAGAGCGGGCGCAATTACAGGATTTTTTGTATGCTTACATACATTTTCCCGCGTCATGTTCGTGTGGGCCCCGTGAACTTATGGGTATAGCTTCTCTCCTCTCTCCAGCATCTCCACAAATTGACTTATACGTTTGCTTCGAGTCTCCGCCCGTTTGGCATTATGGATTCTGAATAAGATGGCATAGCGGTTCGCGCTGCTCAGAATCGCAAAGAACGCTTTTGGCTTCTTATTCTTATCCAGGGCTGCTTGAAAATCCTCTGGAACAGAAATATTCTTTTGTGACTCATACGCCGCATCCCAACGGCCATCCTGCTTCGCCGCTTCGATAGCTCTCAGCCCTGCCGGCTTCATCTCGCCGCTGGCGATCAACTTCTCTGCTTTCGCGGTATTGATCTTCGACCAGATGCTCTTGGGTCCGCGCGGTGTAAATTTTTGCAGCCAGTATTGATCGTCAAAACTTCCTTTCTGACCGTCGATCCAGCCATGACACAAAGCTGCATCCAACGCCTCATCATAAGTTATGGAAGGGATCCTGGTTCCTTTTTTGGCCAGTTTCACCCACACACCGGCAGACTTGTCATGCTGTTTGGCAAGCCAGTCCGCCCATTTCTTTTTGCTTTCAAAAGACAGGATAGGAAAATCTGTAGATTTCATGTTGCCGTGTTGGCTTCCAATCTAAGTTGATCAATAACAGATCGGACGACCCGTGCACTGGCACGCAATGCGTGGATCTCCGCCTCATTCAGCCCGGGAAAGAATGTTTGGATGATCCCTTCCCCGCCCACCAGGTTCGGCAACGAAACAGTCACATCCTTCACCCCGGCAACATCTTCTACCGGCGTGCAAACCGTCAGGATGGAACGTTCGTCCTGCAAAATGACTTCCACGATGCGGGCAATCGCACTGCCAACGCCGTAGTAGGTCGCGCCCTTGCCTTCGATGATGCGATATGCAGCTCGGCGGACCCTGTCATCAATCTCTGCATAATCCTCGGGACAAAGTGAGAAATCACGCCCGGTACAAAATTCCTCCAACGGGATTCCGCCGACCGTCACGAGCGACCATGGCAGTACTTCCGAGTCGCCGTGCTCCCCGAGCACATAAGCGTGAATGTGCTGAGAGTCCACATTTAGGCGGCGCCCGATCAAAGTCCGCAGACGAGCGGTGTCCAACGTGGTGCCGGATCCGATCACGCGGCTGGAAGAGACGCCAAATTTGCTGGCATAGTGGGAGGCAATGTGTGTCATCACATCCACGGGATTGGTCGCGATCAGGAGAATCGCCTGCGGCGCATATTGAAGTATGTTCGGTATCACCTGCTCGAACACCTTTGCATTCCGCTCCAGCAGTTGGAGACGAGTTTCTCCTGGCTTTTGTCCCACTCCCGCCGAGACAACCACTACCCTGCAATCGCCCAGATCGGCATAGTCTCCGGCGGTGATTTCCAGCGGATGCGCAAATGGGACCGCGTGCCGGATGTCGTCCGCTTCCGCTTCAGCCCGGAATTTGTTCTGATCCACCAACACAAGGCGACGCCCGACCCCGCGCATCACCAGTGCATACGCCGCCGTCGCCCCGACAAATCCGCTGCCTACGATACCTGTCTTCATGCCGCCCTTATTTTCGTTTGCTTTTCTTGTCAGCGTCGTCGTGCGCCATCATATCAATCGCAATCGCCACGGCAAGGATGAGAATGTCGTTTTGACCGCGGTCGATCTCTACTCCGTAGGTATCCGCCACGTGGAGGAACCATTTCTTCGATACCTCGGCAACCTTGTCACGTCCCTGCTTGATCGAGTATTCGAGGTCAAGAATGTTGCCCTGTACATCCAGATCCGGTCCATTCTTGACGTTGACCGACCAGCGGTCGCGCAGCGGGGAGATGAGCGCCTTTTTGATGACAGCCAGATCTTCGCCATTCTGACCTTCAATTACCATCGTTTCTCGGATTGAAAGTAGTGGTTCTTTGATCTGGCAGAGCAGCCTGCCATTCATATCTTCAAAGACCAAAGTCTTGCGCAGGCGCAGTGCCTTGCCATCGACTTTGAAAACTCGCTGACCTTTCTCGTTTTCAATCCAGAAATCATCTCCGATAGCGATCAGTTTTTGACGTATTTTGTAACGCGTTGACATAAAGTTTCCTCTTGAGTTGGATAAATCTTCATATCAGTATAACGCATGAGAACAGCCACAGGTTATGGCGAAGAACCCGTCATTGACAGGTTCCGCCACTGACAATAAACTTCCGTGGCTCTACGTTTCAACCAGGACATTGCGAGAATATCAAATGAATTCCCTTTCCGAACGCCGCAAATCGCTCCTTTACATCGCCATCACCGCTACCCTGTGGAGCACAAGCGGGGTCTTGATCAAGATGATTTCCTGGGGGCCGATCGCTATTCTGGCAGGACGCAGCCTTTTTTCGAGCATCGTATTTCTCGTTTATCTACGCCGTATCCCCACAAAATGGACGTGGTGGAAGTTCAGTGCATCCATTGGTTACATCTTGACCCAACTCCTGTTCATCACAGCGACCAAGCTGACTACCGCCGCCAACGCGATCTTTCTCCAGTACACAGCGCCGATCTACGTCATTCTGCTGGCATTCTGGTTCCTGCGCGAAAAGCCCTCCCGCGCGGACTGGGTTTCGATGGTTGTGATCTTTCTTGGCATGTTTCTCTTTTTTGGGGACAAGCTGAGCACCAATGGAATTTACGGGAATATTCTGGCGATTCTGAGCGGTATGAGCCTGGCCCTGATGATGGTTTCGCTGCGTGCCCAAAAGGACGGCGTGCCCGCGGAGAGCTTCCTCGCCGCTAATCTCTTTTCAGCAATTGTCGGCTTCCCTTTCATCCTTAAGGAGACCTGGACAATCAATAGCTGGCTGATCATCCTTTTTCTTGGCGTAGTCCAGATCGGACTTTCCAACCTGTTGTTCAGCAAGGCGATCAAACATGTCCCTGCGCTGGAGGCAAACTTAGTCAGCACGCTGGAGCCTGTTTTGAATCCCGTCTGGGTGTTTCTCATCCTCGGCGAGAGTATGGGACCGTCCGCGCTGATCGGCGGGTTGGTGGTGCTGGGAGGGGTCATTTTCAGCGCGGTGAGCAGTGCGCGGGTGAGAGAGGACGGATAATATATTCAACTTTCTAGGGGTTGAAGTCACAGCCAGCTATAATCTAACAACTTTGGAAAGAATTACATTTATGAACCCGAAACTCTCCTACACCATCTGGTTCACCCAGCGGACAGGCAGTACCTTGCTCTGCAAAGCCATCGAATCAACGGGCATTGCTGGCGTCCCCCGCGAATGGTTCAATTGTCCACCTGACCTGCTCACTACATTTCACAAGACAAGTCACGCTGACCTTCAGGACTATTTGTATAAGCTTGGAAGCACTTCCAATGGCGTCTTCGGCATCAATCACTCTTTCTACGAACCCCATTTCAGTCAATTAACCGAGACGCTGCAAAAATTTCCTGCCTGCCCGCCAACGGAAACAAAACGGACAGCTGTGTGGGAGCATTTGTTTCCCAATCACCACCACATCTTTATGACGCGCCGCAATAAGGTGCGGCTGGCTGTTTCCTGGTGGCGGGCGATCCAATCGGGAGAATGGCACGTTCCAGCAAACGAATCCCGCAAGCCCATTGACCTGTCGGACGCGTACCTGTTCGATGCCATCAACCATTTGTATAACGAATGTTCCATGCGCGAAGCGGGCATCCAGGAATTCTTTGCCGAAGGCGGCATTACCCCGCTCAATATTATTTACGAGGACTTCGTCCAAAACTACGAGCAGACAGTTCGAATGATCCTGGATTATCTCGAACTGGAGTCGCGCTCCATAACCATAGCGCCGCCCGCACTGACCAAACTGGCAGATGATGTGTCCGAAGAATGGGCCCAGCGGTTCCGCGAAGAACGACAGAAGGATTGGGTGAATCGTGGATGGTAAGAAATCGCTAAATAGCAGGTTTGCATTGTTTGAATAGAAGTCGAAAGACCTCCGAGACTACTCCCGGAGGTCTTATCATCTACTCTCTAATCATCTTACTCCCCTGTCGGCACCCAGATATTCTTAACCTGCGTGGCCTCGTGGAGGAATTCGTGGCCCTCGCCCTGCTCGCGGTCCATCCAATCGCGCGGCAGGCCGTAGCCGACCCAGGTCCGCTTCATATTGGCCGCGGACTCGTTCTCGACGTGATAGCTGCCCTCGGCGGAACCAAAGTACCAGATCGAGTCCACGTCTTCGTGCTGGACGAGAGTCTTGACCAGATGGTCGCGGTCGCCGGTCACAATGTTGACCACACCACCCGGCACATCGGACGTATCCAGCACCTGATAGAAGTCCGTTGCAGAGAGCGGATATTGCTGGCTGGGGATCATCACGACCGTGTTGCCGCGTGCAATCGCAGGAGCCATAACCGAGACAAATCCCAGCAGCGGATATTCGTCAGGGCAGGCAATGCCGATCACACCAACAGGCTCGTTGACGCCGACCGTAATCCCCTTCAACGTAGTTTCCTGCACTGAGCCGCCGTATTTATCGGCCCAGGCTGCATAAGTAAAGAGCCGTTCGACCGCCGCGTCCACTTCGGCTTGCGCGGCTTTCTGGGTGCGGCCTGTCATTTCGACAATGCGCTTCACGAACTCCGCGTTGCGGGCATCGAGATTCTCGGCGATGAAGTACAAGATCTGCGAGCGGTTGAATCCATGCCGCATGGCCCAGCCCGGTTTGGACAAATGTGCCGCGTGGGCGGCTTCCACCGCATCGCGGATGTCCTTGCGATTGCCATCGCCAACCTGCCCGACGATCTGACCATCCGCGCCAAGCACGGTGATGGTGTACGCGCCGTCAGGTCGAACCTGTTTGCCGCCGATGTACATCTTCGGCGTGCGGTCGACGCGGGGCAGATTATGTCCATTTGCCCGAGCAACTGTCGGGGCGGCAGGACGCGCGGGAGTATGTTCGCCCCATTTCTTTGAGTCACCAACTTTGAAATCGGGCCGCGGACGATCCATCCAGATCGGTCTGACATACTCAAACAGGCCTTCCCTGCCACCTTCGCGTCCGAATCCCGACTCACGATAGCCGCCGAAGCCCGAAGCGCCGTCGAACTGATTCGTGCAGTTGACCCACACCGATCCCGCTTTGATGCGGCTCGCCACATCCAGCGCGAGATTGATGTTATCGCTCCACACACTCGCAGCAAGTCCATATCGCGTATTATTGGCAAGCTCGATTGCTTCACTCGGCGTCCTAAAAGTCAGCGAGACCAGCACGGGACCAAAGATTTCCTCCTGCACGGTCGCGGCCGCGGGGTCGAGACCCGTGAGAAGCGTGGGCTTATAGAAGAGTCCTTGTTCGGGCAGTTGGATATTCGGCTGATAACATTCCGCGCCCTCGCTGACGCCCGTTTTCACCCAACTGTCAATCGTGTCCCATTGAGTCTGGTCCACGATCGCGCCCATGTCAATCGCCTTGTCGAGCGGGTCGCCCACGCGCATATGCTCCATGCGGTTCTTCAACTTTTGGATAAACTTGGCCGCGACATTTTCCTGGACGATAAGCCTTGATCCCGCGCAACAGACCTGACCCTGATTAAACCAGATCGCATCGACCACGCCTTCAATGGCTCCATCCAAGTCGGCATCTTCGAACACGACAAATGGACTCTTGCCTCCCAACTCCAGCGACAGTTTTTTGCCAGAGCCCGCGGTCTGATGGCGAAGCGTGCGCCCAACATCCGTTGAACCCGTGAACGCTATCTTATCTACATCAGGATGCTCTACCAGCATCGAGCCAGCTTTGCTATTGCCCGTGATGATATTGACGACGCCCGCCGGCAGACCCGCTTCTGCCACGATCTCCGCGAACAACAGCGCCGAGAGTCGCGTGTACGAAGCCGGCTTCAACACAACCGTATTGCCCATCGCAATCGCTGGTGCAATCTTCCATGCCAGCATCAAGAGTGGGAAATTCCACGGGATGATCTGCCCCACCACGCCGACAGGTTGATAATCTCGAAGTTCCGTCTCCATGAGTTGCGCCCAACCCGCGTAGTAATAAAAATGACGAGCGAGCAGCGGGACATCGATATCACGCGACTCGCGGATGGGCTTGCCATTGTCCATGGACTCGAGCACCGCCAGCAAACGGTGATGTTTCTGAATATTCCGCGCAATCGCGTACATGTACCGAGCGCGGACAACGCCGGGAGTCTGGCTCCATGTCTCGAACGCAGTGCGGGCGGCCGAGACCGCCGCGTCCACTTCTTTTTGCCCCGCTTGCACGGTTTCAGCAAGCAGCTCGCCATTCGATGGGTCGTGGGAGGGATAATACTTTGCGCCCTTCGGCGTCATCCATTCGTTGTTGATGAACAGGCCGAATTTGCGATTGTGTTCATCCAGCCACGCATTGACCGCGGCAGGAGATTCCGGCGCAGGGCCGTATTCCATGGATTTGAAGATTTCAAGTAATGTGCTCATACAAACTCCAGTTCTTTAACCACAAAGGGCACAAAGTACACGAAGGTGCAACCCTTAAGGCTTAAATCCTTGGTGCCCTTTGTGTCCTTCGTGTTAGAAGCATTCTTATCCCATCGGCATGTGATGCTTCGCGGCGTAGTGGCCGGTGATGTAGTGATACAACTGCCGCTCAAGATCCGTCAGCAGGCTGCTTGCACCAATGCGGAATAGATTTGGCATCAGCCATTCATCGCCAAGTTCCTCTTTCATCAACGATTGCCATGCCATCGCCTGTTTGGCTGTGCCAATCCCACCCGCGGGCTTGAAGCCGACTTTGTAGCCGTAGCGCTCAAGATATTCGCGAATGGCACGTACCATCACCAGACTGACTTGCAGCGTGGCATTAACCGTTTCCTTACCGGTCGAGGTCTTGATGAAATCCGAGCCTGCCATCATCGCCACGAGACTGGCCTGATAGACCTGTTTGAGCGTGCCGAGGTCCCCGGTCGCCAAGATCGTTTTCATGTGCGCTGCATCGCCACAAGTGGCGCGGAACTGCTTGAGTTCATCGTAAAGCGCCTGCCAATCGCCGGTCAAAACATAGTTGCGGGCAATGACCACGTCAATTTCTCTGGCGCCGGCTTCAATGGCTTGTTCGATCTCACCGATGCGCTGAGGCAGAGGCGTCTGTCCCGCAGGAAAACCTGTCGCAACGGAAGCCACTGGAATGTCGGTGCCGCGCAGCGCCTGCACTGCATCCGCGACTCGATTTGGATACACGCAAACCGCGCCGACGGTGATCTTCTCGCCGTCCAATCCAAGTCGCTGAAGCATGTCCGGGCGAATCGGCTGTCTGGCTTTGGCGCAAAGTCGTCTGACACGACCAGGCGTATCGTCGCCTGCAAGCGTCGTCAAATCAATGCAGGTGACCGCGCGCAAAAGCCAGGCGGCCTGCCAGTCCTTTTTGACAGTGCGCCGCTTCGGCAGCGAGTCTATACGCCGCTCCACTGCACTTTTATTTATGTGTGCGCCCATCACCCAATCCAGGTCGAGAGGCGTCCCGGGGTTACGATTATGATTAGAAGTCATAAAAACTCCATTCCATTGTCTGAGATGATTATACAGCGAATTAAAACATAACGGCGCGACATTGATGTCACGCCGATAGGGGCAGAGAAATTGGTTTACTCGATGGGCATTGGTGGCGGTCCCAGCGTGTCCGTGCCGTATGCCTTCAGGCTGGCGACAATGGCGTTGATGGCGGCCTCAGAAGGAGGCTCGGCCGGACGCGGCGGGAGTGTCAGTGATTTGGCAGGCTCGCCCGTCTCAAAGAACCACTGGTCTAGGTTCCCGCTCAATCCGAATCCAAACCAGCGGGCGGTCTCCGACCTGACCTGGAACGTGTGCGGCACGTTGCGCGGGATGTAGACAAACGTTCCCGGTCCGCCCACGATGATCTCTTCGCCGAGTGTGAAGGCGATCTCACCTTCCAGCACATACCAGATCTCATCTTCGCGAGTATGGGCATGCAGAGGCACCGCCATGTGCTTGTCCGCCAGGCCTTCCAGCGCCCAGTATTGTCCGCCGGTCTCTTCGGTCAGGGCTTTGAAATTGAGCAACGCGCCCAGATGCCAGAGCGGGCGTCCTTCTTTATTCTGCAAAATAACAGGACTAAGTTGTTTTTCCATGTCAATCTCCTTTGAGTGATTGCCGTCATGATACGGCAACTGACCCTCAGGGGCATCGGTCATCCCCCCTATTCCCCTCCCTTATTTTTTACTGGACTGACTCAGGAAGTATGCGGCGGCTTCGGCGCGATTCCGCAGGCCCAGCTTCCCCAGAACCTGACTCACATGATGCTCGACGGTCTTCGCACTGACGACAAGACGCGCGGCGATCTCACGATTACTCAATCCATGCGCCATTAGCTCAAGGACTTCCGCTTCACGCGCCGTGAGAAGTTGATCCTGCGCCCGAGGGTTGACCTTCCCGGAGGCCCCCATCTCCCGCAACAGTTGATTGGTCTCATCCGCGTCGTGTGCGGCGCCGATTCGTTCGAAGCCAGCCAGCGCCGCTTTGGCCCAGGTGATGGCGCCCGCCCTGTCCGTATCTTTGAGCGTGCGCGCCAGCTCCAATTTAACCCGGCATGCAAGCATCGACCCCTCATGGATTTCCAGGAGTTGCAGGGCATTATGGAAATGCGACACTGCATCCGCCTCTCCCGCATAGCGGCTGATCTGTCCCAGCGCCAACTCAGCCTGTGCCAGGAACAAATTGCTCCCCGCCAGACGTGCAAGCGACATCATCTCATCGGCCACGCGGCGGGCAGAATTCAGGTCATCAGAGGCCAGCAACACATCCACCAGGAGACGAAGCAGGGGTGCCTGCTGTAATGAGGGGGATGAATCAGCGTGAAGCGCCTGTTCCAGGACGGCCCGTGCCAGGTCTGTCTCGCCGCGTGCCAGATGCAATCGCGCCCGCGGCAAGACGGCGCTTCCATAATCCTCGTATCCACTGAGCAGCACATCCGCCTCCTCCAACCGGCCCTGGCTAACGCGCAGGTCTGCCAGTTTCAAGACGGCGTTCACACGCAACCCATGATGACCCTCATCAAAAGTGTGAATGGCTTCCGTCAGTGCTGATTCAGCATCCTGCCACTTGCCAGTCTCTGCCAGCAGGCTGCCATAGGTGGTACGGCAGTACGCCGACAAAAACGTGCATTGATAGCGCCGCGCATATTCCAGCGCCGACTCGCACCAGTGATTGGTGCGGACCAGGTCGCCGGCCCACTCACAGGTTGAGAGTGTGACGCAGAAGGTTTCGCTTGCCACAAAGTAATCTTTGACCTCCCCGCTAATAAC
>JAKOVF010000330.1 GCA_029782225.1 Chloroflexota bacterium | reverse complement strand
TGAGCTTGACCCGGTTTGGTGGACACAAGAGACTGGTATCAGAGAGATGTCCATCAAGGAGGTTCAAGCATGCCGCGAACGCATCGACCATACCCACCTGAGTTTCGTGCCGAGGCCGTTCGTCTCGTGCGTGAGAGCGGCAAACCCATGAAAGTGATCGCCCAGGATCTCGGAATTGCCTTGGAGTCGCTGCGCAAGTGGGTTCGGCAGGCCGAGATCGACGCAGGCGAGCGAGAAGGCTTGACAACACAGGAGCGCGAAGAGCTACAGCGACTCCGACGAGAAGTGAAGATCCTTCGCGAGGAGCGCGAGATTCTAAAAAAAGCCGCAGCCTTCTTCGCCAAGGAGACCGACCGGACCCGGTAGCTGTGTTTCGGTTTGTGGAGCGTGAGAAGGCCGGTCACCCCATCGCCATCATGTGTCGTCTGCTGGGTGTCTCCACCAGTGGTTACTATGCGTGGCGGCAGCGAGTACCCTCTCGGCGCCACAAGGAGGACGAGATGCTCAAAGAACACATCATGCGTATCCACCGATTGAGCCGAGGCACCTACGGTGCGCCGCGCATTCATGCGGAGTTGCGGGACGTCCACAACATTCGATGCGGAAAGAAACGCGTGGCTCGCCTCATGCGAGAGCTTGGCATCGAAGGCGTCAGCCGCAGGCGCTCTAAAGGGATCACGCACCGAGACCCGAGACGTCCGTCCGCTCCAGACCTCGTACAAAGGGCGTTTCGAGCAGAGCGGCCCGATCAGCTGTGGGTGGCCGATATGACGCAACAACACACCGACGAGGGCTGGCTGTACCTCGCCGTCGTCGTTGACGCTTTCTCGAGGCGTGTCATCGGCTGGTCCATGGGTGAGCGCCCGGTGGCTGACTTGCCAATCGGAGCGGTCCGTATGGCCGTCTGGAACCGTAGACCCGACCCAGGTGTCATTCATCACTCCGATCATGGATCACAGTACACCTCGCTTGCCTTTGGAAAAACCCTACGTGAAGCTGGGCTTGTAGGTTCGATGGGATCCGTCGGAGACGCCTACGACAATGCGATGGCAGAGAGTTTCTTCGCTACGCTGAAGACAGAACTTCTCGACAGGCAGAGATGGATGACACGGATGCAACTTCGAGCCGCTATCTTCGACTACATCGAGGTGTTCTATAACAGACGACGCCGCCACTCTGCTCTTGGGCACCTCAGTCCTATCGAGTTTGAAAGGAGGTGGCTTACGACAGGCCGAAGATCCAGTCAACCCCCTGCAGCCTAGTCCTATACTGTCCACCAAACCGGGGCAACTTCAAAGAGCACCCAGGCCTAAGAAGGGGAACAAAAGAGCATCCACGTAGGGTTAAAAGTGCGGGAAAGCGAGTTTGAAATTGGCGTTCGCGCTTCAAGAATGCACCGAAATTGCGAGAGAGCCATTTTAGTTCCGGCTATGACTATGAGACATAGTCCATTTCACATCCGCAACTCCGGTCTGCGCAGTGACAATTCACGATGAAGGGGATTCAGTATCGTCTGCAGTACGGACTCATTTTAGAAGACACGCGAATCTATGGGGGAACTCGAATGCCGGTTACCACTGAAGCTCTTCTTCGGAGGCTGCGGGATCAGGCCAAGACGTCCCAAGAGAAAGGCGAGCTTTTCGAGCGCTTTGTCCGCGCCTACCTCCGCTTCGATCCCTATTACGGCCAGCTCTTCAGCAACGTGTGGCGCTGGTATGAGTGGCCCGGGCGGGGAAAGCGGACGGATACCGGTATTGATCTCGTAGCCGAGGAAAAGGACACGGGGGTCCTCTGGGCTATTCAGACAAAGGATCATGAAAGCCCGATCGATCTCAAGGACATTGCCACTTTCCTGGCCCTGTCCAGCCGGAAGGAATTCGGTCGCCGCATGCTGGTGACCACCTCTTCTCTCACAACAACTGCTGAAGAAGCCGCCAGAGAACACGGAGTCATCGTACTCACGCTGTCCGACATCCTGGAGTCCCCCATTTACTGGGATGCATTCAACTGGAAAGACCCGGAGAATCTAGCCCGCACCGAGAAGAAGACACCTCGCAGGTACCAACTGGAGGCTGTTGAGGCTGCCATAAGCGGATTCCAGCGTACAGACCGTGGGAAGCTTATCATGCCACCTGGCACCGGCAAAACCTTCGTGGCTCTCCAGATAGCGGAGCGCCTGGTTGGCCCTGGGGGCTATGTGCTATTCCTGGCTCCCTCTATTGCCCTTGTCGAGCAGACGCTGCGGGCGTGGCTTGCTGATGCAAGAGTACCGCTGCGTCCCTTTGCCGTGACGTCTGATCAGACGGTGGGGCGGGAAGAGGACTCTCTCGACCGCACAACGGTGCTGACCATCCCTCCGACGACGATCCCGGAGGAACTGGCAAGGGTAGCTGGTACCCCCGACCCGGAACGAATGACTGTCGTTGTCTGTACATACCACTCCATCGACGTGATTGCGAACGCACAGCGGCTGGGCCTTCCTCAGTTCCAGCTAATAATCGCCGATGAGGCTCATCGCACCACAGGCATCGCGCGGGAAGAGGAGCAGTCCTATTACCTGAAAGTCCACCAGAATGACGGCGTGTGGGGAGCCAAGCGGCTCTACATGACAGCGACTCCGCGGGTGTTTGTCCCCCGGCTCAAGAAGAAGCTGGAAGAACTGGAGATCGACTATTACAGCATGGATGACGATGAGACATTCGGGCCGGAGTTTTTCCGGTATGGTTTTGGCCAGGCAGTAGATGAGGGGCATCTGTCCGACTACAAGGTGGTTGTCTTCGCCATATCAGAGGCCGATGTACAGCGAGAGCTGTTTGACTACCTCCAGCAGCCGGATAGTCCCGAGGTTCAGGAAGCCACGAAAATCATTGGCACGTGGAAGGCTTTGTCAGGACAATCTCTTGACCGCACCACTCCTCCTCTCCGCCGGGCAGTTGTGTTTGCCTCCCGGGTTGCCGATTCCAAGCGCTTTGCGGATCAGTTCGCAACAACGACTACCGAATACAGGCGTGCTACTGGCGAGGCGGGTGAAGATCTGCGGTTCGAGGGCCGGCATATCGACGGTACGATGTCCGCGACCGTCCGCAAGGAACTGCTCGACTGGCTGAGGGGTGAACTGCGCGCTGGCGAGGCGCGCATCCTGACCAACGCAAAGGTCCTTACAGAAGGGATTGATGTTCCGGCCCTGGACGCTGTGGTTTTCCTAGCCCCGCGCCGCAGCGTGGTGGATGTTGTCCAGGCCGTCGGCAGGGTCATGCGGAGGGCTCACGGCAAGCAGTACGGGTATGTGGTCATTCCGGTGATTGTGGATCCAAACCGAGATGTGACCTCGCAGCTTGACGAGAATGAACAGTTCCGTGCTGTCTGGGAGGTTCTGACCGCACTCCGTTCCATTGACGACCGGTTCGATGCTCTGGTCCGTGAGGTGGTCATCCGCCGACATAGGAGAGGGGATGGAACTTCCGACGGAGCGGGCGGGTCGGAAGATGATGTCATTATTGTCACCGGTAACGTCAAGCCCGAGTTCACCATGGATCTCTCTCGGTACATCTACGCCAAAACCGTTGAACGGGTTGGCGACCGCCGGTACTTGGAGATGTGGGGGAAGGACGTCACCAATGTCTCGGCACGTATTGAGACCCACATCCAGGAGGCCCTCACCCGTCCAGGCGATTTCGGAGATAGGGTGCGAAAGGAATTCTCGCAGTTTGTGAAGGCCCTTCATGCGATCATCAATCCGTCTGTCACCGAGGATGACGCACGGGCCTTACTGGTACAACATATCGTGACCAAGCCAATCTTTGATGCGCTGTTTGGCGAGTATACCTTCCTTAAGGAGAACCCGGTTGCACAGGGCCTCGACCAGATAGCGAGCCTGTTCGAGTCTTTCATCGCGAAGGAGACTCGAACCCTTGAAAGCTTCTACCGCCAGGTCAGGGGTCGTGCCCATGGCATTGACAAGGAAACGGAGCGCCAGGACTTCCTCCGCCAGCTTTACGACACCTTCTTCAACGTAGCGTTCCCGAAAACTGCCGAGCGGCTTGGAATTGCGTATACCCCAGTTGAGGTAGTCGACTTTCTCGTTCGGAGCGCAGACGTTCTCTTGCAACAGGAGTTCCAGACCACGCTGGCCAGTGATGGGATAGTCATCCTGGAGCCGTTTGCCGGAACTGGAACCTTCGTTGTTCGGCTCATGCAACACCTACAGCCGGACGCTCTTGTGCGGAAGTACCATAACGGTGAGATCTGGGCGAATGAGATCCTCCTGCTGCCGTACTACATCACGCTTGCCAACATCGAGAGCACCTATTACGAAATGACTGGGCGTCACGAGCCCTTCCCTAATCTGCTCCTTGTGGACTCGTTCCAGCTCATGGAGAACAAGGGAAAGGTCCAAGTTCAGCTCTTCCCGGAGCAGTACACGGAACTCATGGCCAAGCAGAGGGATGCGAAGATTAACGTAGTCCTTTCAAATCCTCCGTGGTTTGCTCGGCGGAATGATGAAAATGTCGGAATTAGGGCGTTGAAGTATTCGAAGCTGGATAAGCGTATCCGCGAGACTTACGCTCGGTATTCCACCGGTCGTCTGAAGAGCACGCTGTACGACTCTTACATCCGCGCTATACGTATGGCGACGGATCGAATCGAAAATAAGGGCGTTATTGCTTTCGTGACAAACAATGGCTTCTTGGATGGGAATAACGCGGATGGGCTCCGAAAGTGCTTGTCTGAGGACTTTGTCAAAATTTACATTCTGAACCTGCGCGGCAACGCCCGTACGTCGGGCGAGCCGCGGCGTCAGGAAGGCGGCAACATCTTCGGGCAGGGAAGCCGGGCTGGGGTGACCCTGGTGCTCCTGGTGAAGGATCGTTCGCGGCCTGGTCCGGCAGAGATCTATTACCACGACATCGGAGATTACCTCAGCCGCGAACAGAAACTGGAAAAGCTGAGCACGTATCGGGACATAACCGGGGTGACCTGGCAGCGTATCACCCCAAACGCGGCCCACGACTGGCTGAACCAGCGTAGCGAAGAGTTTGGGTCGTTCCTACTCATGGGCAGCAAGGGCAAGAACGAAGAGTCTACAATATTTGCACTGTATTCGCTCGGCCTTAATACAAGTCGGGACTCCTGGGTCTACAACTTCTCCGAGTCTGCGCTGGCCCAGAATGTGAGGCGGATGATCGAGGAATTTAACCGGCACGTGGAGAAGGCAAAAGCGGGTCAGATTACAAGCCAAAACATAGACGATGAACTCGAGAATGATTCCAAGAAGATTTCGTGGTCCAGCGACCTTAAGCCTAAGGTGTTACGGGGGACTACCTATTCATTTGAGACGGCCGGAGTTATTGCAACTGCGTTGTATAGGCCGTTTGTAAAGGAAAAGGTGTATTTCAGCCACGTATTTAACGCTCGTCCTTCCCGCTTACCACAGATTTTCCCGCAGCCGGGAGTGGAAAACCTGGCGATTGCTCTCCGAGCCCCGGGTAATTCCAAGCCTTTTTCCGCTCTCATGGTAGATGGCATCTCTGACTTGCACCTGCTTGGCGATACCGTGATTTTCCCGCTGTACACTTATGTACCGCCTGAAAACGTTCAGGCAAAACTGTTTGATGAACTTCATGCTGTGGAGGTACCATCGGGCCAGCAGTACGTGCGTCAGGAGAACATTACCGACTGGGCCCTTCAGGTGTTCCGTGAGCGTTACGGCGAGAACGTCACCAAGGAGGACATCTTTTACTACGTTTACGGTCTGCTACACTCGAACGACTATCGGGAACGCTACGATAATGACCTTCTGAGGTCCCTGCCGCGTATCCCCTATGTGGCCTCCCCAGAAGACTTCACCGCATTCCGGGACGCCGGTCAGAAGTTGGCAAGGCTTCACGCTGGCTTCGAGTCAGTAGAAGAATGGCCACTGGAGGAAGAGTGCCGAAGGGATCCTCAGGACCCTGAAACATACCGGGTCAGCAAAATGGCTTTTGGCCGGTCGCCAGACGGCGAGGAAGATAAGACAGTCATTAGATACAACGAGTTTGTCACCCTCCGCGGTATACCCCTCGATGCCTACAACTATGTACTTGGTGACAAGTCGGCAATCGAGTGGGTACTGGAACGTTATCAACACACCCGGGACAAGAACAGTGGCATCAAGAACGATCCCAACCTGCTTCTGGATGAACTGGGCGACAGGCGCTACATCATCAGCCTGCTGAAACGGGTTGTTCGGATCAGCATGGAGACCCTCCAGATCGTGAAAAGCCTTCCGCCCCTTAAGATCGAATAACCTTCGCTTAAGCGGCAGCACCAGGCTTTCATGCCGGGTGCTGCCCGCAGGGCTCCCGGATCAGGGCTCCCGGCCCTCGCTTACCGATGTTGCCTTACATCCTGCTTTACTCCTTGGCCTTCACCGTTACCTATCCGTTACCCTTACCTTCCGCCACCAGCCGCACCCGTAGAACCCTGCCCACAGGGCACCAGTCTGCTCGAGGCCACAAGGCCCGTAATGCAATCTGTGTCATCGCCGGAACTAAAATGGCTCTCCCGCAATTTAGGTGCAGTTTTGAAGCGTGAAGGCCGCTTCGAAACTCGGTTCCCTCACTTGCGCTGCTATCGGGACGCCGAGACGCAGGGATGAGGCTTCTTCCTCCCGTCTCTCAACGTCCCATCGCCAGGAATCGTCGTCTCAGCAGCTCGATTCCGGCCCGTCCGTACATCTGCCGTTTCAATAGTTTCA
>JAKOVF010000287.1 GCA_029782225.1 Chloroflexota bacterium | reverse complement strand
TTGTACTTTTGCAAATAGTCGTCCATATCCATCGCTCCGTCATGATTTGATGCCTTTACCATTGTAGTGCTCCGGGCTCTTTTTTGCAAGTGTTTTTGGCAGCGGTGCAGCAAACTGGATCGGTTGGTTGAAAGCTGGATGAATGATGGTGATCTGCCGGCAGTGCAGGGCCAGAGGCTGGTTTTCGCCATATCCGTAGAGAGGATCCCCGACCACAGGGTGCCCGATGTGGGCAAAGTGCACCCTGATCTGATGTGTCCGGCCTGTGTACAGCCGTACTTCCAGTGTTGTGACACCTTCGTGCGTCTCCAGCGGTGTGTATTTTGTCCTGGCTGGTTTGCCTTTGACCGGTGCTGTGATCTCGCCATTTTCCGTCAGCTCACCGTGAACCTGCACCCAATAGATCTTTTCTGCATCCGGCCAGGCTTTGGTCAGCTGTTCCTGGATCTGAGCTGATTTAGCAAAGATCACCACCCCCGATGCATCCTTGTCCAGACGGTGTACAGGCCTGGGTGTGATCACCCTGCCGTGCTGCTGAAAATAATAAGCAACCCCTTCCGCCAGGCTGGCTGAACCGTCGGGCTGCACATTGTGGACAGTCATGCCAGCCGGTTTGTTGACCACCAGCAGGTATTCATCTTCATATAGGACATCCAAATCCATAGGCCTGGCCGGCACCTTCACCTGCTCAACCTCGGGCAGCAGCACTTCCAGCACTTGCCCAACCTTTACTTTCACCAGTGAATGGACCTGCTTCCCATCCAGGCGGATGCCGCGGGTGCGGACAACCTTCTGCCGCTGCCGCGCAGACAAATGCAGTTCATCTTTGAGAATGGCGGCGATCGTCCAACCCGCCAGTTCTGGTGTAATTGTCACCTTTGCCAAGGTCTTTTTCGCCACGGCAGATCCCTTTCATTCCGGCCGCTCTGTGCTTCCGTTGATAATCGGCCCCAGCTTGCGCGCCAGCGCCTCGCCCATCATGATATGGCCGTCGTCCGAAGGATGGAGCAGGTCGACAGTCAATCCGGCAGCTGCTGTAAGGATCTCTTCACCGGGAATAAAATAGAGCCGGCGGTCAGCTCTTTCTCTGACGATCTCCCGGGAAATTTGGTTGAAAGCCTCATGCTTCCGGGCTGCTTCACTGTTCCGGTCCCAGCCTAGGCTGACGCTGTGGGGGAAGATCCCGAGAATGGCAATGGGTTTCCCCGGCAGAGCTGCCCTTAACGTATCCACAAGGTAACTCGCCCGGTCCCGGAACTCATCGCAGCTGAACCGGTTCAGCATGTTGATCCCCAGTTCAAGGGTGACCAGATCACAGGTGATGCTGGCGAGATAATCGGCAGCCGCCTGATCGCAGAAACAGGAACCGGCGATTCCTTTGTTGAGGACATCCAGGTTCAGGCGCACGGCTGCCTGCTGCACATAGGTGTTCGTATACAGATGGGTGTCGCCGCCGAAAGTGATCGATGAACCGTACGCCAACCAGGATCGCGGCGGTTTCTCGGCCGCCAGCGGCGGGCGCACGGCATGGCCGAATGTGTCGAGATGGATAAAGCTGATTGGGCTGTTCTTGCCAAACAACAGCCGCCAAACACTGGGAGCGAAACCTCTTCCGTGCAGTACAGCTGGATCAACATCCTTGAACTTCGGCGGCTCTTCCAAGTGCAGGCAAGAAATGACACCGGCCGGCAGCTTGTGCACCGAATGCAGCAGACTGCCTTTATACACAAAAACAACACCTTCATGTTCTGAAGCTGAAAGGTACACCTTGACGAATTTAGCCTCGGTCACGAACCTGATTTCGCAGCCGACGGCTATCTGAGCTTGAAACCGGCCCCGTTCGTGGTCCATGTGTCCCAGTTTGTCCCTCACCTCACGGGGAAACCGCTGCAGGCGCTGTCCGGGCAAAACACCAAGGGACTCCAGTTCGGCTGTGTTGTGAAATTCCAATTGATGTTCGATCATCGTTCTGCACCTCTTTTATCTCGGATTCTTCAAGGAAACGGCCAGTACAATGTAGAATTAGGACAGGAGCAGTCCATAGGAGGTCTCAATCATGCAGCGTATTATAGTTCTCTTAAGCTTGACCGTTGTCCTTTGCCTGTCCGCCTCGGGCGTGGCCAAAACCAATGTCGACATAGTCTGGGATATGCAAAACAACTTCAATGAACTCTTTGCCGCAGTCAATGCCGAATTGAGTCCGAGCTTCGCTCTGGAGCTGGGTGTGAGCACCGAAGGGCATATGGAAAGCGGCGCCGGCCAGACTTTTGCCGTCAGCAAGCTGGGCTTGAGCTACCAAAACAGCTGGCTGAAGGTTTTTGCCGGGGCACTGCCGCCGCAGTTCAACCGCGCCGCAGGCATCGAGGTTCATGAAGTCCTCCTGCCGGATTCGAGCCCATCCGTACCTATCCTC
>JAKOVF010000296.1 GCA_029782225.1 Chloroflexota bacterium | reverse complement strand
AGGCTCACGGCCCGGCTGGTGTAATGTCAGACCGCGCAATAGACGATTTCGATTTTCAACATACTGCCTCGACAAAAGTGTTAGAAAATTATAACATGCCATCCCTTTTGCCTTGTCCCGCCCCCTCTTACGCGCTATAATGACTTACGTTGTTAAGTTGGAAAATGTAAGGAGTCTCCCGTATGCCTGTTTATACCTATCGTTGTGAGTCCTGCGGTATCCAGTTCGAGCGGCACCAGTCGTTCAACGATGCTCCGCTCAAAACCTGTCCTGAGTGCCGCAAAAAGGCGCTGAAGAAGGTCATTACCCCTACCAAGATCATCTTCAAAGGCTCAGGTTTCTATGCCACGGATCACAGGTCTCCCTCAGGCGGTGAGACGCGCGATACCAAGAAGGAAACAAAAAAGGAAGACGCCAAGGCGCCTGCCAAAAGCAGCGACTCGAGCTCCTCATCTGAGTAATCTGAAACCAGCAATCTCAAAAGGCGACGCATTCAACGTCGCTTTTTTGGTTAACCTGCGGGCTCCAGCCGACCGGTGCTTCTCAGCATCCACGCCAAAGTGAGCGCCAAAGGAATCAACGCAAACACTGCGCTCACATAGGCCATCACGTTATACCCGAGCGCCGCGAAGATGAAACCGCTGCCCAGGCTTCCGGTTGCAGAGGCAAGGCCGACCAGCAGATCGTTTGCCCCCTGTGTGCGGGCACGCTCCAACGGAGAGAGTTGATCGGCCAACAGCGTGGATCCGCCTACATAGCAGAAGTTCCATCCAAGCCCAAGCAAGAATAAAGCAACGCCCAGCGGCAGCACATCCGGCGAAATCGTCGCAGCGAGGCAGGCCAATATCAGAGTGGCTGAGCCGGTCAGGATCACCGGACCCCGCCCCCATCGGTCGGCGAGGCGACCCGAAAGGATGGAAAAGGCATACATGCCGAAGGTGTGCGAAGAGATCACAACGGAAATATCGGTCAGGTTGTGATGATGCCCCCGCATATGCAGGGATGTGATGACCATCACCAGCACCATCACCATCTGGCCAATGACCATGGCCAGCAACGCGACCAGCGCTGCCGGCTGACGAAGGATTTCAGGCACGCTGCGTGCGTCCTGCGACTCGCTCCCTGGAAGTGCACCAGGACTTCGCAGGATGCGGCCGTCAGTTGTCATCGTCTCGGGGAATTTCTCTGCCACCTCACGTCCCACTTCACGTGGATCAGGCCGCAGCCCAAAATTGACCACGACCGCCGCAACTCCGAATAGAAGCAGGCTCACAAGATAGGCGCCTGCCAGTTCCGTCCCGGCAAATGGCTTGATGAATTCACCCGCGGGCCCGGCCACAAACGGACCAATCACCGCGCCGACCGTCCCGCCGATGACTACATTGGAAATTGCCCGTCCGCGATTCTCAGGCAGGTTCACTTCCGCTGCCGCGAAACGACCAAGCTGCACGGCCGCGTTTGCAATCCCCATCAAGACCATGCCTGCCAGAAATACTGCGAAAGATGATTGCATGATCGCAAAAAATGCTACACCCGAGCCGATGACGCCAAGGATCAGCCCGGACACCAGTCCGCCGCGGCGGCCGATCGCATCAAACACATAGCCCCAGCCAAAGGCGGCAAACGCCCCGGCAAGCAGGTAAACGGCACTTGGGACACCCGCCCAATCTGCATGGCGGCTCAGTTCATTACCAACGATTGCATTGAGAGTTGAGGCAGCGATAAAGCCGGCCGAAGCCAGGGATTGTTGTGCAAAGAGGATGACTGTTATTTTCCGCGCGATACTTGTAAGGTTTTCCATTTGAGCTGCCAATATGTACGTCATTGCGAGCAGGGCGAAGCAATCTCGTTGTAATCATAAGATTGCTTCGTCACAGCGAACGTTCCTCGCAATGACACTGAATACGGAATAAATTATACACTCGCAAAAAGAGTGACTCCGAAGAGCATTCGGAGCCACTCTACTTACGGCAATACTGGTCACAAATTACTTCGTTGTGTTCAACTCTTCACGCCCCATCGCATCCATCACAGCAACCGAAGCAATTTGAACGATCGTGTTCACGTCATCGCCGGTTTGCAGGACATGTACCGGCGCACCCATACCGAGCAGGATCGGTCCAATCGCCTTTGCATTTCCAAGCCTGGCTAAAAGCTTGTATGCAATATTCGCAGATTCGAGGGATGGGAACACGAGCACGTTCGCATCCTTCACCGCGCTGAACGGGTAGCGTTCATCCACGATCTCGGGCACAACTGCGGTATCGGCCTGCATCTCACCGTCATAGACAAAGTCCGGGCATCTTTCTTTCACGATCTGCACCGCGCGGCGAACTTTGTCGGAAAGAGGATGCGGTGTAGAGCCAAAGTTAGAGAACGAGAGGAAGGCCACGCGCGGCTCCAACTCAAGTTTCTTGGCGAAGTTCGCAGCCAGACAGGCGATCTCGGCCAGGTCTTCCGCACTCGGGTCAATGTTGACTGTGGCATCCGTGAAGAGATAGACCCGATCATCCACGATCATGATATAGACACCCGCCGCACGTGCCGCTCCCGAGGCTGTGTGGTGAATTCTCAGTGACGGACGGATCACGTCCGGGTATTCATACGTGAGGCCGGAGATGAACGCATCGGCGTCGCCCATTTTCACCATCATCGAGCCCAGGATATTGACGTCGCGCACGCGCTTGGAGGCAATGGCCAGATTCACACCCTTGCGGGAGCGAATCTCATGATAGGCACGAGCATAGTCTTCGTGTCGTGCAAAGCTGAAAGGATCCACGATCTCCGGACACCAGGGCAAGCCCAGCTCCTCCACAGTCTTTTCGATAACTTCAGGGCGCCCAAGCAAAATGGGAACACCGATCTTCTCATCCATGATCTGCGCAGCAGCACGAATGACCTTTGGCTCCTCGCCTTCCGCAAAGACAATACGCTTCGTCCCTCCGGAGGAGCGTGCCTTATTCTGGAAGAAGTGACGCACCTGCTCTCCCCTGCCCTGACGATACGCCAGCTGCTCGCGATATTCATTGATGTCAATCATCTTACGAGCCACACCGGTCTCCATCGCCATCCCAGCGACAGCCGGGGCCTCCCACAGCAAAACGCGCGGGTCGAGCGGTTTCGGGATGATGTATTCGCGGCCAAATTTCAGGCTGTCGACCCCATAGGCGCGTAACACGGAATCGGGTACATCTTCCTTGGTCAACGCGGCAAGGGCTTGCGAGGCCGCGAATTTCATTTCATCGTTGATCGCCTTCGCACGTACATCCAGCGCGCCGCGGAAAATGAACGGGAAGCCAAGTACGTTGTTGATCTGGTTCATGTAGTCAGAACGGCCGGTGGCGATGATCACGTCCTTGCGGGCTTCCTTCGCCAGGTCCGGGTTGATCTCCGGGTCCGGGTTTGCCATTGCAAAGACAATCGGGTTCTCAGCCATAGACTTCACCATCTCCGGCGTCAGCACGTTCGCGACCGAGAGGCCATAGAATACGTCAGCGCCGCGCACTGCGTCAGCCAGGGTACGCGCATCCGTGTCCAGAACGAAGCGCTGTTTGTATTTGTTCAGGTCGGTGCGCCCGGTGTGAACTACACCCTTGCTATCACACAACATGATATTTTCGCGCTTCACCCCCCAGCGAATGGCCAGTTCCGCACACGAAATCGCCGACGCGCCCGCGCCGGAGATCACGATGCGGATGTCGCTATGCTTTTTGCCGACAATTTCCAGAGCATTGGCAAGGCCAGCAGAAGAGATGATCGCCGTCCCGTGCTGGTCATCGTGAAAAACAGGGATATCCAGCATCTTTTTGAGTTCTTCCTCAATGTAGAAGCACTCGGGTGCTTTAATATCCTCCAGGTTGATTCCGCCAAAAGTCGGGGAGATGGCCGCTACTACTTTAATGATTTCGTCCGGATCATGGCTGTTGACCTCGATGTCAAACACATCCACGTCCGCGAACTTCTTAAATAGAACGCCTTTCCCTTCCATCACGGGCTTTCCGGCCAGGGCGCCACGGTCACCAAGTCCAAGGATGGCCGTGCCGTTGCTAACCACGGCCACAAGATTCCCTTTCGACGTGTACTCGTAGGCCAGTTCCGGGTCCTTTTCGATCTCCAGGACCGGTACTGCCACACCCGGCGTGTACGCCAGACTCAGATCGCGCTGGGTGTCCATGGGTTTGGTAGGGACAACCGCGATCTTACCGGGCTTGCCTTTCAAGCGGTGATATTCAAGTGCATCTTCACGTGTGATCTTAGCCATACTGCCTCCTGTGGATTGATTCTTCGAGTCCTGCCCTGAGGATTATTCCACGACTCCAAAGTTTCACCAAGTTCCATTTGTCACGATTTTAATCGAATCCAAATGGTAGTACCCCTGGGCCGTGGAAAAGTTATGTTAACGATTCTTAAAAATACAAGTATAATCAGGGCAATCTGAAAGGATTTGGCAAAAACATTTCCGCCGCCTCATGGCCTGGCTTGTAAATGAACTTTGGAATTCGCGCACGAACCTCCCCTGGACCCGGGAGTTTTTCGGGAAGTCATTTTAGGATGAAATTTTTGATACGTGGACTGACTTCGCCACCGTAATCTGTGCCGAACGTGACGTAAGCATCGTTACGATAATTTGACCTATCCCGAACCGCGTTGCGCGGGGATGCGGGAGGGCCAGCCAAAATGAGTCATTTTCACAGCCGAGGCCGAGAGAATCGGACCTTCGGCTGTTTTGTTTTATGAGAAAAATTACCGCCATCGAAGCGCAGAAAAGAAGCCCCAACCGAGTAAACATTTACCTCGACGGGGAATTTGCCTTCGGGCTGGCACGGATCACCGCCGCCTGGCTGAAAATGGGCCAGGAGCTGAGCGATGAAAAAATCGCCAAATTGCAGGCCGACGACGCTCGGGAACGGGCATACCAACAGGCGCTGCTCTACCTGAGCTACCGTGCTCGCTCCGAATCGGAGATCAGACAAAACCTTCGCAAGCATGAGATTCCCGAAGCGGTCATTGATGAGACACTCGAAAAGCTACGTGGGGATGGATTTGCAAACGATAATCAATTTGCTGCCGCGTGGGTGGAAAATCGTAGTACCTTCCGTCCGCGCAGCCGCCGTGTACTGGCAATGGAGCTTCGCCAAAAAGGGCTTGACGATGAAACGGTCCGTTCCGCCGTGGCGGGAGTGGATGAAGCGGCCCTGGCCTATGAAGCGGCCCGGAAACGGGTCAGCCGGCTCAAAGGTCTGGAATGGAACGAGTTCCGCAAAAAGCTCTCCGAGTTCCTTGCCCGCCGCGGCTTCCCTTATGAAATTATCGCGCCCACCGTCACCAGACTCTGGAACGAGGCGCACAATGAAGAAAAACATTTTGAGGACGAGGATATAACATGAACCCGCTCAGTGTTGCCATAGATGTGCTGGTGCTTGTCGTGGGCGTTGCAGCCGGTTATTTCTTCCACCGGTATCAGGCGGATCAAGCCACAAAGGCCCAGCAGGACAAAGCCGATAACATACTCAAGATCGCCAATGAACAGGCGCGCCTCATTGAAAGCCAGGCGCGTGAGAGTGCCACGAAGATCGTGCAGGCCTCCGAGACCGAAATCAAAGAGCGCCGCATCGAGCTGAACAAGGAAACTGACCGGCTCGACAAACGCCGTACCGAACTCGATGGCCGTGCCGAAAAGCTTGAACAGCGTGAACAGAATCTCAACAAACGCCAGTCCCAGGTGGATCGGCGCGCCAACGAGATCGATAAACTCTACGAAGAGCAGTCGAAGAAACTCGAATTCATGGCCCAGATGACCCAGGAAGAGGCGCGCAAGGATCTGTTTGCTTCGGTGGAAAAGGAAGCGCGCGGCGACATGGCCCGCATCATTCGCCAGATCGAGGCGGAAGCACGTGAGGAAGGCGAGAAGCGCGCCCGCAAATTGATCGCAGATGCCATTCAGCGCGTTGCCTCAGAGCATGTTGCAGAAGTGACCCGTGCGGTTGTCACCCTTCCCAACGAGGAAATGAAAGGCCGCATCGTGGGCCGCAACGGACGCAACATCAAGGCGTTCGAGCAGGCCGCCGGCGTGGATGTGATCGTGGACGATACCCCGGATTCCGTCACCATCTCCTGTTTTGACTCGGTCCGCCGCGAAATCGGTCGCCGGGCTCTGACGAAATTGATTGTGGACGGCCGCATCCATCCCGCCCACATCGAAAAGATCGTGGAGGATGAAGCCAAGGCGGTTGAGAAAATCATCAACGAAGCAGGAGAACAGGCTGCGTTCGATGCCAGCATCACCGGTTTGCATGGCGAAGTCTTGCGCATGATGGGTCGGCTGAAATTCCGCACCTCCTACGGACAGAACCAGCTCGCACATGCAGTGGAAGTCTCCAAACTGGCCGGCATCCTTGCAGCAGAAATTGGTGCGAATGTCGAATGGGCCAAACAGGGCGGCTTCCTGCATGATATCGGCAAAGCCATGGACCATAACCAGGAAGGCACACACGCTTCGCTGGGCGCAGAGTTCTGCAAACGCTACGGTGTGCATCCAGTAGTGGTCAACGCGATCGCTTCTCATCACCACGAAGTGGACCAGGATACAGTGGAAGCCGTGATCGCTGAGGCGGCAGATGCAATTTCAGGCGCGCGTCCTGGCGCGCGGCGCGAGGATTTGGAAGCGTATATCAAGCGCATCCGTACCCTGGAAGAAATGTCCATGTCTTTCGAGGGCGTGCAACAGGCGTTCGCAATCCAGGCGGGGCGCGAGGTCCGCATCCTCGTCAAACCGGAAGCGATTGACGATCTTGCATCCACTCGGCTGGCGCGCGACATCGCCAAGAAAATTGAAGAGACGATGCAATATCCCGGTCAAATCCGTGTAACGGTCATCCGCGAGACCCGCGCGACTGAATACGCGAAGTAAGATCACTGAAACATCCTTTCAATCGGCGGTCGAGGCCACGGGGCCTTGGCCGCTGATTTTTTTGTCAGACAACAAGGGGAACAGCCTTCCGTATAACATGATCATCTTCCAATCGTTCTTCTTAATACAGCGATTATTGCCCCAGCAGAATCTGCTGCTCATGCGCTCCATATCACAGGGAAATATATGTTCTTTGGATTTCTGAATACCGATCAACTCATCCTGGTCATTATTCTCACCGTTTCAACGGTGCTCCTCTTCACCGAATGGATTCGCGTGGACTTGACGGCCGTCCTGATCATTTTGGCGCTCGGTCTCACGGGAATCCTGGAGTCGCAGGATGCGCTCTCCGGCTTCAGCAGCGAACCAGCCATTATGGTGGCAGTTATCTTTGTCCTGAGCGGGGCGCTGTTCCACACCGGTCTTTCCAAGCAACTGGGGGATCTCATCCAGCGTCTGGCTGGCAGGAGTTTCGAGCGCATCATGGGTGTGGTCATGCCGGCTGTGGGATTGCTCGCGGCGTTCACTCATCACGTCACGTTGACAGCGATCATGGTGCCGGTCATGCTGAAAATATCCCGTGAAAATAATATCGCGGCCTCCAGGTTGTTGATGCCCATGTCGTTTGCAGCCTCCCTGGGAACAACAATCACGATCATCGGTGCACCCGCGTTCCTCATTGCCAGCAGCCTGCTAAGGCAGGCAGGGCAGCCGGGTCTCAGTATTTTCTCCATCGCTCCTATTGGCCTCGCACTGACCCTTGCAGGGACGATCTTCGTTCTTTTGCTCGGGCGGTTTCTGCTCCCTCATCACCCTGATAAGGATGAACCCGCCGACCATTTCCGCCTTGAAGGTTACTACACAGAATTAGTCCTTCTCTCCGATTCACCCAGCATTGGAAAAACCGTTGAGGAGCTGGAGGCCGGCGAGGAAGAAGATTTTCACGTTGTTACCTGGTTCCGGGGCAGGCACCCGCGCACAAAGCCTTACGGCAAGAAACGGATGAGGTCAGGCGACGTGATCCTGGTCCGCATCAACCCCGATAAACTGGCGACCATTGAACAGGAGCGAGGGGTTGCTCTGCAACCACTTCAAAAATACGGCGAGGAAGCAGCGCAGTTAAGGACAAATGGAGAGAATGATATTCCTTCCCAACTGGTTCAAGCTGTCATCGCGCCGCATTCCGACTTGATCGGCAGAACCATTGGCACGATCGATTTTTTACAGAATTATGGCGTGATTGTCGTCAGCGTCTGGCGCCAAAAGGGGTGGATCCGGTCCGAGCTGTCGCGGGTGCGCATCCGCGAAGGTGATGTGCTTGTCCTGGTGGGTGATTCCGAATCATTCAGGCGGATCACCGAGAATCCCTCCTTCCTGTTGCTGACACCGTTCCAGGGAGAACCGAAACCACTCCGCAAGGCGCGTCTGGCCGGCCTTATCGTGATCGCGACAATCCTTTTGGCAGCCTCCAATGTGGTGCCGGTTGTGCTGGCATTAATGGCCGGCGCAGTGGCGATGATCCTGA
This sequence comes from Chloroflexota bacterium, assembly GCA_029782225.1. Lineage (GTDB taxonomy): Bacteria > Chloroflexota > Anaerolineae > Anaerolineales > Villigracilaceae > JAKOVF01. Next base: position 1,606 of record JAKOVF010000296.1, on the reverse strand, counting down.
GCGGGTGTGTGACCATACGCCAGGCTTACCAATCCATTGATACGCGCATTTTTGTCTTTATTGCAGGTGCAATCCCTCTGGGCCTGGCGATGCAAAAAACAGGCACTGCAGACCTGCTGGCTGGCGGCCTGCAATCGCTAGTGGAGAATTGGAATATCCATTGGATTTTGTTGATGCTGTTCATCGTGGCGGCCCTGATCACACAGATTATGTCGGACGCTGCGACCGTCGCATTGCTGGGACCTGTCGCGCTGGCACTGGCCCATAACCTGAATGCATCTCCAGAGGCCTACATCGTGACCGTTGCCATGGCAGCCGTTGTCTCTTTCCTGACCCCGATTGGGCACCACGGGAACCTGCTGATCTACGGCCCAGGAAACTACAAATTCTCAGATTTTGTCCGTGTAGGGACACCGCTGACAATATTGGCCGCGGTCATTGTTGTGTTCTTGTCGCCGATGATCTGGACCCGGTAGCTTCTGACTATCTGACTGGCAGATCGCGCTTTCCAAAAACGGGAATCACAAAAACAAGGACAATCACCAGAAGTACCGCGCCCAGCAAAACGGCGTGGGGCGCGCCTTGCGTTCCACCCAACCATTCAGCAAATGCGCCGCTGCCCATCGCCCCCAGAGATGGCAATCCAATTAGCGTGACTGTATACAGGCTCATCACACGCCCACGCATTTCGTTGGGAACGGAAAGCTGGATGAACGTGGAGATGATCGTGGAAAACACGGTTGAGGTCACACCAGCGATCACCAGCATAAGAATGCCCAATACAAAACTTGGACTCAGTGCAAAAACGATCAACGACAAACAAAACACGAGTCCGCTACCGAGCATGACCGCGCCCTGACGTTTGATCTGTTTAAAGGAAGCAAGACCAAAAGCGCCGATCAGTGCACCTGCCCCACCAGCGGACAGCAACAACCCGTATCCTTGAGGCCCGGCGTGATAAATGTCGCGGCCAAAGGCTGGGAGAAGATTCTGGTAGGAACGTCCAAAGATCGCTCCGAGAGCAGAAAGCCCCAGCAAAGCTAGGATCAGGCGATTCTTCCACGCATAAGAAAGACCGTTCCAAAACGAGGCTCTCAGCGAGCCTTTCTCTCCCCCGCTATGAGTGCGGACCTCGCGCATGGCGGCCAGCGCAAATATGACAGCCAAATAGCTGACGCCGTTGAGAAAGAATAATGTCCCTGCACCTAATGGCTCCAGCATCAATCCAGCCAAAGCCGGGCCCACCAATGCCGCGCCCGTATACGTTGCTGAATTAAGTGACAGAGCATTGAGCAGGTCACGTGGGAGGACCAGGTCCGGGATCACAGCTTGCCGCGCAGGGTTGTCAAATGCCAACGCGGCTGCAACGATGAGTGATCCGACGAGGATATGCCAGACCTGAATCTTCCCTGCCCACGTGAGACCTGCCAGGGCGAAGGCGGTCAACATTTGCATGGACTGCGTAAAGAACAGTAACTTGACGCGATGCACGCGATCCACGACCGCCCCTGCAAATGGCGGGAGGAAGATCATCGGCAAGGCAAAACTCAATCCCAGCAGCCCCAGCCACAGAGGAGAATTTGTTAGCTGCAAAACAAGCCAGCCA
>JAKOVF010000282.1 GCA_029782225.1 Chloroflexota bacterium | reverse complement strand
CTTTATCGCTTTCATCGGTGCTTTCACGGCCATATTCGCCGCCACGATTGCCGTGGCACAAAATGACATCAAACGCGTGCTGGCTTACTCCACCATTTCCCAGCTCGGCTTCATGATCGCCGCAGTGGGTATCGGTGCGTACGTAGCCGCAGCTTTCCACCTGATCACTCACGCCTTTTTCAAAGCGCTGCTCTTCCTGGGCTCCGGCTCTGTCATTCACGGTATGGAGCATGGAGTCCTTCATACAGGCAATCACGAAGTTGATCCACAGAACATGTTCAACATGGGCGGCCTGCGGAGGAAGATGCCCATCACATTCTGGACCTTCCTGATCGGCGGTTTTGCCCTCTCTGGCTTCCCGGTATTGACTGCCGGCTTCTGGTCCAAGGATGAAATCCTGGCGGATGCATTTGGCAACGGTCACTGGACAGTCTTTGCGACACTTGCAATCGCGGCATTCATGACCGCCTTTTATACCATGCGCCAGATCACGCTGACCTTCCTAGGTGAGGCTCGCACGGATGAAGCGGAACATGCACAAGAAACCAAGTGGACCATGACCGCACCTCTGGTCATACTGGCGTTTTTTGCTGTGACTTATGGCTGGGTCGGCATCCCTGAACATTTCCCAGTCCTCGGCGGCCTTATCCCGAACTGGTTCCATGGTTTTGTAGGTGGAACGCTGGCCGAGGAGCCTGTGGCGCCGGCTTTCAACTTTATCCCACTTTTCACATCTCTCGTTGTCGCACTTGGTGGTCTCTATGCCGGCTGGCTGGTGTACCGAAATGTGAAGTCGCCGGCTGAAGACAAGCTACAGATCCCTGTTCTCAAAAACAAATGGTATTTCGACGAAATCTACGACTTCCTTTTCGTCAAACCTGCCTATTGGTTCTCCGAGACCTTCGTCTCAGCCTGGATGGACAAGGGGTTGATCGACGGCATCCTGCACTCGTTCGGCAAGGTCACTGGCTGGCTCGGCGATACCATCCGCAAGTACATCGACCTCAAATTCATCAACGAGACCCTCGGCGATGGCACAGCAGATGTCACTCAATGGGTGGGCCGTAACCTGCGCCCGATCCAGACCGGACGCGTACAGCAGTACCTCATGCTCGCGCTGGTGCTCTTTATCATCATTGGAGCGGCATTGCTGAATATTCCCGCCCTGTCCAGCCTGATGCGGCCTTAAGGAGAAAAGATGAACTTCATTGAAAATCATCTGCTCATATCCATCTTGTTCTTTCCGGCCCTGGCGGCTGTGGTGATGCTCTTCCTGCCGAAGGATGAGAATAAGCTCCTGCGTTGGTTTGCATTCGGTGCGAGCCTGATCCCGTTTGTGCTTTCGCTTATGGTTTGGTTTCGTTTCAATCCTGACGCCGCAGGCTTCCAGTTTGAGGAAAACTACGTCTGGTATCAGGCGATTGGCGCGTCCCTCCATGTTGGTGTGGATGGCCTTTCGTTGACGATGGTGCTGCTGACGACGCTGCTCACACCGCTTGCCATTCTCGCGTCATTCAGCATCACGGACCGCGTCAAGCCATACATGATGCTCTTCCTCTTCCTGGAGACGGGCATGCTCGGCGTGTTCATGGCGCTCGACCTGCTGATCTTCTTTGTCTTCTGGGAGGTTGGACTCGTCCCGATGTACTTCCTGATCAGCCAGTGGGGCAGCGCGAATCGGGACTATGCTTCACTCAAGTTCATGATCTACACGATGGGTGGTTCGCTTGGGCTTTTGCTTGGCATTCAGATGCTGGGCGTTCTGTTCCAAACCTTTGATTTGCAGCAGATCGTAAGCATGTGGAATTCATTGCCAGCGGATAAGATCCTGCTCGGCATGTCGGTCAGCACGGTGAAGTCGATCGCGTTCTGGGCCTTTGTCATTGCGTTCGCGATCAAAGTCCCTGTATGGCCATTCCACACCTGGCTTCCTGATGCGCATACTGAAGCTCCAACCGCTGGCTCGATGTTGCTGGCTGGTGTATTGTTGAAACTGGGCGCGTATGGCTTCCTGCGTCTTATTCTGCCGTTATACCCGGCTGAAGCAAAGTACTTTGCGGGGGCGCTCGCCTTCCTCGCCGTCGCAGCGATTGTCTTCGGTGCGTTCGGCTCTTACGGTCAATCGGACTTCAAGCGCCTCGTCGCTTATTCCTCAGTGAATCACATGGGCTTCGTGGTGCTCGGTATCGCCGCGGCGGCTTTCGCCGCTGGAACGAACGATGCGACCATCGCCTTAAACGGTGCAATCCTCCAGATGTTCAATCACGGTCTATCGGCGGCTGGGATGTTCTTCCTCGTTGGCGTGATCTACGAACGCACTCATACCCGCAACCTTGAAGAGTTCGGCGGACTGTTCCCGCTTGTGCCGATCTATGGCGGCATCCTGATCTTCACTTCGATGGCTTCGCTTGGACTGCCCGGCCTGAACGGCTTCGTCTCCGAGTTCCTGGTGGTACGAGGTTCGTTCCCGATTTTGACGGTCTACACCGCGATCTCCATGCTGGGTCTGCTCTTCACAGGTGCATACATTTTGAAGGGGATCAAGAAGGTGCTGCATGGCCCATTGAATGAACATTGGGCGCATGGCGAGCACAGGCTGACCGAGATCAGCACCCGCGAAATCTTCGTGATCGCTCCGTTGATGGCTTTGATCCTATGGATCGGCATCTGGCCTGCGTGGATCTTGAACGTGATCAACAAAGCCGTGGTCATGCTGTTCTAAGAGGTGGATGATGAACTTTCCTGTACTGAGCGTTATTACCTTCACCCCCATGGTCGCGGCGATGCTCCTGCTCATGATCCCGCGCGAGAAAAAGAACGAAGCGCGCGGACTTGCCCTCGCGGCTGCGACCTTTGCACTGCTGCTTTCCTTCTGGGTGTACTTCTCCTACAACAAAACCACAGGCGGTTATCAGTTTGTTGAAACGTACAATTGGCTCCCGATGCTGGGCATCAGCCTGAAATTTGGTGTGGACGGCATGAGTACCCCGCTCGTGCTTCTAACGGGCATCGTCATGTTCACTGGTGTTTTGATCTCCTGGGGTGATGATGATAAGCACGTAATGGCAGGCATTCAGGATCGCCCGCGCGAATTCTTTGCCTTCCTGTTCATCCTCGCATCCGGCGTGTTCGGCGTCTTTGTCTCGCTCGATCTCTTCATGTTGTTCTTCTTTTATGAGATCGCTGTGTTCCCCATGTACCTTCTCATCGTTATCTGGGGCTGGATTGCCACTCGCGAATACGCGGCGATGAAACTAACGCTCTACCTGTTCATCGGTTCGGTTGTTGCACTCGTGGGCGCGCTTGCAATGTACTGGACGAGCTACCAGAATACAGGAACGCTTAGCTTCGACATGCTGCAGATCGAAAAGGCTGGATTCTCACAGGGTTTTCAGATTGCCTGGTTCCTGCCAGTCTTCCTTGGCTTCGCAGTGCTCGGTGGTATCTGGCCCTTCCATAACTGGTCGCCAGACGGACACGTGGCCGCACCGACCGCCGTCTCCATGTTCCACGCAGGCGTGCTGATGAAACTTGGCGCATTTGCTGCTCTGCGCGTAGGCATTATGTTGCTGCCGGAGGGCGCCAAGTACTGGTCGTGGCTGATCATGCTGTTTGCCAGTGTTGCGGTGGTTTATGGTGCCTATATCGCTTTCGTGCAAAAGGACTTAAAATACATGATCGGCTTCTCGTCCGTTTCGCACATGGGACTGGTGATGCTCGGCTTCTCCACTCTCAACCGTGCGGGCCTCACCGGTGCAGGAGTACAGATGTTCTCGCACGGTGTGATGACAGCTCTCTTCTTTGCCATCACCGGCATGATCTACGACCGCTCGCATACACGTCAAATTCCTGAGCTGGGTGGCATGAGCAAAGTGATGCCTTTCGCGGCAGTCGGCTTCATTGTCGGAGGTCTGGTCTCAATGGGAATGCCGGGTTTCTCCGGCTTCATTGCTGAATTTCCGATCTTCATGGGTGTGTGGGGCGCGCAGTGGCTGGTGGCTGTCATTGCCAGCGTCTCGATTGTCATCACGGCGGCCTATATCATGCGCAACATCCGTCAGGTCTTCTTTGCCAAAATGCCGGAAAAACTCGAAGGCCATATGACGGATGTCACCGTTCTCGATAAGGTGGCGATTGTGACCCTGTGTACGTTCATGATCCTTCTGGGGCTATATCCCAGCTTTATGGTGCCTCTGGTTTCGACCGGCGTTCAAAATATCCTGCGCCTTCTGGGAGGTGCATAATGTTTACTTCGACAACCTTCCTCGCGATCCTCCCCGAAATCCTGATCCTCCTGGTGGCAGTGCTGATCCTGGTCGTCGAGCCGTTCTGGCAGGCGGACCGTCGTCGCAATGTGGGATGGCTCACCGCAGGTGGCCTGTTCGCTGCAATCGTCATCTCTCTGTTATTCGGCCGACCTGGCGAACCGGTAGCCGTACTTGGGGGAATGGTCCGCTTCGACTGGCTGGGCTTTTTCTTCAAGATGCTCTTCATGTTTGCGGCGGCCGCGACAGCGCTCCTGATGATGGACAATGAAAAGGTTGGACATCGCGGCGAGGCCTACCTCCTGCTCCTTGCCTCGCTTCTGGGCATGAACCTGATGGCTGCTTCCGCTGATCTGGTCATGCTCTACCTTTCGATTGAGACGACCTCCATTCCGCTGTACATCCTCTCAGGCTTTATGCTTTCTGATGAGCATTCGACCGAAGCGGGCCTCAAGTATCTGCTCTTCGGGGCAATGGCTTCCGCCATCATGCTCTATGGCTTCTCGCTGCTCTTCGGCTTTGCGGGGACGACGAATATCTACGCCCTCGCCAGCCTGATTACGGGTGCTGCAAACTCCTTTGTAATGATTTTCAGCATCATCTTCCTGTTGATGGTTGGAATCGGTTTTAAAGTCTCTGTTGTCCCATTCCACTTCTGGGCACCAGATGTGTATCAAGGCGCGCCAACCCCTGTCGCTGGATTCCTTTCGACGGCCTCGAAAGCTGCAGGCTTTGCAGTCCTTACTCGCCTGTTCTTTGTGGCATTCCCCGGTTTTGCGCCTTCGTGGACCATGATCTTCGCCGTCATTGCCACCATCACAATGACTGTAGGTAACCTGCTCGCTTTACCGCAAACGGATATAAAGCGTCTGTTGGCGTATTCTTCCATTGGGCACGCGGGATATGTGATGATCGGTGTCGTCTCATTCTCGGTGCTGGGCGCGGCCAGCGTGGTCTTTTATCTTGCAGCCTATATCATCACCAACCTGCTGGCTTTCGGCATCGTGATGGCTGTCTCCCGCATCATCGGCTCGGATAATATCAAAGATTACGCTGGTCTCAGCCGCCGGAATCCTGGCCTGGCGCTAATGATGTTAGCCGCGTTCTTATCACTGGCAGGGATGCCGCCGTTTGGCGGGTTCGTGGCCAAGGTTTTTGTCTTTGCGGCAGGCATCCAGGCAGGGTACGTCTGGCTGGTTGTTGTGGGCATTCTCAACTCCATCGTCGGCGTCTACTTCTATTTGAACGTAATGAAGTATGTCTATCTGTATCGCATGCCTGGCGAACAGGAAGAGCAGCATCCCGTCCCGCTAACTCGCCCGTATGCGATTGCGTTGATCGTGCTCGTTGCAGGTGTGATTTTGGTTGGGACTCTGTTCGCACCGTGGTTCAGCTGGTCGAACGCGGCGGCGGTGAATTTATTCTAGAGGATTAGATGGTGCGACAGACTTTAGCGGAAGCACGCCCATGGTCCAGGGTGAAGCGGAGAATTATCCGCCGATTTGTTGACATCCGTTTAGCCCGTCAGGTATAATCGTGCGGCATGGCACAATCAGACCCGAACCGCAAAAACATACTCAACACGCTGCTGATTGTGATGATTGGTCAGGTCGGGTGTCTCACTTTAGTGGTGATTTTGGGTTCTGTCTTCCTTGGTCTGTGGCTTGACAACACATTTGGCACAAAGCCAGTCATCACGCTGGTGCTCTTGTTTGCCGGAATCCCTCTTTCAGTGCTCCTGATGCTCTCTGTGGCGCGCAGGACCCTGGCGAGGTTGAGAGAACAAAACGAAAATACGCAAAAGGAAAATCCTGTCTAGGAGGCGGACTTTGGAACAACAAAAACGTAGACCCTGGCGCCGATGGGTCGTGCTGGTACTGATGATCGTGGGCTTTATTGTGGGTGGGATTCTAGTGCCCGTTCAGCCTGAGATCTCGGTGAAGGCAGAAAACTTATTGGGCGAGGGCAAAACCTGGCTGTTTGGCATACCGCTGGTCAACACGCTGCCGACGCTTTTTGTCACAATTTTCATCATCATCATTCCACTCGCGCTGTGGACAAGAAGCTCTTTGAAAAAGAGTGCTGGTACTGACCTGGTACCGCGTGGCGTTGGAAATGTGATGGAGGCCTTCTTTGAACTGCTTTATAACCTGACGGAAGGTTCCGCAGGCACAAAGTGGGCGAGGGCGATCTTCCCGTGGTTTGCGACCATTATGTTCTATGTGTTGGTGGCAAACCTGCTCAAGTTGATTCCGGGATTTGAATCAATTGGTGTATTGCACCCGCGCGTCGCGGAACATGCTTCTGAACTGCAAGGCTGGCAGATCTATACTCCTGAACTCAGTAAGGAATATATCCTCGCTCCGTTCTTCCGCGGCATCTCTGTGGATTTGAACTTCACTGCTTCTCTGGCGATCATTGCTGTGATTGCAATTCAGTATATCGGTTTTCGCGCACAGGGATGGGGTTACCTGAGCAAGTTTTTCAATACGAGACGCATGTTCAAGGTGCCATTCTTCGGCGCTATGGACTTTTTGGTCGGCCTGCTTGAGTTGATCTCAGAACTCTCGAAGATCCTCTCGTTTGCCTTCCGTCTTTTCGGTAACATGTTTGCAGGTATCGTGCTGGTGGCGATCGTCGCCGGCTTGCTCGGCAAGTTTAGCATTTTGCCTGCGATGATCATGATGTTTGAACTGTTCGTCGGCGTCATCCAGGCGTTCGTGTTTGGCATGTTGACCATGGTCTTCATGGCACAGGCTACGCAAGGTCATGGTGAGCACGAAGAACATGCTGAAGCTAGCGCTGAAGCACACGAGATCTAAGAATAACAGGATAAACCCAGGAGGCTTGTAACATGGAAGGAAATATTTTAGATGCAATGCGCTATGTTGGCGCAGGCTTGGCAATGATCGGCGCGGCGGGCGCTGGTGTGGGCATTGGTTTGAGCGTACAGGGTGCGCTGACGGGAATGGCCCGCAATCCCGATACCTATGGTAACTTGCTGACGAACATGATCCTAGGTATCGCGTTCTCTGAGGCCATCGCTATCTACTGCCTGGTCATCGCGTTCCTGATGCTGTTCAAAGTTGTGTAATGGAGTAATAATATGGAAGCACTTGGTATTAATCTCGGTCTTCTCATTGTTCAAATCATCGCGTTCATCATTGTGTTCCTCACGTTAAATGCGTGGGTGTATCAGCCCATGTTGAACATGATGGAAACGCGCAAACAAAAAATTGCACAGGGACTTGAAGATGCACGCGTCGCGGCCGAAGCCCGCAAGGATGCCGAAAAGGACGCGGCCAAGATCGTCGCTGATGCCCAGGCAGAAGCAAATAAAGTTGTCCGTGAAGCCACCGAGCGCGCGGTATCTGCCGGTGAGGATGTAAAGGTGGTTGCGGAAGCCCAGGCCGCGAAAATTCTTGACGAAGCAAAAACTGCATCTGAACTTGAGCGCAATCGTATCCTCGGCGACCTGCGTGGACAGGTGGCAGCACTGGCTGTCGCCGCCGCGAACAAACTGGTCGGTGAAGCACTGGATGAGAAGAAGCAGCACGCGTTGATCGATGAGTTCTTCTCCGGTGTGAAATCTGGCAAGGTCGTAGTGCTCGGCGGCGCGGACTTCAAGGGTGAGACCGCCGAGGTGACCAGCGCGCTGCCTCTGAGTAAGGATGAGGAAGCTGCGGTAAAGAAGGATGTGCTGGCGCAGGTGGGTGCACAGGCCGTCTCCTTCCGCGTGGATCCGTCCATCCTGGGCGGACTGGTCATCAAAGTAGGTGACAAGGTGCTCGACGGTTCTGTTGCCGGAAAGCTCGAAGGGTTGCGCCAGACCCTGAAGTAAGCCCATCCGAAGCAGAAATTCAAAAGGTTTGAGTTGAATCGACTCAAGCCTTTTTGTTTTCCGTCAAGTAGAAATGAGGGATTTCACTATTAAAACAAATTAGACCTTGATTCTCTATAACTTTTACTTTACAATAGCGGCCAATATAAGCCATTATTTGTGAGGCTAAAACGGTATGAATGAGAATCGAATTCAACAGGTAATTGAAGTTGAAAGGCAAGCGCAGGAAATCCATGAAAAGGCCGTTCGTGAAGCCCAACAGTTACCAGTTCAGGCGGAACAGGAAGCCCAGGCCTTGATCGAGCAGGCTCGTGCAAAAGCGCAGGAAGATGCACGGGCTTTGATCGCAAAAGCCCAGGCTGAGGAAGAGACGAGTCGAATTCTCTCAACAGCTGAGCAGAAAAATCGGGAGTCAGAGGCGTTGGCCATGAGCAATTTTGATCGGGCCGTGGCTTTCGTCCTCGAGCGCATTATCAAAAAAGAGTAACCGATGGCCCAATCAGGTGTGTCGGGATACGCGGCCCTCAGCGCACGAGTGCGAGCAATGCATTCCTATATGCTCAGCGCACAGGATATGGCGCGGCTGAGCGATGCGCCGGATTTTCCGTCGCTGGTCAGCCTGCTCAAACAAACCGCCTACGGTCCCTATGTGGCTAACCTAAAGGAAGATGAAATCACGCCGCGCCGGGTCGCCATTCAGATCAAGGGCCGCCTGGCGGATGTGTATAACAGCGTGATTCACATGGCGCCGGGGCATATTCGTCCGCTCTTGATCCAGCTTTACCGTTATTTTGAAGTGGATAATCTCAAGGCTGTGCTGCGCGCCATTGTGAGTCAATCGGATTGGGAGCACGTAAAAGATGTGCTCTTTCCCATCGGGTCATTGAGTGTGCTGCCAGCGCAGGCCATGGTGGAATCCGGAAGTGTGGGCTCAGCCGTGGAGTTGCTCAACGGCACGGTCTATGAAGAACCGCTTTCCTTCGCGATGAAGCGTTACAGCCAGGAGCAGAATCTTTTTCCTCTGGAAGTGGCGCTGGATCTATATTACTGGCGTCGACTCTGGAAAGAAGCCAAGCAATTGCAGGGGCAGGACCGGGAACAAGCTACACGCGTAGTGGGGTCATTGATGGACATGAACAACCTGACCTGGGCCGTTCGCTACCGGGTCTATTATCACCTTTCCGAAGAAGAACTTATCAATTACACACTGCCGTTTGGATATCACGTTCGTGACGAGGATGTGCGCGCGGTGGCGGCGGGCGCGGATATTGCATCAGTTGTTTCACATGTATATCCTGATATTCCCGAGATAAATTCCATGTTGGAAGCGCCGCAGAGTGGTCTTCCAAGGCTGGAAGTGCAGCTGAAACGGCAGCTTATGAAGCAGTGTATGGCCGCTTTTGCAGGCAATCCATTCCATGCCGGGCTGCCTCTGGCCTTCCTCGTGTTGAGCAATCTCGAAATACAGGATCTTGTCGTGCTGATCGAGGGCAAATCGTCTGGCTTCTCGGAGGATGAAATCCGGCCCTTTCTGTTGAAGGAAGCGGTCGCGAAGGCCTAGCGACTTTTCCGTCATAAATTTTTTGGAGACACATCATGTTTTTTCCGAAAGCAATGACTGAGGTTGAACTTGTCGTTCCTGCGAAAGATCTGCTTGCGGTGACAAAGGTCTTAAGTGGACATGGCGTCTTCCAGCAGACTGATAGCACCATTCCGTTGGCTGCAGGAGCGAAGGGCGGGGCAACGAACTGGCAGGAAACCGCGGCAAGCTATGCCTCGCTGGAACGTCGTATTCAGGTGATCCTGCAGACCCTGGGAATTGATGAGGGCCAGCCTCCTGCTTCTGATTTCGACGCGATGGCAGACCTCGGCAAAATAGGCCCGGCTATCGATCAGATCGAGCAGGAGGTCAAGCAGACGAGCGACCAGCTCAACAACGAAAGGAAAAGGATCGAGCAACTGGAAGGCACCCTGAACCAGTTGGAGCCTGTTTCCGATGTGGATCTCGACATTGCTTCCTTGCGGAATTCGAGATATCTCTATTCCATTCTTGGATTAATTCCGGCAGCAAACGTTGAGAGATTGCAGACGAGCCTTGCGCGTGTTCCCAATATCTTCCTGACACTGCGCTCCGATCCCCAGAAGCTGGTCGTTTTTCTCGCGGGAACTCGTGCCAATTCGGACGTTTTGGAGCGCGCCGCGCGAAGCGCCTATCTGAATCCGTTGACCCTGCCCGAGGAATACAGCGGAAAACCAGCCGAGATCATCCGGTCCATTCGAAGCACGATTGAGAATTCGCGGCGCAAAATAGAAGAGGCTCAACAGAATCTCGCGCGCCTGGCCGAAACGCGCGGAGAGCAACTACGTGACCTTGCCTGGCGGGCCCATGCAAGCCGCGTCCTATCTGATGCGATCCTTCGCTATGGGCAGCTTCGTCACACCTATGTGATCACTGGCTGGGTGCCCGTAGTGGACCTTGACCACCTGGTAGAGCGGCTGAAACACGCTTCCGGGGAAATCATCATTGAGAGCATTCCGACTACTCGAAGCGGACACAATTCCAATGTGCCGGTTGCGCTGCTCACCAATAAATACCTGAAGCCGTTTCAGATGCTGGTGAATACCTATGCGCGGCCCCAATATGGTGAGCTGGACCCAACATTGCTTTTCGCATTCACTTTCCCGTTTCTCTACGGCGCGATGTTCGGAGATTTGGGGCAGGGCCTGGTCTTGCTTGTGCTTGGATTGCTGATCCACAATAAAGTGATCATGAAAGGCATGTCCGGCCTCGGACTGTTGATTGCCTACTGCGGCGCGTCAGCGGCAATTTTTGGCGCCCTGTATGGAAGTGTGTTCGGGTTTGAAGGCGAGCACTTTGAGAAAACGTTCGGTTTTCCCTTTCACCCCCTGTGGTTGAGCCCGATCAACAAAACCAATATTTTGCAGGTTTTGATTCTGGCGATCGATATCGGCATTGTCATGCTGCTGGCAGGTTTCCTGCTGGGCATCTTCAATCACTTTCGGTCTCGAAATTGGGGACACCTCGTTTTTGGCCACAATGGCATCCTGGGATTGCTGTTCTACCTCTCATTCCTTGGTTTGTTAGGCTCTGTGAAGCTGCCAATTGTTCCAAGGATCGCGACCGCCATCGGGTCTTTACCTCTGCCATTTCCAATCCTGGCTTTGATCTTTGCCCTTGGAATCATGTTCTCCGAAGCCCTGATGAACCTGATGGAAGGTCATCGCCCAGTGATTGAAGCTCATGGGGTAGGCGGGTTCATCATGTATCTGGTCCAGGCCTTCATGGATCTGTTTGAGACCGTGATCAGCCAGTTGAGCAATACGTTGTCATACGTTCGCGTCGGTGCTTTTGCGGTGGCGCATGGCGGGCTGAGCCTGGCAATCTTCAACCTGGCTGGGGATACCCCCAACATTGGATTCTGGATCACCGTCATCATTGGTAACATTTTCATCATCGGCTTTGAGGGTTTGATCGTCGGCATTCAAACCATGCGTCTGCACTACTATGAATTCCTGGGAAAGTTTTTCACGGGTGGCGGCATGCGCTTCGAGCCGCTCCGGATTACCCCGTCGAAAGATGAGGGGTAGAGCTTTCATTCTCGAGGTAACTCGCTTTTGTCCTGTATGAGATTTCGGGTATGGTAAGAAAAAATCAACATAATAAGGAGAAATGATATGTTTGTGCTCTTTGCGGTTCTCGTCGGTCTGATCCCGGTAATTCCTGCTGTTATTTATGTGATCCAGAATGGAAAGACCAGTCCTGCCAAAGCCTTATCCCGCCTGGTAAACGGATTCAACGCATTCAACTTTTTAGTCGGCATGATGGCCGCCGGACTCTTTGTAGTCTGGCTGGCTACACCTTCGGCAGCATTCGCGGCGGGTAAGCTTGCCCAGCAGGGTGGGGCGGACCAGTACGCGACCCTAGCCGCCGCTCTTTCAACCGGTCTGGCCTGTATTGGCGCAGGCATCGCAGTAGGTGGCTCTGGCGCTGCCGCAGTCGGTGCGACGGCGGAGAAGCCCGAATCATTTGGTCGTTCACTGATCTTCGTGGGTCTCTCCGAAGGCATCGCCATTTACGGGCTGATCATTTCCTTCCTCGTTCTGCCGTAGCGACCCATGAAAGTCCTTGTGATTGGTCATCCAGACGCGGTGCTTGGTTTCTCGTTAGCCGGTGTTCATGGTGAGCCGGCCGCGACAGCAGAGGAAACCAATGCTGCTTTGGACGCGGCGCTGCGCTCTAGAGATATCGGCATCATCCTGGTAACCCGGGATGCCGCACGCCTGGTCGGCCAGAGGATGGAAGACCTCAAACTGCGCAGCACGATTCCGCTGGTCGTGGAAATTCCCTCTCCTGAAGGAGTCCCTGCGGATGAGCCATCCCTGGGCGATGTGGTGCTGCGCGCGATTGGGATCAAGCTATAAGAGAAGGTGACTGTCACCTTGAAGGACTAGGTATTGAGCCATGAAAGTCTTAGAAGAAGATATTCAAGCGTTATCCCGTGCCATCCTGCGTGATGCTCAAGCAGAGACAGAGCAGATCAAGGAGGAAGCCCAGGCCAAGGCGGATGCCATTCGTCAGCGGATGCAGGAGCAGGCTGAGAAGGAACAGCAGGCCATCCTTGAGCGCGCCAAACAGGAAGCGGAGCGCCTGCGCGGTCAGTCTGTTGCAACCGCGCAGTTGAAGGCGCGCACGCTGCAGCTCGAACATCGCGAAAAACTATTGGACAAGATTTTCGAGGCTGCGCGGCAAAAACTCCCTTCGGTGCAGAAACGCCCCGATTATGAGAAGATCACCGCGGATCTGCTGCGGGAGGCTGTCACTCAATTGAACGCGAGCACTGCCCGGGTCCGGGCAGATGAGGCGACGTTGAAGGTCCTGAAGTCGGGCACGCTGGATCAGATCGCAAACGAACTGAAGGCGCAGCTAACGATCGGGGAGCCTCTCGAATCGGGCACGGGGGTGATTGTAGATGCGTCCGACGGCCGGCTGCATTATGACAATACACTGGAAACGCGCCTGAACCGCCTGCAAAGTACCTTGCGCTCCTCGGTCTATCAGGTCTTGATGGGAGAGAAGTTATGAGTGAACAGATTGGCATTGTGACGTGGATCAACGGCCCCGTGGTTCGTGCGCGGGGCTCGCGACACGTCAGCATGTTGGAACTGGTGGAGGTGGGTGAGGACCGTCTGGTCGGGGAAGTGATCGGTTTGAACGGTGATACGATCACCGCGCAGGTTTATGAAGAGACATCGGGCATGCGGCCGGGTGCGCCCATCTATGGAACAGGATTGCCTTTATCAGTGGAACTTGGACCGGGCCTTTTAAAAAGTATCTTCGATGGCGTGCAGCGTCCGCTTCCCTTGATCGAGATGGAGTCCGGCTCGTTCATCGGGCGCGGCATTCGCCTGGATCCACTGTACCGCAAGGATGTGTGGAAGTTCACGCCCGTTGCAAAAAATGGGGACGTGGTTTCCGGCGGCGCGATCATCGGCACGGTGATGGAGACGGATACCTTCGAGCACCGCATCATGGTTCCGCCCGATCTCTCCGGGACTTTGACCTGGGTTGCCGAGGCCGGAGAATATACCATCGAGCAGCCAATCGCGCGGCTGAAAGCTGGCAAGGAAGAAAAAGAATTGACCATGCTTCAGCGCTGGCCGGTCCGCCGACTGCGTCCGTATAAATCGCGCCTTGGCGTTACAACGCCGTTGATCACCGGTCAACGCGTGTTGGATACCTTCTTCCCGGTCGCAAAAGGCGGCGCTGCCGGTATCCCGGGTCCATTTGGTTCCGGCAAGACCGTGACTCAGCACAGCATCGCCAAATGGGCCGATGCCGAGGTGATCGTCTACATCGGGTGCGGTGAGCGCGGCAACGAGATGACCGAAGTGCTACAGGAATTCCCGCATCTGGTGGACCCGCGCTCTGGGCGTCCATTGATGGAACGCACTGTATTGATCGCGAATACGTCCAATATGCCCGTGGCGGCGCGCGAGGCCAGCATCTACACCGGTATCACGATTGCAGAGTATTACCGCGACATGGGTTACCACGTCGCTTTGATGGCAGATTCGACTTCCCGTTGGGCGGAGGCCCTGCGTGAGGTTTCGGGTCGTCTCGAAGAGATGCCGGCGGAGGAAGGTTACCCGGCGTACCTTGCGGGGCGTCTGGCGGAATTCTATGAGCGCGCGGGTTACGTCGAGACCATGAACGGCAATTCTGGTTCGGTCACGATCGTCGGCGCGGTCTCGCCTCCAGGCGGTGACTTCTCCGAGCCAGTGACCCAGCACACGAAGCGTTTCATCCGCTGCTTCTGGGCGCTGGACAAATCACTGGCATCCGCCCGGCACTTCCCGTCCATCAACTGGCTGGATAGCTACAGCGAATATCTAGAAGATGTGGCGGGCTGGTGGCGCGAAAAGGTCGGGGCCGATTGGCTGGGCATGCGTAACCGTGCCATGGAGCTCTTGAGCGAGGAGAGCCGACTGTCGCAAATCGTCAAGCTGGTCGGCCCGGATGCGCTGCCGGATGCTGAACGTCTCGTACTTGAGACCGCCCGCCTGCTGCGCGAGGGATTCCTCCAGCAGAACGCCATGGATAACGTGGATGCCTACTCATCGGTCCAGAAACAGATTCGCATGTTAGACCTGATCCTACACTTCCACGAGCGCGCCTTGAGAATCGTTCAGCACGGCGCGCCGATCTCGGTCATCCACAACCTGCCGATCGTAGATACGCTGATCCGCATGAAAACCGCCGTTCCCAATGAGGAATTGGAAAAACTGGATGGGATCCAAAAAGAAATCGACGAGCAAATGAGTCGATTAGATTCGGAGTACAGATGAGCGACGTAGTTGTTCAAGGTGGACAGGAAGTCCTTGGTGTCAGCCGCATCGAGGGCCCGATTGTCATCGTGGAAGGGGCGGCAAACGTCAGCTATGACGAGGTGGTGGAGATACGCGACTCACAGGGTCGCATCCGCGGCGGACGTGTGTTGGAAGTCAGTGAAGGGTATGCCGTTGTTCAGGTCTTCGCAGGCTCAACGGGTCTCTCGATTGACGGGACAAGCGTCCGCTTCCTGGGCGACACTTTGCGCGTTCCCGTTGCGGAGGAAATGCTCGGCCGCGTTTTCGACGGGTTGGGCAAGCCGATTGACGGCGGTCCGCAGCCGCTGACGGATGAATACGCCGATGTCAACGGTGCGCCGATCAACCCGACCGCCCGTGTGTATCCACGCGACTATATTCAGACCGGAATCTCGGCCATTGACGGAATGAATACTCTGCTGCGCGGGCAGAAGCTTCCCATCTTCTCTGGCGCAGGCATGCCGCATGACCAGCTCGCGGCGCAGATCGTGCGTCAGGCCACGCTTGGGGCGCCTGCGGGAGAACCATCATCCGAATCGGAGCAGTTCGCGATCGTGTTCGCAGCGATGGGCGTCAAACATGACGTGGCCGATTACTTCCGCAAATCATTTATGGAGAGTGGCGCACTGACCCGTGTGGCGATGTTTCTGAACCTGGCGGACGATCCTCCGGTGGAACGTTTGATTACCCCGCGTGCGGCGCTCACGCTGGCCGAATACCTGGCTTACAAACGGGAAATGCACGTGCTGGTCGTTCTGACCGATATGACCAATTATTGCGAAGCATTGCGTCAGATCTCGAACATCCGCGGCGAAGTGCCGAGCCGCAAAGGTTATCCTGGCTATCTCTACAGTGACCTCGCGTCGCTCTACGAACGCACGGGACGCATCCGCACAAGCGAGGGATCGATCACCCAGATCCCCATCCTGACCATGCCGAACGATGACATCACGCATCCGGTCCCCGACCTGACCGGGTATATTACCGAAGGACAGATCACCCTCGGACGCGAACTGTATTACGCAGGCGTCTATCCTCCGATCGCAGTCTTGCCAAGTCTCTCCCGCCTGATGAAAGATGGCATCGGTGGTCCAGTGGTGGTCATGCGCAGCGAGACATCAGGCGGCAGCCATTCGCGAATGATGGATCATGGCACCGGTAAGGATCGCACCCGCGCCGACCATCCACACCTTGCGGCTCAGATTTACGCGGGTTATGCCCATACACAGGATGTGCGCGCGCTGGCCTCGGTCATCGGCGAGGAGGAGCTTGGCGACGTGGACCAGAAGTACCTCAAGTTTGGCCGCGCCTTCGAGCGCGAGTTCGTCAATCAGGGCTTGAACGAAAACCGTACCATCGAGCAGACCCTGAATATCGGCTGGCGCCTGCTTTCGATGCTGCCGAAGGAAGAGTTGACGCGTCTCAGCCTGGATGAGATCAAGCAGTACTACAAGGGCGAAGATGCCTGACGTCTATTGTTCGCGAGCTGGATGCAGTTGCCCTGCATCCAGGACTGGAACTAATCATGCCGGCCTATAGTGTTGCCCCTACTCGCACGAACCTGATCCGTATCAGGAAGGAACTGCGCTTTGCGCGCGAGGGCTACGAGATCCTCGACCGCAAACGCGAAGCGTTGACCTCGGAGCTGGTCCGCGTGGCGAAGGAAGCCGATGAACTTCAAAAGGAAGTCTGGAAACTGCTCGAGAAGGCATACGGCGCCCTGGAAAAAGCCCGTCTCGTCATGGGCAGTGACCACGTTGAATGGGCCGCGCTTGCTGCGAACAAGACGGTCGATGTCCACCTGAAGCTGCGCGGCATCATGGGCGTTGCTATCCCCTTGATTGAGTCGCGCGGCGAACCGCAAAAGATGCTTTACAGCTTGAGCGGAACGAATGCAGCGTTGGATGAGGCCACGGCCGCATTCCGCGAGGTGCTGATCAAGACCCCTCAGCTTTCCATGCTCACAACCACGGTCTGGCGTCTGGCCGGGGAACTGCGTAAGACCCAGCGACGCGTCAATGCGCTCCAGCACATCTTTATTCCCGAATATGAAAGAACGGTCGAGTTCATTGTTTCTTCCCTGGAGGAGCGTGAACGCGAGGAAACCTTCCGCTTGAAGTGGCTCAAGACGAAAATGACCAAGGCAGAAGTTTAGTACACGTGTGAAAAAATTCATTATAATCAGGCGCAAGTGAGGACATAGCCTGACATCCGCAAATCAGCCAGGCTCTTGTATATCAAATCTAAGCACGCTATAAAGGAGAATGCTATGAAAATTGGCGTATTAGGTACGGGGGTTGTCGGACAGACGATCGGTTCCAAGCTGGTGAATTTGGGACACGAAGTCATGATGGGTGCTCGTGAGCCGGATAACCCGAAGGCAGTCGCCTGGTCAAAGGATATGGGTGCCCAGCACGCTCTGTTTGGCAACTTTGCCAACGCTGCTGAATTTGGAGAAATTATTTTCAACTGTACTCTGGGAACTGCATCGCTCGGTGCATTGCGCATGGCCGGGGAAAATAATCTCAAAGGCAAGATTTTGATTGATACTTCTAATCCCCTCGATTATTCAACCCAGCTGTGGAATCTCACAGTTTGCAATACCGACTCGCTCGGTGAACAGATCCAGCGCGAATTTCCTCAGACCTTTGTCGTCAAGTCACTTAACACGATCAATGCCGATGTGATGGTCAATCCAACCAGGCTGGCTGAACGAAGCGATGTCTTCTTAAGCGGAAACAGCCAGGATGCGAAGGCTAAGGTCACAAAACTCCTGAAGGATTTCGGATGGAAATCTGTGGTTGACCTCGGCGATATCACCACCTCCCGCGGCGTCGAAATGTACGTGATCCTCTGGCGCTGTTTTCGACTGGCAGTCTCTTCCTATCACTTCAATATCAAGCTTATCCAATCTGCCTGATATGTTTTGGAGTGCAGGAGCATGCTCCCGCACGGGATAATAAGCCGTCCGGCTTCATCGTCAGATGCTTTGCCCAAAAAGGTTTTAGCGATAGAATCGCCGAGACCTTTTTCTTATGAAAACGCTCAACCAACTCTTCATCGATTTCCCTTTTTCACAACCCTCTGAAATACCAAATGTCCCGATCAGCGGCATTGCGATTGACAGCCGCGCCATAAAACCCGGCGATCTGTTTGTCGCGATGAAAGGCGGGGTCTCGGATGGGCATGACTTCATTCCCAGGGCGATTGAAAATGGAGCGGCCGCGATTGTAGGGGAGAGGGAAGTAGTTGGACTCGCCATACCCTACATTAGGCTCGAAAATACGCGTCAAGCCCTGACCTTTCTGGCTGCCGCGTTTTACGATTGGCCTGCGCGGCATCTGACAGTGATCGGTGTCACTGGCACGGATGGTAAGACGACTACGAGTAACTTGATCTATCGAATCCTGGTGGAGGCGGGAATCAAGGCCGGGATGATTTCCACGGTCAATGCGGTGATCGGCGAGGATGTGCTGGATACCGGCTTCCATGTCACTACGCCGGATGCACATGATGTGCAGCGGTATCTTGCAAAGATGGTAGATGCGGGTTTAACTCATGTTGTGCTGGAAACCACATCGCATGGCTGGGCACAGCATCGCGTGGACGCCTGTGAGTTTGATATCGGCGTGGTCACCAATATCACGCATGAGCACATGGACGAACATGGCAGCTACGAAAATTACCGGGCAGCCAAAGCACGTCTTTTCAGTAGCCTGGAAAGGACAGTCGCCAAGCCGCAGGGGAATCCAAGGCTTGGCATCATCAACCGCGACGACCGCTCCTTTGAATTTCTGAATGACTTCATCAAAGTCAATAAAGTCAGTTACGGCTTGCGGGCGGGTGCCGATGTCCGGGCGGAGGATATCGAGTACCGCCCATCAGGTATCCGTTTTATTGCGGTTTCTACTGGCTTGCGTATAGCCATTGATTGCAAGCTAGTTGGAGCATACAATGTTTCGAACTGTCTTGCCGCTCTAACAGCAGCTATCCGTGGACTGCATATTGATCCAGGTGTTGCGGCGCGCGGCATTGCTTCGCTGGGAGGCGTTCCGGGTCGTATGGAGCGTATAGACATGGGCCAGCCATTCACGGCGATTGTGGACTTTGCGCACACGCCGAATGCGCTGAAGGTGACGCTGGAGGCGGCGCGGGAAATGATCTCAAAGGGAGACTCGATAGAGGAAACGGGACGTGTAATCGTTGTCTTCGGCTCGGCGGGGCTGCGTGACAAAGAAAAGCGCCGCATGATGGCTGGGACCTCCGCTGAGCTGGCTGATCTCTCAGTTCTGACCGCTGAAGATCCGCGGACTGAG
This sequence comes from Chloroflexota bacterium, assembly GCA_029782225.1. Lineage (GTDB taxonomy): Bacteria > Chloroflexota > Anaerolineae > Anaerolineales > Villigracilaceae > JAKOVF01. Next base: position 14,217 of record JAKOVF010000282.1, on the reverse strand, counting down.
TCGCTGGACGGAATTCTCAAGGAAATGGCAGCAGGCGCGAGATCCAGGGGTGGACGCGAGGGAGAGAATTTTTGGCGGATCCCGGACCGGGGCGAGGCCATCAAATTCGCTCTGACTCTGGCGCGTCCTGGTGATATTGTCCTTGCCTGCGGGAAAGGACATGAACAGTCCATGTGTTTTGGAAAGATCGAATATGCCTGGGATGATCGCATTGCGCTGCGCGCCGCCCTGGCAGACATGTTGGGCGTGGATGGGCCGCAGATGCCATATTTACCGTCGCAGGATAAGCGTGAGGAGGAATGGCTGAGATGATGGAAAAGGCCATCACCTCTGGCCCATCTCCCGCGGGGAGAGGGAAGATAATGGAAGTGAAGCCCGTAGTCTTGCAGGGCAAACACGTGCGTCTCGAGCCGTTGAGCGAGGCGCACATTCCGGGATTGGCAGAGATCGGCGTGGGACAGGATTTCTGGGACTTCATGTTGTACGGTCGCATGAACACCGAAGAAGACATGCGTAGCTGGGTGAAAGATATTATGACCCGCGGTGAACAAGGGACTGATCTGCCGTTTGCCGTGATTCATCTTGCCTCAGGGCGGGTAGCCGGCGCGACCCGTTACTTGAACATTATGCCAAAGGATTACGGGCTTGAAGTGGGCGGCACCTGGTACGGACTGGAGTTCCAGAGAACTGCCGTGAATACGGAGTGCAAGTACCTGCTCCTAACACATGCATTTGAGAGACTCAAGTGTATCCGTGTGCAGATCAAAACAGATTCAAGGAATATCCGCTCGCAAAAAGCGATCGAGCGGATTGGTGCGGTCAGGGAAGGCGTGCTGCGGAATCACATGATCCTGCCTGACGGCAGGTATCGTGATTCGGTGTTCTATAGTATTCTGGATACAGAGTGGCAGGGAGTGAAGGTGAGGTTGGAGGAGATTTTAGAGAGATGAAGATAATGCTCAATGATTGCTGAGTATTCGGTTCTTTCTCCATTCGTTACATAATCTTATCTCTCAACTCATTGACCAGCCTCTGTCTTGAGCTGCTGATTGGCTGAACAAGCACCAGTTATCGCAATCACTATGGCGTCTTATTCACATACTCTTGCAGCGCGTCCTGCGCGTAGCGGTTGATTTGAGCGTAGTTCCTGGAATCCAGCTCAACCTGTTCGGCGGCCAGGTGATCTTTAATGATCTCGAGCAGAGCACGCGTAAAATGCCGTCCAACCTTTCCCACTTCACGGATGAGCCAATCCGCTGACCCGGGCGTGGGAACTGATACGTTCGGAGGCAGGGGGCGCTGAAGGATCGGCGGTATAAACCGTTGGAGTTCATGTGCATCCGGCGCATCCACAATCACACACGTTTCATGCAGGCGGAGCAGGCGTCCGGCTTTGTTGAAGAACGGTACGTAATGCATCTGTGAGCGTTCCGGCAATGGCACTGGGCTGTTCGGCCAGCGCGGACCTTTCCCCTGGCGGAGGCGAGGCCAATCGCGGTCAAGCATTTGCAGGGCAGTGATGAGGTTTTCGTGGAAGTGCCGTGCCAGTTGTCTGCCGCTCATGTAATGGCGAAGCGTTCTTACGAGATCTCCCTGGATGCGATCGATCTCGAGCAGCGCCGCGAGGCCGTACCTTTCACAGCCCTGCGGGACGGCATTTATCGAGAGCAGCAGATGAATGGTAGCCTGGATCTTGTCCGGCAGACTTCGTATGTGTTCGAGATGAGGTTGCGCAAGTTCCCTCAGGGTGGACAGGATGGAGCCTGGTACTTCTCCCACATTCATCAAATATGGGACCTTGGCGGAGGCGTCTCCAGCCTTTCGCACCATCTCGATCATCCGCGGACCGTTGTGATAGGACGCAGTACGTGCAATGATCTGCGAAAATTCGCGCCGGTTTATCGAAATGGATTGCAGGCAGATATCGACAAAAGGGGGAATTGGAGCAAGTACGGAATATTGCTCCGTATCAATCGTCGAGTGGCGATGCGTCTTGGTATCCATAAGCCCTCCCGACATGTTGTCTAAACAAAATATACTCTTTTCAAATGCTCGTGTCAAGCTTCACAAATTCAAATTGTGCGAAGAAGCTTCTCCTCTTCGCGCGGCATCCTGATGCCCTAATCCACCTCCAAATCAGGCGCGACCACTGCCCGTACCCGGGAACTGCGATCGATCAGAAGGAGCCCAACGGTGCTGACAACTCCCAACAATAATCCTCCAATCCAGATCGCTCTTGGGGCAATAGCGTCATTCAGGTAGCCGCCGATGATCGGTGCCAGGGAACGGGCGAGACCCCACGTCAGCCAATAGAGGGTCATGTAGCGGCCGCGCAGGTCTTCTGGCGCGCGGTTGGCAACATAAGTTGTCGCGGTCGGGATAAGCGTCAATTCGCCAAACGTCATCAGGATCATACTGAATAGGAATCCCCAGAAACTGGACATGAGCGCCACGCTGCCCACGCCGAGCGCATAGATGAACATACCGAGCGGGATCATCGCCTCGCTGCGGCGGCGACGCGTGACCATCGTAACAAAGTACTGGACAAAGACGCACATCAGTGCATTGGTGATAGGCAGCCAGCTATAGAGATACTCGGGTAAACCGTAGTTTTCCTTGGTATAAACCGCCAGCAGGGTCCACATCATCAGTGGCGCGATCATGCCCAGTGCAATCACGAACACGTAGCGGATGAAGCCTTTGTCTTTCAGCACGCGTTCGTACCCGCCAAGGGTTTCGACGGCTACCGGATTCGCAACCATCCCATCTCTTCTGTGAAGCGTTTCGCGCACAAAAAAGAGCAGCAGCAGGCTGTAGATCAGCATCCCCGAAGATGCGGCGCGGAACGCCAACGCATAGGACCGCGAAACCAGGATGCCGCCGATGGCGGGGCCGATGGCAATGCCCGCGTTGTTGATCATGCGCAGGATGGAATAGGCGTTTGTGCGGTTCTCCGGGGGAATCATGTCTGCCATCATTGAGTCCGAACCGACTGAATAGAACGGCATACAGGCGCCCATGACGGTCATGGGAAGCAAAAAGCCAATGTAAGAGCTGGCGCGGCTCATCAGGATGTAGGCCAGTCCGTGCGCGGCCTGGGCGATGAACATGACCGGCTTGCGGCCGAGGCGGTCCGCGATGAAGCCGCCGACAAAGGAGACCAGCAGCCCGACAAATGTGCTGATGCTGATCAGCGACGCCACGGTCGTAATGGGCCGGTCCAGCTTTTGACTGATGTAGATCAACTGGAATGGCCAGATAATGCTCGAGCCCGCAGAACTAATCAGCACGCCGAACGCGATCAACCAGAACTGCGATGGATATTCGATGTAGATGGTCTTGAGTCTGGAGAACATTCCGTATCACATCATGTCATTCTGAGCGAAGCGAGGAATCTCATTGAAGAAACCGCTGAACTGTTTCGAGAATAACGCCGATACTCTGATGATAATCTTCCTTTTCTTCTGAGGCATCCAGCCGGAGTATGTTCTCTCCGGGGAGAGTCTCCAGCCACTCGGAGATGAATTGTGTTAAGAGTCCCGCATCTTCCCCCGACGCGATATTGATTCTGTCTCGATGGGCGAGTCTCTGCCTGACAGTTTCCTCGGAGGCGCTCAAGGCGATGACCAGGTCTGGAGGCGGAAGCAGTTCGCGGATCACGGCATAGAAGCGGCCACAGAGATCAAATTCAGCGTCCGTCAAAAATCTGCGTTTATGAAATAGACGCGTGAACCCATGAAAGTCCAGATCAAGCCCACCGTCCACAAGTCCGATTAGAGCCGAAGCACGAAGGGCGCGTTCCTGTTCAGCGCGGTAGAGCAGATAATCCATCTGGTTGGCGAGCGCGTACCGCCGGTCCTGCTTGAAGAGCAACTGGAACGGCCGCTTGCTATGTTGTTCGTATGCGATTTGGAATGGATAGGCCAGCGCGAGTGCATGTGCCAGTGTCGTTTTCCCCACGCCGCTCGGGCCCACAATAACGATTAGCCTGTTCATCGTTTACATGCAACGTCCCGAGGTCTCGAACCCTCGGGACGTTGTTCCTTTTCTACATCACCGTAAACCGCAGTTTTGTTTTGCCCATATAGTACACAGTGACCACACTGAGTACGGTGGTCAGCACGGCTATAGTGATCGTCTCCAGATTGAGCGGCTGGATATAAGATGAAAGCCCAAGCGGGGTGATCATGATAATAAGCAATGCCTGCCAGAATTTATGGACAGCAAAGAGTCCCAGTGAGTAGACCGAAAAGAACATCAGCCACCCCGGCGTGCGAATCGTCTCCTTCGAGAGCAGCCAGCTTACGAAAGCGGCCGAGCCAAAGATGAGCGATACGCGGGAATACACATTGGGATTCCCACCGTTCTGACGGATGATCACGTCCTGCACCGAAAAAACCAGATAGAGCGCTGTAAACGGCACGACCAGTTTCCGCCGCTGTTCCTTTGTGCGGCTTCGCAGGAAATAGGCGAGCGGCACATATGCAAAGAATTGCTCTATGTGCCAGTAAGGCAGCCCTTTGCCCTGGAGGTTGCGGGCTTCGAGATAGATGAGCGTGACGATAAATATGGCCCCGCCGACCACGGGCGCAAACCATTTGATGTTCCGCGTGGCATAAAAAAGGTAGGCCGGAAAAGTGAGCATGATCAGCACAATAAAATAATAGAAGACCGATCCCTGGACGAGCGGCAGGTTTGGTCCGCCCTGCAGGAAGAGATGTAACGCGTCCGCCTGGAAATCGAATCTGTAGGGTTTGCCCAGGTAAGCGACCAGCGCATAATATGCGGCGAATTGCAGCACCACCCAGAATACCGTTACCTGGATGAGACGCCAGATACGTCTCCACAAATACGGCGTGCCATATTGTTCGAGCTTATCGTAGGTGATGTAGAAACCTACCAGCAGAAAGGTCGGAACGACGATCAGAATGCCCTGCCAGTAGAACTGCTTGATTCCGAATGCGAGACCCTTGAGAATCAGACCTGAGGTGGCGGTGAGCGTAATATCAAATGGATGCAAATGGGCGTAGAGGACAAATGTTTTTACCAGCCCTTTGGCAAAATCGAGCCGGGTGTCACGCGCGGGAAGGGTTTCCATGAAGTCGTCTCGTGTGGTGGTTAGATTCCTGAGCAAAAGGATGATTTCCCTGTGCTGCCGAAAAGCACCAAATTTTATCGCGAAGTCCCCGGCTGCACAAATGAGAAAATGTGTGGCCAGCGCTGGTTCCATGCCGCCACGCCAATCATGGTTATAATATGGATCGCAGATTATCAAGCAAAGGAGATCCAAGTTGCCTGAGACTATCCTGATTACATCCCAGGATCCAATCCTGCGCGTTCTGGATTTTCGACCTTACCGTAACATCGTCGAGCGCCGCGTGATGGCTTTTAATCCGGCACCCGGTCAGCCACAGACCATTGAAGTGAAAACTCCCTGGGGCGCCGAGTTGACTGCCAAGCGCGGTGATATGCTGGTTAGCGAGGTTGAGACCCCCGATGATGTCTGGCCGGTCGATCCTGCCATCTTTGATGCCTCGTACATGATCACGCGGCCTGGCTTTTGCGTAAAGCGAGCGATTACGCTGCTTGTGCCGCTCGTGGATGTGACTCACGGCAACGCTGACCAGCTCGTTACCGTTGAGACGCTGGAGGGTCCTGAGACTGTCCGTGCAGGCGACTTCTACCTGGCAAAAGGTGTCAAAGGGGAAATCTGGCCATACCCGAAAGACAAAGTCAATGAAGTAATGATACCCGCCGATTAAGGCGGGTATCACTTTTTGCTTTGCCCTGAGCATAATCGAAGGGCGGTTTCCAGCTAACTCTATATTTTTGACTCAAAGCGCGAGGGATTACATCTTCTTCCTACGCTGCTCCGAGATCGAATCCTTTTTGCTCTTTGTGACAGTCGTTGCTGCAGGCTTGCTCAAATGCTGTGGATTCTGAGCCGTGGTGTCACCGGGATCGTGCAGATACTTTGCCGAGTCGATCAGCTCGATCGCACCGCCTGTGTCCCGCATCAGTTCGATCATATGCTTCACAAGGTGCGCATCGCGATCCCTGGAAGTGGCGCTCTTGGCATCCCACAGCGCCAGCAAGCGGACCTTGTCCACGCCGCGAGCGAGGGAGGAATACAACGCCCAGCGATTGTTGCGCTCGTAGGGGTCGACTCCCGCCTTCGGATCGCCCAGCCGCTCAGGCTGATAGTTCTCATCAACCAGACGATGGTTACGGACCCGGTAGAAACGTTCCACCCACGTATTACCGCCCGGCGAGATAAAGTCGCGCACGTAAGCGGCTTCTGGCAGCGGTAGATACGCTTTTACAGGGATGTTCATCTCAGCGCAGATCTCGGCAAAGATGATTTCACTTCCCGCGGAGAGTCCTGCCACGTAAGCTACATCTTCAGGGCCGGCATTAAGTTTTGTGAGGCGCCTTTTGATCTCATTGTAGATTTGTTCCTCCCGCCTGGCGGGGAAAGTCTGTTGCTCCTTGCCCGGATGATCCACCATATAACCAGCGAACAGGAATACCTGTCCGCTCGGCTGCTTTGTCCTGGATCTGGAAGCCAGGACCGCATCCTTGTCGGTGCGCTGGATCTCTTCAATCAGTGTTTCCATCGCGATTTGCACATATTCCTGCCGCATTCCTAAAGCCGCCAGGATCTTCAACTGATCGATGGATGATTGCAGGGATGAAAGATTGCGCCGCGCGGCAGGCAGTGCCTTGCGATAAGCCCGTTCCACGCCTGACTGGGTAGTGGAGGTCAGCACACGCAGCTCAGCCAGGGAAACCAGAGTCCAGTAATCAGCTTTGACATCGTCTGCCCTGGATTCGAGCGCGAAGCTCAAGGCGCCGCGCAGCTCATCCAGTCCCGCGCGGATGCGGTTAATATCGGGGTCAGGATCCTTCTTGTCGTCAAAGAGGTCTGCGAGAAACACGGCGATGGTGGACAGGGTCAAGGCATTGATGCCAGGATAGTAGTTGTTCAGATCGATGCGATAGCCGTTGAGGTACATGTCAATGGACCGGATCAACCAGTGATACGACTCGAACGCGGCTTTCGTGCGCCTGGTCCTTTCCTTGATATCTTTCCAGGAATTCACCCACATTTCCTTGTAGATGCGTCCCAGGTAAGCGAGGGTCTCACTGTCGTTTGGGTAATCTGACAATAAGCCTTCAAGCTTGATGATGGCTTCGTCCCCACGCCCGAGGCGATTGAGGTGGAAAGCCTCTTCACGCCGGAAGATCATGTTACTCCGATTGACTTCCAGGCCTCTGCGATATTGAACCAGTGCAAGCTCATCCAGCCCCATATTCTTTAGTGCCTTGCCGGCTTCACCGAGCGCCTCCTCCTTGATTAAAGGATTCTGGATTTCCTCCGTGAGCAGCAAAATATCACCGATGCGTTTCTGGCGCTGCGCGACCGTGATGCGTTCCTTCCAATCGTTGTACTCACGCCAGAATCCCTTTGCCAGAGGAGTGCTGAGCATTTTCCGGTCCGGTTCCTTCAGCCCGGAAAGCAGGTTGAAGACGGGACTATGAACCGCGTCGCGGTCCGATCTCCATGTATCCTTTGCCATACGCGCGATGGCGGTAATATCGGCCCGGATGAAGTCCGGGTGCGGGACTCCATCCTCAGTGAGGTGATACGGCAGGGTGCGAACATTGAAAATATCAAACGGCATGTACGCCCGACCTGCCTGGATGTGCATCACGCCCCGCCGGCGGAAGGCATGACGGATGCCAAGCTCGTAGAATGCGTTGGCGTTGTCGATGCTCAGGTCGGCCAACACCAGATCCGCCAGCAGGAGTTCCTGGAACATATCGGTCAGGATGTCGCCGCTCTGAGTCTCCTCATCGGCGCGAAAAGGCTCGAATCCTGCATCCTTGAGCGCAGGCTTGATCAGTGTCTCGTAGATCGCGTTGAAATCGTAAGGCAGGCCGTTGGCGCCAGTCTTCTTTCCAAATGGCATCACCACAAAAACATGCGGACGAACATCCGGGCGGACCGAGGTGGACTTTTCCCCTGATTCCATTAAGGCTGCGGCGCCTGCTCCTTTGGCTGCTCCCTGCGCGGTCGTCTCAGCCGCCGCCGGTTTGTTGACAGAGCTGCCAGCCCCGTTGGAAGCGGGTGCCGGAGCTGGTTGAGCGGCACCCTCATCCACCGGTTTGACGATGTCCACCATTTTCTCTGCCATGGCATCATCCTTTTACATCATTGGACTTCGGATAACGGGACATAATTTCATTTAGCACAGACGGAGGTGTATCGCGCCCGATTTCCATGCCTTCGAAATCTGCGGCGACTGCCTGCAGAGATGATGTGAGCGTGGCGCGTGTCCGCGCGATGATATTCCCAGCGGCATCACTAATTGCCTGCTGCATCGAAGCCAGTTCGGCCTGTACCATTTCGGAGCTGGCCTCTTTTGCCAGGCCGGTCAGTGCGGCCTCATAGGTACCGACCAGCGCGGCTTGTCCCTTCTCCAGCGCGTCGCTGACAAAGGCTTCCGTTGTATCGGCAATGGCCTGCTTGGTGCGCTCCTCTGAGTCCACAGCCTGCTGGATGACATTGTTGATCAGTTCGGCTTCTTTTTCCAAGCTGGACTCCTTGAGGGCCTCCTGCTGGGATTTTATATACTCCACATTCTGGGCCCACATGATCTCTTCAGTGGATTTAACCAGCTTGTAGAACTGCGCGCTCGTGCGTTCCTCCGCTTCAAGATTGAGCCAGTGATTCTGGAGGATTTCCAGCTCCATCCGCACCTTGCTGTAGTTGCGTATGATCGCGTCGAGGTTTCGTAATTGCTGCCAGCCGCTGAAAGCTGCCGTAAACGCGGCGGCGAGGGCAACCCAGATTGCGGTCTGATCGAGGGCGGCCAAAAAGGCACCGGCAATGCCTGCCACACCGATCAGGATTTGCAGGCGGGTGCGCTCCGCTTGGAAAGTCTTGAGTTTTTTGGCGTGCCATTTGAGCTGTGGCATCAACCGGATTTGAAAATACTGCTCTCCGGTCAAATCGTCGAATCCGGGGTCGCTTTCCGGATCGTCCCGCTTGTAGTTGTGAGGCAATGGCCCGTTGTAAGGTTCTATGGTCAGCTCGCCGTTGAGGGTGCGATAGACCTGACGCTGGATCTTTTCCAGTTTTGCCTCAAGATCAGCCCGGCGCGTGGGAGTTTCCTGGAAGAGAGTCCTGTAGAGATAAATCTCCTTACGGATTTCCTCCGCCCCGGCGCGTTTGATCAGCCAGTCACCACCCGAATAGTTTTTCATGGCGATCGCGGCCAGGAAGGATGCGATGAGCGGCGTCAGGATCAGGAAGACCCGAAGGATCCATCCGATCAGGCCATATTGCGCGGTTGGAAACCTCTGAGAGAGAATGGCAAGCAAGGCTGCCAGGACTCCCAGGGTCGCGATCCATTTGCGCATACGAAGGTGGGACTTCGAGCGTTCCACCGCTGCCAGATCGAGTTGAGCAAAGCGGTTCCATGCGACCTCAAGAATGGGAGTGTTATTTTGATTCTCAGTTTCCACAGGTGCCTCCGAGTCTCGTGTAATGTTCTGCCGCTCTTTTAGTCTACTGCTATTTTGAAGCTGTGGCGTCCAACGCGCAGTTCAACTTGCGGACAAAGAGCTGGTTCCTGCGAGAGCAGGAAACAAAAACGGTTGTCTTGCGACGGTTTGCGTTTTCGTCTGCCATTGCTATCTTCTAGCGTGCAACAAACCAGGCCGCCACGTAGCCTTCGGGGCCAGCCGGATCCTTCACTTTGATCCACTGGTTGTTTGCACCGACCTTGGCCTCGCCGCCCACCTCATTGACGATGAACTCATAGTTTATCGGCACACGTTTGATCACAGTGGCATCACTGATAACCGGCTGTTTGCGTAACGCAACGCCTTCACAGGTGGCTTTGACCGTGACGGGGCCTCCAGCAGCGGGGGCAGCTGCAGCCTGAGCCTGCGCGGTGGAGCCGCTTGCATATTTCACGTACCAAGCGGCGACGTAACCCTGCTTGTTGCTGGCATCGCGCACCTGCAGCCACTGTCCCTCCACGCCAATTTTCGGTATGGCCGTGTTGGCTGGTTCGAGAGAGACTAATTGCTCGGTGACCGCGATGTTACGAATGACTGTGCTGGGATCAATGACCGGCTTGGTACGGAAGGCCAATATGGTGGTTGGAAAGAGGGCCAGCGCGCCGGCTGGCACTTGCGCAGCGGGTGCTATGGGGGCGGTCGGCGCCGCGGCTGTTGAGGCCCCCTGCGGAGATGATATAACGGCGGCAGGCGCAGAGGTCGAGCTGGAGGCGGGGCTCTCCTTCTGGTCCGAGACATACCACGCCGCCACATATCCCTGGTCCCCGTTCGGGTCCTGCACCTGGATCCATTTTCCCTGCACGCCTAGCTTGGCCTTGGCGGTATCCCTTGGTTCAAGGCTGATTAGCTGAGTCCCGGCCACCATTCGTTTCCAAAGATACCCGCCGATGGAGGGATCAGCACGCAGGGCCAGGTCGTCTTCCGTCGCATAGAGACAGTACTGCTCCGCAGGCACCGCGACCTTCGTGACCTTGGGAGGCTCAGGCGGCGCAGCGCTATACGAGTCGAACCAGAGCACTGCGAAGATCTCGGATTCGAGGGTCCTGCCGTTGTACTTGTAACGAGATGTGAGCAGCACTTCCGTATCCGGGCCGTCGCCGCTGTATTTGTACGGGTCATAGATCACATAATCATCGCCCTTCTTATCCTTGACCAGTACATAATGCGTCTGGGTGCCCGCCTGCTTGTTCCAATCTACCTGCAGGATGACGGGTTTTCCAGCGGCGACAGCAGCATCGATCTGGGCGATGGGTGCCGGGAAAGACTCACACGGCTGCATGTCGCGATAGGCGCAATTCGGCCAGACATACGGAAGCACGCTCGGGATAAAAAACGCCCCCTGAAATCCGCCTGCCTTTTTCATTTTTTCGTTGACGGTTTCCGGGGTCTCACTGTAGCCAATGCCGTTGAGCATCATTGTGACAGAGGTCAGAAGACATCCCCAACCTCCAATTGTTTCGTTCGAATTACCAAGCTTGGTGTTTTTCCATTTATCATCATTCTGATAGAGATTCTGGGTCTTAAACATCTCTGCCTCCGCATTAAATTGTCTCAAAAAAACAGGCCTGACACTATTAGTGATTGCCGCAATTCTACTCGAAAAGATTCTGGCGAGAATGAGGAATTTGAAAGTTGACTCCAGTCCGCTGCTTCGCGCCGGACCGAATGTCACGTCATTTGCACCTAGCAGCGGCAGGGCTGACTCTACCTTAAGAAATACGATTGTGCAATCACAGTTTTGTCCCCGGCTCTTGCCCGGCCCCCGCCCATTTTGGCGACAGCTTTGGTCCGGGCAGACAATTCAATTGGATTCATATTCGCTCCGGTTGACGACCGGTGCAGGCCCCGCCACCTCGCTGCGGGCGAGCATCAGGACCGAAAGGAGGATCAATCCTCCGCCCAACAACATGACGGTCTGCAGTGTCTCTCCGAAGATGATCGCCGCCAGAATTACGGTGACCACCGGCTCGAGCGTGGATAGCATAGAGGCGTTGGTAGGGCCAATTCGTTTTAGCCCGGCCAAAAAGGTGACGACGGGGATCACAGTCGCAAACAGAATCACGCCTCCGACTGCGCCCCAGCCTGCTTCCGATTGTGGAAAATGCGCACCGCTAAAAAAGGTCAGCGCGCCATAGACGGCACCGGCCGATGCGAAGATGACCGCCGAAGACTGCACGGCAGAGACCTGTTTCATCACACCCGTTCCCACGATAATGTAGACAGAGTAAATCAACGCGGCCGCGATGGCCAGGAAAATCCCCTGCCATTGTCCCCCTTCTGGCCTGGCGGTCAGGCCTGCGCCAATAGTGGCAAGCGCGAGCGCGGCAATTTTCAGCGATGAAAATCTCTCTTTGAGGAAGATCGCGGCGAGCACGGCCACGAACATGGGATACAAATAGAGCAGTAAAGCCACCAGCCCGGCGGAGGCGTACTTGATCGCAGAAAGATAGGAGAACGATTGGCCCACATAGCCCAGCGCGCCCATGCCGATCAATTGGATTAACGTTCGGCCACGAGGCAGAGATTCTCTTCGCAGGACAAGCAATACAAACATGAGCAACGCGGCGGTTGTAAAACGAAGGAAAAGCAGGGTGAATGTATCCAACCCGGCTTCGTACGCGAGTCGCCCGAAGATAGCCAGCGTCCCAAAGGACGCGGCCGAGACTACGATCAATATGATTCCAATGAAGCGCTTCAAACTGGTGTCCCTGGTTTCTGCCCAACGTATCTGATTGTGCGGAGCCAATTGTAGCCCAAAACAGATCTGACCTGCCCGTCCGTAACTTTTCGCACCCTTCTTCGACTAATAGGATAGAACATATCAACTTCAAGATTCAAGAGGAAAAAATGAAACAATCGTATCGCGTAATCTTTGTGACTTTTATGCTTGCCGCCGTTCTCCTGAGCGCGTGTGGGGCGGGCGCCGTCCAGAGCGCTGGTTCGAAAGTGTCAGCGGACGTAATCGTTACCGGCACCATCGAGAGCATCAATGGCACCCAGTGGATCGTGAGTGGAAAGACGTTTACGGTGGATCCTTCAGTTATCCGGGACGCGACGTTCCAGGTGGGCGACATGGTCAAAGTAGAGGGCAATGCTCGGCCCGACGGCACGGTCGTTGTGACGCGGGTGGAAACGCCCAGCACGCAAGATCTGGCGAACGCTAACATGAACACCAACGCTGCGTTCGAAGACAACAGTAATAATGCAAACACGAACGATGCGAACATCAACGATGACAACAGCAATAACGACAATTCCAGCATCATGAATATCAATGGTGACGACAATTCGAATGACAACGCCTCAATTTCAAATGCCAACACAAATGCCAGCGACGATCACTCCAGGGATAACAATACAAACGACGATCACGGCGGGCAGGGCAACTCAAATGACGACGGGGGAGGCCACGACAGCAACGACGACAACAGCAGCAATGGGGGCTAATACCTCGGGCTAGCTCCTATCCGAACATTGGAGTGCCGGTTCCTCAGACGGCACTCCCTGGACCTTTTAATGCCTCATTTACCTTCGTAAAGTGAGTATCATTATGAATACCAGTCTCGTTTTAATAGTAAATGCCGGTTCGCTTCTGATGGATGGCGTCACAGATCTTCTCGAAGCGAATCTGGATGGCCGGAGCGATGTCGTCAGTATTTCCGTACGGGATCGACATCAGGTCATTCACGAAATCGAGCGTTTAAACCCGGCGGTGGTCGTGATGGAAGATAGCACGCCCTATATTACGCCGGCAGATTTGCTCGCTTCGCTGCATCACATTGAGAAAATCCGAGTGATCGTATTGAGCATACAGGTAAATCAGGCTGATATTTATGACAAATTCGCTCCCACTTTTTACAGGAAGTCCGAGCTGGCGGTCGCTGACCCCGCACGTTTTCTCGCTGCATTTGATTGCAGATCGGCTCCATACGTTTGAAAATGCGGTTGACAGGAGGCAACTGTTTCGGAGGAATCTCAATGACTGAACGATCCATTCCGCTGAATGAAGTGACGGGAACAGTTTCCCTGAAACAGGCACGTTCCATCTTAATTCCAGTTTCGCTCTTTCTCCTGTTCTTCGCCGCCATGGCATGGATCCAGTTCTCCACGCCAGATATGCCCGACAATGACGGCTTTTACCACATCAAGCTTGCCTATCTCATGCGCACGGAAGGGCTAAAGCCAGACTTCAGATGGCTGCCTCTTACGATTTTGAATGAGAAGGAATTCTACGACCATCACTTTCTCTTTCACGTTGCGCTGATCCCATTTACCTTTGGCGACCTGCGCCTTGGGGCCAAGTGGGCCGCGGTCACGTTTGCGGCTCTGGCCTTCCTCGCGGTCTGGCTGCTGTTGTACCGTCAGCGTGTCCCGCTGGCCTGGCTTTGGGCGCTGGGCTTGCTTGGCGTTTCGGAAGCCTTTCTTTTCCGCATGAGTATCACGCGCGCCCAGTCGCTTTCACTGGGCGTGCTTGCCCTGGGGATGCTCTTCCTTTTGGAAGGAAGGCATAAATGGCTGGCGGTTCTCTCTTTCCTGTACGTCTGGATGTACGATGCCTTTCCCCTGATTCTGGTCCTGGCCTTTTTATATTTTCTTTCCGTGCTGATCATCGAACGCCGCTTTGAC
>JAKOVF010000270.1 GCA_029782225.1 Chloroflexota bacterium | reverse complement strand
TTCTTATGAAGGATTTGGGATCGTCTACCTGGAGGGGATGTGCTTTGGTCTGCCTGCGATTGGGACCACAGCCGGGGCCGCGGGAGAAATCATCAGCGACGGGGTTGACGGATTCGTGATCGAGCCGGAGAACACTGATATGCTGGCAACCAGGCTCAAGGTCCTGATCGAGGAGCGGGATATTTTAGTCCGCATGAGTCTCGCAGCCAGGGATCGGTACTTGCATCAACCGAAGTGGAATGAGACGGCCGGGGAAATTCGCAGGTTCTTAATATCTTTCCTAAAATATAAGTGACAGTCACCTGCCAGGTGACTGTCACTTATTTCATTGTGCAAGGCGTGGTTTGAAGATTTTCCCCCACACTCGTTCGATCATCACAACCACGAAGATGATGCCAGCAACGGGGATCAGGTGACTTAGCCATCCGAGCGCGGAACCGCCGTCTCGGTCTCCTTCAGGCCGTTGACCAGAGACAAAGTTCCCATCTCCCATTTGTGGAATCTGACCTTCCTGAAAACTCGGAGCAGCCTGTGCGGTGCTGGAGGGACTCGTGACGGCCATCGTCACGCCGACCACAATGAGGGCAGCCAGCAGGATGATGAGGATGCGACCGACGGTCTTCATGCCCCCACCTCACGTTTCATTCCAGTCTGTTTCGTGGCGAACAGACCCGCGACCGGTTGAAGGACAAAGCGCTTGGTGGTGTTGACCACCCAGTTCCAGTGCAGGGCAAGATGTAAACCAAGGATCGGGACCAATAGATCCGTCGTCGTGTGATGCAGGGAGCGCCAGAGAAAACCTTGCGGTAGGCTGATGCCAAGCGCCGGGAGCGCACTTTTTGAGATCATGATGCCCGTGAACATAATGAGGCTCATATCAATGAAGAGCACCGAATTCAAAATGTAGTTAAGGCGTGAGCGGCCTGAAATTCTGGTGAAAAAGCGCCGCGTGATCTCAACGATCCATTTCCAGTTCAACAATAAGTGAGTGATGACGACGCCAAAACCGGCCAGCCCGAGCCATTCGTGGACGGCGAGGCCGGTTGAACGTGGATCCATCAGGATGAGGAAGCCGATAAATGCGGTTGTGTCGACCAGCAGTTTTGCTAAATTTTGTTTGACTGATTTGTTCATTCTTGTGTCTCCTTTAATGATTGACATTGTAATGAGACCGCGCCACAAGATGGTGGTGGAACTGCAAACAACTTATGAAGATCCTGTGAAGAAAAGACTCAACCACCGAGGAAATCTCTGCGAACCTCTGCCTGCACCTTGAGCGGCGCGAGTGTGTTCTCCTTAGTGAAAGTCAGGCCATTCGCCGTGATAAAATCACGCTCATGAAACGACTCATTGCGTTCGCCATCCTCCCGATTTTGATTTCGCTGGCGTGTGCGGTTTTGCCAACCGCTGCGACGCCCGCGCCGGAAGATCAGAATGTGGCTTCGGGGAGCGTCCTCTTCAAGGATGATTTCTCCAAACCCGTCAGCGGCTGGGATCGTTTTCAAGCCGAAGGTGGCATGATGGATTATGACGGCGGTGGCTATCGTTTTCTGGTAAACCAACTGAACACGAACTTCTGGTCCACGCCCCGCAAGAATTATGCTGACGTGCGCCTCGAAGTGGATACGGGCAAGCTGGCGGGCCCCGATGAGAATCGCATCGGTTTGATCTGCCGCTTTACCGGGAATGATTATTATTTCTTCCTGATCTCCAGCGACGGCTTCTACGCCGTTGGCGTTTATACCGGTGGACAGGCCACTTTGCTTGGTCAGAAC
>JAKOVF010000269.1 GCA_029782225.1 Chloroflexota bacterium | reverse complement strand
GCCGAGATGTCACCTTACACGAAGATCGAACGCATATCTCCAATCGCAATGCGGCACAAGTCATGGCATGTCTCAACAATCTTGTGATCGGTTTGGTGCTTAGCAGAACCAACTTCGCCTACCTCCCGCATGCCAGGCGCTATTTCGATGCTCAGCCTGCCCAGGCTTTTGCTCTCCTCTCCCGACTTTAAGAAAGCCGTGGTTCAAGCCTTGACTCTCTTGCAGCGTGCGTGATAAACTCGCGCCAGCTTGAAAAAGCAAATCTAACGAAAGGAGCGCGGCCCGATGATTATGAACCAGTTTTATGCCAATGTTTCCGGTAGCCCCAAGGGAGCCGTTGATTCGCGGAGCGCGCCTGTTCACCGTTAGACCGTAGTTTGTGTCCTGACGGCCACGGCGGCTCCATGCCCGTGGCCGTTTTCTTTTTGATGCGGCCATGGGTCGATAGAGACCCGTGGCCTTTTTGTCTTAATCAGTAGATGGAGGAAGAATGTTTGAAATGCAAACCCAGCTCTTTGAAGCCCGGGACATCCGCTTCGGCCCGATAGACCACGAAGCGCATCCCGAGATCGAATCCAGATGGACGCACGACGCTGAATTCCTGCGCCTGATGGAATTGAAACCCGCGCGGCCGCTTTCGCCTGCCATGGTGAAGAAGCAGTACGAATCCATCGAAAAGAAAATGGACGAGGAAAAAAACCTGTTCTACTTCACCATCCGCAGCCGCACCGATGATCGTCTGGTTGGCAAGGCCATGCTCGAGTGGATCAGTTGGTCGAATGGCAATGCCTGGATCGTGCTGGGCATTGGTTCGCCGCAGGACCGCCGCAAAGGTTATGGCTCGCAGGCACTGGAAATGCTCCTGCGCTATGCATTCGACGAGCTCAACCTGTTCCGCGTCTCGGCCGCCATACCGGAATATAACGAAGCCGCTCTTGGCCTCTTCCGCAAGTTTGAATTCATGGAGGAAACCCGCCGCCGTCAGGCCTTATATCGCGATGACCGCCGCTGGGATCTGATGTGCTATGGCCTGCTGCGCTCCGAATGGGATGCCAGGGCCAACGCGGGAGAGCCGAGATGAACGATATCTTTCGCGGCACGCTCGTGCGGTTGACCACCGAAGACCCTGCCATCCTGGCCTCTGCTATTGCCCGTTGGAATCGCGACACGGAATACGCGCGCCTGCTGGATTCTGATCCACATCGCATGTGGTCGGCCAGCAAGATGAAGCAATACCTTGAGAAAGACTTGGAGAAGGATCCGCCCCAGGAATACTTCTTTCAGGTCCGCACGCTGGAGCAGGATTGTTTGATCGGTTTCGTTGGGCTGTTCCCCATCTGGGCGCATCAAAATGCCTGGGTGGGGATCGGCCTGGGCGAACGTGAATACTGGGGCCAGGGCTATGGCACGGACGCCATGCGCCTTGCCCTGCGCTTCGCTTTCATGGAACTCAACCTGCACCGCGTTTCGCTCAATGTCTTTGAATATAACCCGCGCGCCATCCGTTCCTACGAAAAAGCTGGCTTCCGCATCGAAGGCAGGTTGCGTCAGTCTCTCCAACGAAACGGTCGGCGTTGGGATGAGATTGAGATGGGAATTTTGCGCGAGGAATGGTTGGCAAACAATTCGTCTTGAGCGGAGCGCAGCGAAGTCGAAGGACAGGTTCGCAAAATACGCTTCGACTGCGGCCTCGAATTGCACTCGGCCTCCGCTCAGCGCGAGGAGAAGAGAGAATCTTATGTACGCTCGCAATTACGAAGGATTAAAAGATCTACACGCCATGCTGGACCTTCTGGCCGAAGGTCGCAAGGCAAATAACGGAACTTATTATGTCCATCGCGGCGATTTGCAGTGGTGGCTCTTCTACAATGACGATATCTCGCAAAAGTGGAAATCCAACATCCGCCTGTGGATGGAAGGTGACCGCCTGATCGGCTGGAGCCTGCTTTCACCATTTGAGGGGCGTGCCTTTGATGTCTATGCCAGCCCGGAACTGCGCGGCACAGATTGTGAACATGAGATGCTGGCCTGGGCCGTGGAGCAGATGTCTGCTTATGAATATGTTCGGACTGTATGGGTTGCAGAGGATGACAAAGCGCACATCTGCTGGCTTGAAGAAAAAGGATTTTCGCACAAGGAGGAGCACATGGTCCTCTTCAAACGCTCCTTATCTGGACCTGTATCTGAACCCCCGTTGCCGGAAGGATTCGGCTTGCGATCTTCCCACGGCGAGGTGGATGCAAAACTGCGTGCAGCCGCCTCTCAGGCCTCATTTGGATCGAAGATGCCCTTTGAGGAATACTGGAAGCGCACGCTGCGGTTCATGCAGTCACCGGTTTATGTGCCGCAGCACGATGTGTTTGTGATCGCTCCCGATGAACGCGTCGCCGCGTTTTGCTGCATCTGGACGGATGACCTCAATAAGATGGGTTATTTCGAGCCTGTTGGTGTGCACCCTGAATTTCACCGCAGAGGACTCGGGAAGAGTCTGCTGTTCGAAGGCCTGCGCAGGCTCCAGTCGGAGGGGATGACCGAAGCCTCTGTCTGTGCAGAAAGTGACAACCCGCCCGCGATCCGCTTGTATGAGTCGGTCGGTTTCCAAAAAGTCAAACACTTGTTGACATTTGTAAAAGGAAAAACATCATGAGTCAGTCAACTGTTCTAAGTGATTTCATTATCCTGTCAGATGCGCCCGCAATCCCGGGCCTGACCTTTCGCAACTTCCGCGGCGAAAGCGATTATCCCAACATCCTGGCGATCATCAACGGCAGCAAGAAAGCCGACAGCATCGAACGCAGCGATACGCTCGAAGATATCGCCAACAATTATGCTCATCTCGAAAACTGCGATCCGTTTCAGGATTTGCTGTTTGCCGAGGTCGACGGTCAGGCAGTCGCTTACAACCGCGCCTTTTGGGGAAGGGAGCAGGATGGTACGCGCGTCTACACCTGCTTTGGTTTTATGCTGCCCGAATGGCGGCGTAAGGGAATCGGTACGGTCATGTTGAGGCGTGGCGAGGACCGCCTGCGCGAGATTGCCGCGGAGCATCCACAGGAGGGGCCACGCTATTTCCAGGTCTTCTTTGTGGATGAGAACGAGAAAGGCACGCTGGCCCTGCTGGAGAAAGCCGGCTACACCCCGATCCGCTACGGCTTCTCGATGGTGCGTGACCTTTCCGAGCCCTTCCCAGATGCACCCATGCCAGAGGGTTTGGATGTGCGCCCGGTGCAAAAGGAACATCTGCGCGCCATCTTTGACGCGGACATGGAATCCTTCCGCGATCACTGGGGCTTCACGCCTCCCACTGAGGAGCGCTACCTGGGCTGGGTTAACCAGCCGGGCTTTGACCCATCGCTGTTCAAGATCGCATGGGATGGCGACCAGGTGGTTGGCGGCGTGCAGAACTTTATCGCGAAAGAAGAGAATGAAGAGTACAACCGCAAGCGCGGCTACACTGAAGGTATCTTCACGCGGCGTCCGTGGCGCAAACGCGGGGTTGCGAGAGCGCTCCTTGTCCAGAGCATGAAGATGTTCAAGGAAATGGGCATGACCGAGACCGCCCTCGGCGTAGATGCCGAGAATCCCAATGGCGCCTTACACCTTTATCAAAGCGTCGGTTACCGGCAGGTGAAGAAAGGCATCACGTTGAGGAAACCCATGGAATAACCGTTCGCGTTGCCTGCACAGTGCGCAGGCACGTGGGAGCGGAGCGAACCGATAGATGAGCGCAGTCGAAACGCCAATGTTTTCTGAATACCTGTCCTTCGACTGTGAGCCTCGGCTTACACCCGGCTCTCCGCTCAGGACGAATTGTGAGGAATAAATGGCAACGAACGATATTCAAACTTTATCAACGGTCCGTTTGCGCCCGGCGCAATGGACAGATCTCCATGCTGTAGCACAACTCATTCTGGATGTTTGTACTGCCGAGGGTGATCCTGCCTCGGCGGAGTCGGAAGAAGATTTACAGAAATACTGGGATGAACCTGGCTACAACCTTCAGTCGGATACGTGGGTGGCTGCCACCCAGGATGGACGAATTGTCGGCTATGAAGAGTTCTATGACCGTCACGCCCACTGTGTCTTTCAGGGTGATGGATATGTCCACCCGGATTTCCTGGGACGGGGTATTGGCACCGCCATGATGAAGGCATTGGAAGCGCGTGCAAAAGAAGTTATGACACAAGCTGCGCCTGACTTGCGTGTCCACATCCGTAATGGGATGAACATTTCAGATTCACGGTCGCGCGAAATGCACGAGAATGAAGGCTACCGCCCGATCCGCTTTTCCTGGCGAATGGAAATCACGCTGGATGAAGCACCATCCGTGCCGCAGTGGCCGCAGGGAATCCAATTGCGTCCCTTCATGGTGAATGAGCATGCGCACCCCGTCTTTGAGGCGGTTGAGGAAGCATTTCGCGATCACTGGGGACATACCCCGATGCGGTACGATGTATGGGAGAACAACAACCTCCAGCATGAGAGTTTCGACCCTGGCTTGTGGTTCATTGCCTGGGATGGCGATCAGATTGCCGGCACTTCACTCTGTCGCTTCCGCAATGGCATTGGATGGGTCAGTTTGTTGGGAGTCCGGCGTCCCTGGCGCAAGCAGGGACTGGCTCGCGCCCTGCTCCTGCATTCGTTTGGCGAATTCTACAAACGCGGCACGAAAACCATCGGTCTTGGTGTGGATGCGCAGAATCCCAACGGTGCGACGAAGCTCTATCAAAGCGCAGGGATGAAGGTCGCCAGCGAGTACGTCATCTATGAGAAGGAACTGCGTCCTGGCCGCGAGGCAGAGGAATAGCAAAGCATTAACCACAAAGTGACACAAAGGATCACGAAGGAAAGCTCCCTCTTCCCCTTTGTGCAACTTCGTGTCCTTTGTGGTGAGTTTTCTTCCAAAACAGCACCTTAAAAATCGGCTATACTTGAGTTCGTAACTTCCCTGTTTTTTATCAAACACAAGGAGATCGAATGAACCTTCGTTGTTTCTACTGTCAAACCCCGTTCACCCTCGGGCGCGCAGAGATCCTGGCCGCGCTTCAGCAGATGGACTCCGAAAACATGAACCATTACGATGCGCACTGTCCGCGCTGCCGTCGGGCAAACTCTGTTTCACGTCAGCGCCTGGAAATGTTCATGCCCAACTGGCGCGAGACCGCGGCAGAACAGACGACTGAAATGTCAGGTCCGGGAGAGGCTCCTCCGGCTGCTGTCGAGGAAACTCCACCAGCACCGTCCACACAAACAGCCGAGGAGTCCCTGGCGCCCAAAGCCCATCACACCCGCAAGCGGGCTGGTTCAGGGAAAAAGGCCGCTGCCAAACCCGCTGCAAAGGTGACATCCAAGGCAGCCTCGGGCAAAAAGCCAGCAACCACTAAGGCCAGGCCAGCCGCAAAAACGGCTGCCTCTTCAAAGAGCAAGAAAACAACGGCCAAATCAAAGAACAAATAAGGCGAGCTGCTCGTAGTGAATAGTTATATGGTGTCCTCTATCACCTTATCCGTGCACAATTTTGGAGGAGTCATTCAATGGAGAAAGAACAAGGCAAATCCCGCCTGACGCGCATGATGCCCGGCAAAGGGACTGCCGTACAGGGACAGCCCAGGCAAACAGGAGAAGAACCGACCCAGCCTGTTCCACCGAAGCCTACGCCCATCTTCA
>JAKOVF010000217.1 GCA_029782225.1 Chloroflexota bacterium | reverse complement strand
AACCACAAAGATGATTTCAGACCCGTTCTATCCCAAATTGAGTGCGACCGGCGTTGTTGGGTCTGGCAACATATACGACCTTTCGAAAACATGGCCGACGACCGAGCGAGCCGGAATTACGGGGCAGTCTCCCTACAACATGAGATTAAAGACGACCTATGCCGACTGGGATTTTCAGACGACATGGGTAATGAGCGATAGAAACTCATTACTCGGAGGGTTCCCCGTCTTTAAAGGCGTTAATGGCTATGCACCTCCTCTGGTGTATCCTGTCATGAACCTGACCGTAGTCAACGAACCGCCTATCTATGTTGGGGATAACGTCATCATCAAATGGAAGGACGATGTAGCAGAGAGCGATGCGACCGACTTTGTTCTAACAATTAAGCACCCCTCAAAACGCATCGTCTATACGAGTTATGACAAATCAGGCTCGTATACGCTTGTTCCTGATGTTGAAGGACAATGGCGGGTAGATTATACCTCGTCTATGGGGAGCACGTATTCGACGTTCATGGTTCTGCCTCCAGCACCCGACCTCCAACTGACCATTACCCCGAAGACCGCCTACCAGCACGTAACGGAGGTCACCGTCTCATGGGATGACGTATTCGCACATTCGCCCGGAACGAACTACTACCTCCAGATTATCGGGGATGATGTCGTCTATGAATCATCGGCGAAGTCCGGAACGTATACATTCACGCCCGATAGAACCGGAGCGTATCTCGTGAAATACGGATGTGACCAAGATGAGGTAACCGACCAGATAACGGTATTACCGCCATACCTGAACGTGAACGTCGATATTAACGGGACGAAGGTTGGGGACCCGCTGACGATTACGTGGTCGTTCGACCATCTTGGTGTCATTCCTGATACCGGCAGGAAGATTACGAGATACGAGATTGACGTCTACGAGTATACGTCGCTGGACCCGCTCGAATCACACATTGTAGAGACGATTAAGACCTCGGAGGCATCAGGAACCCTTGAAAAGGTATATCCGACCGCTAAAACGTTCCCTGCGACCTCGACCTACTATGCCATACGACCATACGTCATCGATAACCAGAACCAGCGATATGGCGATTTCCCCGGCGATTACGTCGAGGTCTTCATCTATGAACCGTATATCGCTGGGTATTCTCCATCAGAATTTTATACCGACTCTGAAACCCTCTCCATCGAGATTGATAAGGGGTCCTTCCCCGCCATGAGTGGAACCGAACGGATAAACGTCACGGTCGGTCTGCGTGATAAGGAGACGAAGGAGTGGGTATTCACTTCAAAGACGTATACGCTCCCGAAGGGGGCGAATACCTTCACCCTCGATACCACAACACTCCCAAAAAGCCCGTATGATAGACACGTAAAGATAGCGTATGAGACGGTGCAGGGAGGCAGCGTAACCAGCAGAGCAGAAAAAGAATGGCTTCTTAAAGCCCCGCCGGTCTATCCAACCGCATTGTGGAAGAACCCGGAGACGGGGAAACCGGTCACGTCCGTGAACAAGAACCAGCCGGTTGCGCTCTACCTGACGCCCGGAGCCCGATGGAGCGGTGACGACGAGCACATGTTGTACGAGGTCTACGCCTACCGGTATAATCCGGTTCTGGATAAATACGAACTCTATCACTATAACGGGACGGAAGCCCCCATTCAGATGGGTGGGGTGCTCTTTGGTGATGATATAGCGATGGCAATGACCCTCAAGTTCCCCGAAACCGGAACCTACAAAGCCTGTGTC
Source organism: Chloroflexota bacterium (assembly GCA_029782225.1). Lineage (GTDB taxonomy): Bacteria > Chloroflexota > Anaerolineae > Anaerolineales > Villigracilaceae > JAKOVF01. The sequence goes on along the minus strand of JAKOVF010000217.1, from coordinate 6,073 downwards.
TTCCGCCTTTCGTATCCCGACATGGTCCGGCAGTACCCGCCCATTGCCGAAACTGACCCGCTCAAGGTAACTGAAAACTGGTTCTCCCCGGATGTTCGAGCAAACGAAGCCGGAAAGATATTCGGACTCGACGGTGAAGCGATTAAACTCGTTATCGGGATGTTAATCGTCATCGGTTGTGCTGCCATACCGCCCTTGGTCTTCGGGAACAGTCACCCAATGGTCGTTCTGATCGGTGGTGTTGCCGGTCTGATTATCGCGTATGCGTTAACCCTGATACCGTTCTGGATACTGCTCCTGCTCGCCATTGTCGCCATCGCAATGGTCATCTTAAACGTCCGTGGCGGTTCCGCCCCGTCCGGAGGTGACGAATGAGCGGACAGATGCCTTGGGGTGCGGTCGCCTTCATGATGGCGGTCTACACCTTCTTAGGTGCCTGTTTCATGGGAGGGGTCATCGATGTTGACCCCTCCGCCCAACTCATTCCGATAGCAAACCCGGGGTTCAGTTCCAGTATTCTTGAGGATATTGCAGGAGTCATCAATTTCATCTGGAATATCGTGACGTTCAACATTCCGGGTCTGCCTGATATGGCACGGGTCCCCATCGTCGGGATAACCGGGATGATGCTCCTCTGGATAGCCCTCCAGTTCGTGCATAAAATTAAGAGCATCGTCAACCCGCTGGGAGGATAATCCATGTATTACGTCATTGTTGCCATATATCTGGCGTTATTTGCTGCGGCAGAGTGGAAACGGGATGTTATCTATGCAGTTTCCGCCATGCTTGCCTCCGGTATCGCCATGATGAACCAGACTCTGATGAGTGCCACACTCTTCGGTGTCGATACGTTCAACCTTCCGCTGCTGATGTTCCTTGCAGCCGCTTACTGTCTCTTCCGTCTGTTGCTCACCAATTCACAGAGGATGTAATAATGTCTCTCAAACAGCGTATTGCCAATAAACTCTTCGGTGGCGTGAAACCGTCCCGCCTTGCTGAGTGTATCGATGCTGGAATTGTACAGGTTGCCAAGATGGGTAAACTTCCGCCGGAAGAAGTCCGTGCCAAGTTTGAGGCAAACCTGATGATGATGGGATTTTCTCCAGAGGAAATAAACCGTCTACGAGTAACCGAACCGGTCAAACAGGAGGAAGCATAAAATGGTAGAAATTTCGTTTGAACAGGCAAAACAGTTCATCGGTAGTGCCTTCTCACGGGGAGGAGACCTCCGGGTCGAGGTTATCGGGAACGATGGGATTAGACGCTATGACTACTGTTCCCGGCAGGATATTATGGCGTTCAACAAATACCGGATTGACCCGGACGGGGTATTCCTGACGGAGATTCGGGACGGGAAAGGCAGGGTCCGGTATGAACCGACTATCCTCTTCTTTGAGAACTCGACGGAATGCGTGAAGAAAGGAGAACCATCGAACCCGACTCCGCAGGAGGCAGGAGAAGCCATATCGCAGGCAGCGTTCTCGCTCGCCCGTCTGATGCGGAAACGGGAGGAAAAGACCAGCGAGATATCGTTATATCTTCTCATAGGAACGTTCGTCGCTGCCGCCGCCGGTGCGTATTTTGCGTTCCGGGGAATGGGCGATATCAACCATGTTGCGGATTTGGTGACGAATTGGTTACCGTCGGTCCTCCAGACCGCACCAGCACCACAACCGACCATACCTGCCGGACCGCCGACCATACCTGCCGGACCGCCGACCATACCTGCCGGGCACCCGACCATTCCAGCGAGGTGGTGAGGATGCCGCCTCGTAAGAAGAAGGTCGAGGACCTCCCCGTCGAGGTTCCTCCGGGGTGTCGGGTAGCCTCTGAAGAGGAGATGGAGAGTATCCGCCGGGGCGACCGCCGGAAGATGACGCCGGAAGAGATAGCGAAAGAAACCCGCATGTATGCGAAGAAAGAAGAGGTTCCTCTCCCGTCGATGGAGGATACGGTCACAGTCTTTGGGATAGGAGATGATTCACAGTCCGATGTCTCGAAAGCCATCAAGACCCTGATAGGAACGGACCTCCGAACGTCGACGGAACTAACGCTGGACGAAGTGCAGGATTTGACGGTGCTCCTCGAAATAGCCGAGAAATACAAATGCAGCCGAATCGATTCGTTCTGCAAACATTATATGGCGCTCAAAGTCTCCCTGAACCGTGGGTCCCGGCGTGAAGTTGTGCAGGCGTTCGCCGGACTTGAAGGAATGTCGCATCGGTCCGCCTCACAGGATATTATGAGCCGACTCCGGGGAGGAGGTTACTGATGAAGACCAAATCATCGTTGAACGTTATCGACCGTGCCATCCGGGTGTTTCAAAACCCGGATGATTTTCTGTATGGGTCGTTCGTTGCGGAAGAGATTGAGAAGACAGGTCCAACGACCGTCTATCTCCTGACGGGGATTGAGAAACGCTCGAAGACCAGAGCCAAAGTGTTGACCTACGAGGTGACGCATGGTACTCCGACTAATGACGGGTGTTAAAGGGTCCGGAAAGACCTGTTATACGACCGCTCTCCTCTGCGAGAGTTATCGTCAGGGGAGAAGGGTCTATGCCAATTATCATCTCCGGTTTCCTTATACGCCATTGAACATGGAGCAAATCATCGATGATATGGAGAACCTGCAGAACGTGGCGATAGCCATCGATGAAGCACAGATTTATTTCGACTGTCGGATGAGTGCGTCAAAACAGAATCGGTTATTCTCGTATCTGATGCTGCAGAGCAGGAAACGCAACGTCGATATCAACATGACATCCCAACAGTTATTCAACGTCGATATTCGGATACGTCGAAACCTTGATTATCTCTGCGAGTGCGTGGCAATGGTCGAGGTTGCGCCGGGACGGTATCGACGGGCGACGGTCGAGGAGATCGAAGCTCGGATGGTCGATAAAATATTTATCAGGGAGACTAATTATAGTCAGGAAGGTGTGCGGTCCTTCCTGTTTGACCCGAAACCGTATTTCCCGCTCTACGATTCCGATGAGATATGCGATATAACAACAAAATGAACTGGTGGCTATACGGTGCTAACACCAGCGGAGGGAAACTCTCGGAGTGCCCGATAGCACGTCCCGTATCGTGGACGTGAATGTTTTCCAGCCATACCCGTTTCGTGTCACCCCATTGAAGGAGTTTCTCCACTCTTACCCATTTGTTGACCGGCAGTTTCCGTGTAATTCCTTCTTTGATACCTATCGGTTTATAGAACCGTGCACGAACCCCTTCCTCGTCGGACGTTATAACGGTGATTCGTTCCAGCGGAACCCGAACCCGTTTTCCGTTCTTATCAACATGTTCAACAATGCGTTTATCCTCTTCTGCGGTCGGGAGCCGGTCCGCTATAATCGGGGGATACCCTCCGGTCTTAATACCTTTCGCCTTGATGGTTGCCATGTTCACGTCCCAGTACATTTTCGGACGGACGAAACATTGCGTCTTTGTATACTCATGCTCCCACTCTCCAAGTTCATGTCCGCTCTCGTCCAGACCGTCCCAAGTCTGGTATTTGATGGAGTCCGTATCACAATAGACAACAGAGTCCTTATGTTCCATTAACTTGTGCAGGAGTTTCACCCGTGCCAATGCGGTGATATAGGCAGCGATGCAGGGAAACGCACCATATGCCTCCACGTAGCCGCTTGCAGGGATATTGACGCACTTCTCGCCAAAGACTGTGTGCGGGGGAATTGTTAACTTCGTTCCTTCAGGAAGTGAACCAACATAATCCTCCATCTTACCGGTGAAAGCACCAATCGGATTCTTCTGTGCGAATTTGCCATATAGGGAGTTCATGAGGATTTTGTACATCATGTTGTACAAGGTCCCCGACGGATATTTTGCCCGGCTCTGAAACATATCGTCAATGTATTCGCTGAAGAGGTCCAGTTTCTTCTCGTAGATGATAAACTCGTAGCAATGGAGAATCTTCGCACCATACTGTTCCGCTGCCTGCAATTCCTCTTTAACATACCAACCTTCAAGGATACCGTGAGGGAATATGAGTTTCCCATCTTCGTTATGATAGGGAAGGAGTCCGATAACCTGCTTGGGAACGTATACACGGACGTTGTAAATCCCCAACTTATCGCTTTCGTAACTCTTCCGATAGTACCTTCCCACCTTTATGTATCGGGCGGAGGTCGGGTCTGGCATGAGGTTATCCTTCATTACGGACGGATACATCGATTTTACATCGAACGAGTGGACCTCGTAGATACCTCGCCGGAAACACTCGGTCCGTCCACCGTAATACGCTTTTCGTTCGAGAGAGTTTAGTTTAGTCTCATCCTTGCCTTTTCGGATGAAGGTGTGGCGTAGATACGCTGTACGGTAAATCGTCATCGCTTGACTGGCGATGGTTGGTTGTAACCCAACTCCCCACCGGCTAAGGTAGAAGTGCTGCAGAGCCTTCCCAAGTTCATAGGTTGCGCGAGCGTCGTCCCGGCAGCGGACGTCCCGCCGGTTCGGGTCAATCTCCAGTTCGTGTTTCTTAATTCCCTTCTCGTTCAACCCCATTACCCGTATAATCTCTTCGAGCGACCGTTTGTTTGTATGGTTTGACAAATCAATCATCTTTGCTCCGGTCTTGAGTCTCCCGCAGATGAACCCTCCGGGTCCCCAGAGAGTATTCAGGTCGTCGACAAGTGGGAGGATATACGGGAAATCATACCGGTAATTGTAAGCCACCAGAATGCACGGAACGGGATTGTTTTTGTCAGGAGGGTTCCCTTCAAGAAACCGCTTGTAACCTTGTTTTCCCGCTATCGCACGCTGGAGTTCTTCCGGCGAGTGGCAACCGGTATCCACCATTTCAATGAGCAACCCTTTGGTTGTTCGCCGGAATCGTTCACCGTATACGTGAGCGTAGACAAAGTTTCCGTCGCTATCCGTCTCGACATCGTAGGCAAGGATAGGAAATTCCCCCTCCTCGACGTTTCTCGGCTGAAGGGCGTTTATCTTCGCTGGAAATATCTTTTTTGTCATATCAGTTCACCTACTCGTTTGTCTCGTGCATAGTTGTGCTTACTGCGAGTCAAGAACCTGTAAGTGAGAACACTAATTTCTTTGATAGCGACGATCTCCAACGTCGAGACACCAGCGATACTATATGATGCTGAATGAAGTGCCTCTTCGATAAGTTTATTAGTGTTGTACCACCATTTGTATGTAATGCTGGAGTATCCTCGCACGTCCGGATAAATCACGTTCAACTCCGGGTCTCGAACGTCCACAACGACCTGAATCTGGAACCGCTGTGTTGCGTTCGCACGCTTGAGTGCTTTCTCCGTCGGGTCCACCCGGACCATGAACCATCGATGAGTCGTCTTCCGTTCGAGGAAATACTCGGCGGGAAGTTTCTTCGATTCGGGGAATGGCTTGACTCTCGACGTCCTTCCGGCTTTCGGGCGGCTCTTTGTTGGAAGTGGTCGCCCTCTTCTCTTCTCATACTCCCGGCGTGATATCTCTTCACCGGTGAGGGTATCGATATACCGACGAGCCTTGCCGGGAAGGCGAACGAATCTCTCACTCATAGGTTGACCAACTCCATGAGTTATCTCTTCCCACAAACTTCATAAGTTGTGGCACGCAATATAGCGTGAGCCAATCCGGGCGGCAGAGGACGACCATTGGCTAACACCATCTCTGCGATACGCTCGGCAGTTTTCAGGGCGATAAGGTCCTGCTGAATGAGGGAGTTAGGTCGCCCACATTCTGGACAGATATTATTAGCTTCACAAACCTTGTAGATTGCGAAACACCAAGTGCAATGTCGTGTATCCATACATATGCATATGCACTCAAGATTTAAATATTTTTGGTTTTGTGTTCATAGGGCAGGACAGGGCAGGGAGGAAAAAGGGCAGGGCGGGAGGAAAAAGGGAATCGAGAACACAGAGGTTGAGCAATCGGAAAAAGGAGGGCAGAGGGGAGAGATAGAGGAAATCCCGAACACAGATTTTGCGCAATCGGCAAAAGGAGGGCGTAGCGGCGAAATCGGGGGGACGGTCCGGAAAAGAAGCCCAAATCTTCGAGGAAAATGTGAATATCTAACACACACA
>JAKOVF010000190.1 GCA_029782225.1 Chloroflexota bacterium | reverse complement strand
CGGGCGCGCGAATTCGTAGAGAAAAAGTTGACGCGCGCGGAACGCGACGTGGTCGAGTTGACCTGTCGTGGTTTGGACAACGCGGCGATTGCGCGGCGTTTGCACAAAAGCCAAGCGACGGTGGCGAATCAGTTGACGAGCGCGTATAGCAAGTTGTCTGAATTTTTGGATTTTCCCGAACGCGCGCCCGACCGCGCGGTGTTAGTGGCGACGGTGGGTTTGTATTTCGCGCTGCGGGGAAAGGAGGAGTAGGAATGGGTTACTAGGGAAAATTAGGAATGGGTTCGGATGTTTTTTGCGCGCGAACGCGTTACAATTTTCGGCGCGCCGATGTCCGCAGTTTGAAAACTGCTGGCAAGGGAACATGCTAAAGTAACATGATATGTGATTTCACATCCCTGCCATTCGAATTGAGATTGTCCAGATAGACTCAAAAGGAGCGTGATATGACCGAACAGTACTTTTTTACCTGCTCAATCGGTCCAGTGCAAGGATTTGTTGCCACAGCCCGCACGAGTCAAGACCTTTGGTTCGGCTCATGGATGTTGAGCGAATTGGCAAAGGCGGCAGCAAAGGCGTTAAAGGATGGTGGGCATACGCTCATCTTTCCCCCCCCCACGTCGGATAGCGACCTGAATCCTGGTTCGCGAGTCAATGTCGCGAACAAAGTGATCGCCATCATCAACCATAGTCCCAAGTCAGTTGGCGAGCAGGTTTGGGATGCAATCAACGCGCGACACAAGACACTGGCAGATGATTCTTTCAATGCTGTGCCTTCTAGATTCGACCGAGCAGAAGCCCAAAAGCAACTGGACGATTTGGTTGAGTTCTATTGGGCGGCTGTGCCTTATGATGTGGATAAGGGGGACGATGCTTACAAACAAGCGCGCTCTCGCGCCGAAGCCTTGTTTAACGCCCGTAAGAACACTCGCACCTTTCAACAGATGCGCGGGAAAGATGGGCTGCCCAAATCGTCACTGGATGGTTTCCGCGAATCGGTATTGCTGGACGGTGGCAACATCGAAAGTCTTTCGGGCGTTGACCTGTTGAAGCGGTATGGCAAACGACCCGCCGGAGAGAAATTTCTCAGCACAACTGATGTTGCGGCAAAATCATTCGAAATCTACTTGGGTGAACGGTGTGAACCTTTGCGCCACGACATCGAGGCAATATTTCTTCCAATTGCCGAGCGCGCAGAGACTCCAGGCACACTCTTTTACGTTGACCGACTTGTACAGTTGATCAGGACAGAGGAACACGCAATCAAGTTTCGCGAACAGTTTGCTGAATTTTTCCGCAAATACAACATTGACCGCCAACCCTCGCCTTACTACGCCCTGTTGCAAGCCGATGGCGATAATATGGGCAAGACGATTGATAACCAGAGAGAAAAGCAGGCACACAGTAATCTTTCAATGGCGTTAAGCACGTTTGCTGCTCAAGCCACGGAGATTATCAGGCAACATGAGGGAGTTTCGGTGTACGCTGGCGGCGACGACATGCTAGCGTATTTGCCCTTACACACCGCGCTGGCTTGTGTCAAAAGACTGGATACAGAATTTTCTCAAGCCATGAAGGATTTTGAGAGCGCGGAAGGAAATCATCCCGCTCTTTCTGTTGGGTTGGCAATCGCACATCATCTCACGCCGTTGAGCGATGTATTGGAGCAAGTACGCCACGCAGAGAAAGCTGCCAAAAAAGTCAAAGGCAAGAATGGGCTGGCAATTTCGCTTGCCAAGCGCGGCAGCGCGAAGCGAGTTGTGACCGACAAATTGGCAGAGCTAACGGAACGTATGGAGCAGCTGATTGACACGACTCTACAAAAAGCCATTAGCCATGGCGCGGCATACGAATTGGAAAACTTGGAACGCGCGCTGAGTATCTCGGAAATTGAAACAGGAACGCGTGAAGATATGTTGCGAAAGGAAGCCACTCGCGTTATTGGGCGAAAGCGCGAAAGCGGTGGGGACGAAAAGATGAACAGAGAGACCAAAGCTAAATTTGAGAGATGGCTCGAGGCTGAAACCTTGACCCTTGACGAACTCGCGCGTGAAATGATCATTGCTGGCGAACTCGCCAAAGCGTATGAGCTAGCAAAGGAGAAAAAACCATGAGTGTTTGGCTAGTCGAACCCAGGGACCCCATCATCTTTCGCGATGGACGACCGTTCAATCCCACGCCAGGGGCACGGGCGAAATCACTGCCGTTTCCATATCCATCCACATTGGCGGGGGCAGTGCGTACCCGCGCGGCGCAAGACGAAAAGGGCGTTTTTGACACAAGCCGAATTGATGAACTGCTGCAGATCCGCATTCGCGGACCAATTCTGGTTGAAATGGACCAACCGGATCGCTGGTATTTTCCTGCGCCTGCAGACTGTTTGGTGATGCAGATAGAGGGGGAGAACGACGAGAAACTCGGGGAATGTCTCTGGGTGCACCCAATGGGGAAAGAAGAAAGCGAATGGACAAACCTCGATGATGGCTTGGAACTGGTCAGCATCGTCCCAGTAAAGAAAAATAAACCGCACCCCAATGCGCCCAGATTTTGGAAATGGGAAAAACTCACAGCATGGCTAGAGAATCCTGTGAATGTTCAACAGCCGGTTAATCTGGATGAGTTGGGGATTCCCGGGCTGACGGCTGAAAGCCGTCTTCACGTGAAGATTAAGGCGAGTGAGCATACCGCGGAAAGGGAAATGCTCTTTGAAACAAGCGGTTTGGAATTTGTCACGGTGACTGAAAAAAAATCCAACTTCTACGCGCTGGCGGTGGAGACCGAAGCGACATTGACCGAAGGCGCTGATTTTCTCGGCGGCGAGCGGCGCGTTGTGAACTGGAGCAAGGGAGAGAAATTTCCGGCTTGCCCTGATGAAATAACGCGAAGGATAAAAAAAGAAAAAGCGTGCCGCCTGTTGCTTGCGACTCCAGCGATTTTTGAGAACGGCTACCTACCACGATGGCTCGAAACTTGCACGGCAGGAGTCACGGTTCAGGTACGTGCCGCTGCCGTGCCGCGCTATCAAGCAGTCTCCGGATGGGACTATAAGAACAGGCGTCCAAAAGCCAGCCGCCGCCTCGCGCCAGCCGGAAGTGTTTATTTCTTGGAGTTGACCGGTGACGATGCCGCCATCGAGCAATTCGTCGAAAACATTTGGCTGCACAATATCAGCGATGCCGACCAAGACCAACGCGATGGTTTTGGTCTTGCGCTGCTCGGCACATGGGACGGCAATATCGAGCCGTTGAAATTGGAGGACGAAGAATGAAAACGCGTAATCCGAAAAAGTTGTTTCCAGATACAGGTGTGCCCGAAATCGCTCCAAAACCTAACACCCAAGTGACAGAAGTCCGCCGCTACAAATTGATTACACCACTTTTTGGCGGTGGTGTGAAGGCACAAGAAGCCGACCCCATCACCATCATACGCGGCGCGTCGGTGCGCGGTCAATTGCGCTTTTGGTGGCGCGCTACGCGCGGAGGACAGTTCGATGGCAATTTGAACAAGATGCGCGAGAAAGAAATTGCCATTTGGGGTTCGGCGGCGAAGAAAGACGACAAAAATTCGGGACCGTCGAAAGTTAGCTTGACAACGAGAATCCTGAATGAAGGAAAACCCTTTGTTGCTAAAGATAGCAAAGGCAAACCTGTAACAAACATTGGCGACCAAAAATCTGTTTACAGTTATGTCGCCTTTCCCTTGCGCGACACACAAGGCGCAAAGGTACTGCAAGGCGTGGAATTCGAACTGACGATATGCTACCCAAATGAGCTAGAGGCAGATGTTAGGGCTGCCCTCTGGGCATGGGAAACTTTCGGCGGCATTGGGGCGCGCACCCGGCGTGGCTTTGGGGCATTGCAGTTGATGGAGCACTCGATTAACGGAGTGAAACAAATCATCACCCAGCCGTCAGTCAATGAAATTGAAACAGTATTGCACAAGCAATTGGTAACGCATGTGGGAGAAGGGAAATGGCACAATGATGTTCCTCACCTGACACACACACTGCGTATGGAGATTTTTCCCAAGGGCTCATCTTCCGCGCAACAGGCCTTGAGAGAACTGATAGGACGTTTTCAACGGTTTCGCCAACAAGCTGCGAGGATAGATAAAAAGACCGGAACGCAAAAAGACCAGGGCTTGAGTGTCTGGCCCGAAGCCAATGCGTTGCGCTCACGTCTGAAGAAACCGTTGAAATGGCAAGAGAACACCAACCCCAAACTGATAGACAAATTCCCACGCGCCGCGTTCGGATTGCCTATCCTGTTCCATCTGCCCCATGATGGGAACAAAACTTTTACGTTGCAAGGAGGCAAACTCGACCCCAGAAACGAGAAAAGTTACGAACGGTTGGCAAGCCGATTGATTCTCAAACCATTGGCGGGCGCAAACAACCAGTATGTTGGGCTGGCAGCAGTCCTGGTAGGTCCCGAGGTGCCGCCTAGTGGGTTACAGATCAAAGAGGATTTGCCCGTTCAGAAGTCGGTGGAATGGCAACTCGATAAATCCGAAGCCAGCAGTCAACCTTTGAATCAAATCTTGCGCGGTCAACCCGATGTAATCGAGGCGTTCCTCGCATATCTGAAACAATAAGGAGCATATTCCATGAAAACCAATCTTCTCTTTCTCCACGCGCTCTCTCCTCTGCACGCTGGCACGGGGCAAGGGGTTGGCGCGATTGACCTGCCGATTGCGCGCGAAAAAGCCACCAATCTGCCGATCGTGCCGGGTTCGACGCTCAAAGGGGTGCTGCGCGCCAGCTGCAAAGATGATGGCGATAAGATTTGTGAGCGGGTCTTTGGTCCAGAGACAAACAACGCTGGCGATCACGCCGGCTCGGCGCAGTTTTCCGATTTACGGCTGCTATTTCTGCCTGCGCGTTCATTAGCAGGGACCTTTGCCTGGGTCACCTCGCCGCTCGTCTTGCGCCGCTTTGCACGCGATTGCCGGATGGCAAATACACTCGGGTTTGGCGAACCGCCGCAAGTCGCCAATGACAAGATTTGTCTGTTGGCTGCAGACCCTTCTGCGCTGACGATGAAAATTGAGCAGGAGGACAATCAGGTCGTGCTTGAAGATTTGCGCTTGACAGGTGAATTCAATCAAGGTCTGCAAAGCCTGGTCAATGATCTTTCCGTAAACATCTTCGCAGATACGCACTGGCAAGATTTGTTCAAGGAACGCGTCTGCGTCGTTCACGATGACGTGTTCAATTTTCTACTCGAGACTGCCACTGAAATCACCGCCCGCATTCGCATGGAGGAGGACAAGAAAACGGTCAAGGAGGGTGCGTTGTGGTACGAAGAAGCTCTTCCTGCCGAAAGCATTCTTGTCGGGCTAATGTTGGTGCAGGAAATCAAAGCCAATGCCGATCAAGTGCGGGAGGTTATTGGAAGGATTGCCCAAGACCCACTTCAAGTCGGCGGCAACAGCACAGTGGGGCGCGGCTTGTGCTGGATTCGATTGGTGTAGGAGGCGGCGATGAAAACCTTGAGCCAACAATATGCTGCCAAAGTTTATGAACAGGTCAAAGACTTTGGCGAAAAGAACAAAGACGAAAAAAGCAGCGCACGCAAACAATACGGCGCAATGGCGCACAGACTCCCGGTTCTGGTGCGGCAAGCGGGATTGCTGCAAGCCATGACTTTTGTCCACACACGCGGCAAACCCGGGCATACTGCGCTGCTCGCAGATTTGGCGCAAATCGTCAGCGGAGATAGCCCCGAGCGATTTCTTGAAAATTGCCGCACCAACGAAATGACCGACTATATCTGGCTGACGCGCAAAACTCTCACTGCGCTGGAATGGTTCAAACGCTTTGCCGAGTCGGTCCTGAATATCAAAGCGGGCGAGGAAGGAGGCGAAGATGAATGAGTGTCAAGGTTTGGACGGACGCAGACCTGTTCTGCGCGCTATCGCATTTTTACCAAAATCGGACAAACAGACGATCCCGTCGGATGTGCATACCGGGCTATGGATAGATAAGTATCTGTCCTGTCAAGCAAAAGGGTTGGGACAACTCAAGGCCGACCACTTTGCGCGCGCCGTCCGTCCAGTTGACCCGCTGTACAAAGATTTCTATGCCCGTTGGATAAAGACGTTGGCGGATGGGGGAGCGCAAACGCAAGTTGCTACTGTCAAAGGTCGCCTCTCGATTGGATTGGGTGGCGAAAGCGTATTGGAAACATCTATCAGTCTGCATCGTACCTACGGCGTGCCATGCATTCCCGGCAGCGCGCTCAAGGGTTTGGCGGCGCGTTATGCTAACAAGCGATTGGGCGACGATTGGAAAAAAGGCTCACACGCCTACCAAATCGTATTTGGCAATACGAATAGTGCCGGCTATGTCACTTTTTTCGATGCACTCTACATTCCCGACAGCGCCAAAGCCAACATTGCACTCGCGTTGGATGTGATGAATGTTCATCATCCTGAATACTACCGAGGCGAGAATGTTCCGCCCGCCGATTGGGACAGTCCCTCACCTGTCTCTTTCTTGAGTGCCACCGGCTCGTATCTTGTTGCCTTGCATGGACCAGACGAATGGGTGAATGCCGCCTTTGAGATTCTTGCCTATGCGCTGAAAGAAGAGGGTATTGGCGCAAAGACTTCGAGCGGGTATGGGCGGATGGAAATAGAAGGCGCGGACATCCAGTCGCCATCAATCTCGCAACCTCAACAGACGGAGGCAACAAATCCCAAGCCATTACCCTCTGGCTATCGGCGCGGTAGAGTAAAGACTTTTGGACTCGGCGACAATAAATCATACGGGTTCATTCAAGTGCAAGGCATGGCAGATGTTTTTGTTCATCGCGACAATCTTGCTGGTGACTTGAAAGATTTACAGCCGGGGCAACGAGTAATTTTTCGTATCAAGTCGGAGAAAGGCAAGAATCAAGCGGAGGATGTGCGTCTGGAGGAATAGTTCTTTGTAAATCGCCATCTCCTCAATCCAAGGTCAAACGCAAAATTGAAAACAATCCGTCGAGTTTGAATTGGATGGGGATACGGTGGTGAAAGTGAGGAGGGTGTGAGATGGGAAATCGGCGATTTGTTCTGACCACTGTTGGCATAAGTCTCTTTTTGAATTCTGCTGAGGCAGAATGGCGAGCGCAACTTAATAAGCAAAGCAATGCGCGCGATGTTCCTGCTGAAATGAAGCAGCAGATTGAAACTAAAGCGCAAGATATTTTAGCGACGCTGAAGCAAGCGGAGGTCGCTGAGATTCGAAGGCTGAGCGCCGAGTTGAACGGTTTGTACTGCTATTATGAAAACCAATTGACACGCGCGCGTGATGATGTGCATTGGCTAATTGCCACAGATACGTATCTGGGCGGTAAGGCGGCGGAAATTGTGAAAGACTTTATGGAAGACCAACAATTGAACTGCAACCTTTTTGTGCCTCCAAATCTTTCCTCTTCCGAACCCGCGTCATTTTCAAAGGGCATCAAAGAATTGATTCGCTGGTGTGAAGAAACAATCCCCGCGTATCGAGAA
>JAKOVF010000163.1 GCA_029782225.1 Chloroflexota bacterium | reverse complement strand
CTTGACGAAGAAGCTGGGCGAATGTTGGATGAGCAACAAGAGGGTGCAAGCCGCTTTTTCTATGTTGCGAAAGCGTCTCGGTCGGAACGCACTCATGGCGGCAAGGTAAAGAACAACCACCCAACCGTGAAGCCGATCAAGCTGATGCGCTACCTGTGCCGACTGATCACCCCACCCGGCGGCACGGTCCTCGACCCATTTGCCGGTTCCGGCACAACCCTCCTCGCCGCCGTGCAGGAGGGCTTTTCGGTTATCGGGATTGAGCGGGAACCTGAATATTGCGACATCATCCGCAAGCGCATGGCAGAGTTACAGCCTGCGCTGCCGTTGGTGAAGTAGAGTTTATCGGGAAGGAGCTGGGAATTCCATATGCCAACTAGCGCTGTGACTCGTATCGTCCTGACTGGCAGACCAATCACCAAAAAAAACAGCCAGGTGATCGCGAGAAACCGCGGCACAGGCAGGCCATACGTCCTCCAGTCCAAGCAATATCGGCAGTATGAGGAGGACTGTCTGTGGCAGCTCAAGGCGTGCCAAGAGAGATTCACAGGACCTGTGCGTATGACGTGTCTATATTGGATGCCGGACAGACGTAAACCCGACCTACTCGGGCTCCTTCAGGCAACTGCAGACATCCTCGAAAAGGCGCAGATCATCGACAACGACCGCAACGTGGTGTCATTCGACGGGTCGAGGATCATGGGCGTGGACAAGCAGAACCCGAGAGTGGAGATAGAGATCGAATCCTGCGAGGTGATGTAATGCCAAGGACAGATGAATGCCTGGGAACCCGCATAGAATGGCTGGTCATTATGAGGACGGAGGACTGGTTTACGATCTATCGGGAGTGGGAGGGAGGTGAGGGCTCGTGAAATACTGTCTAGCACTAGCAGACTGGGTCACAGAGGGACGGTGTAATGATTGCTGGGGAGAGGGCGCGGGGGATTGCTCCTGGCATCGCAAATGCAAGGAGGACAACCTCAGGGAGAGGCAACCACTGTGTGATACTCGGAGGAGGATGGTCGGGATGATCAAGGTCTTTATCTCTCACCCACTGACAGGTAACTTTGCTGTAAACAGAGCCAGTGCCGACAGGATATGCAGGCGTCTGGCTAAGCAAGGA
>JAKOVF010000162.1 GCA_029782225.1 Chloroflexota bacterium | reverse complement strand
GAGATAGATCATCGAGGACGGATCATCTACTCGGATAAAACCGTTCGCCTGTGGGTCAAGCTGGATCACGTTGCCGCTGGCGCCGCGCACACTGACCGTCACGGAGCGCGTCGCATCATACAGCGCAAACGACGCGACACTCACGTTGGGATCAATGTTGATGGTAATTTCGGTTGAACTCGCGGCGTCCACGTGGCCGGTGTAGACGCGCGTAAATTGAAGAGGAGCTGCTGGAGCGGAAGCAGGCTCAGGGTCAGGGGCGAGCGTGAATGCATCGGCAGGCTTTTCCAGCAGCGGCCGAACAAAGTCATTGAACACGGAGCGCGAGACACTCAGGTCGCTGTGAATATCATCAAATTGCGAAGATTGAAGCGGGATGGCGTTGACACTTCCGAACGAGACCACGGTGTCGTTCGGTACGTCGGCGCAGGGAGACTTGAATGAATCCACGATGGCGGTACCGGCCAGGTCATAGAACTGGATGCCGTGACGATGCGTGATCTGCCGGTTGAAGACGCCCTGCATGTAACTTTGTCGGATCTCAAGCGAGGCGGGTAGGAAAAATCCCAGCGAGGCGGGCAATACCGAACAATCCGAGCCGCCCATTGGCGAACCGAGCATGATCAACTGTGCAATGTCCCGCTGCTGCATGACGCGGTCAATGTAATAGCGCGAGATCATGCCGCCCATGCTGTGCCCCACCAGATCCACCATTTCTGCGCCTGTGGCTTTCCTGACCGCAGCAATATACTGGCCTTCGATCTCGGCGTTCTGCGCCATGGTGTTCGTCCGCGCTGTCGGGTTGGTAAATGAGCCGACATTCATTGCGCCTGGGAACTGACCATCGCCCACGGCAAAACCCTGCAGGCCAATGGACGTCAGATAGCCATTCGAGCCGATATAAGTTTTCCAGGCATCCGGTCCGGAGATAAAACCATGCACCAGGACAACAGGACGCGGCAGGACAGTCAGCGCATCGGACTGACCGATGAGGCTGCCTCCATTATCGAAGGCCTTGACGACTCTGGTATTTTGCGCCACGCCACCCGCATCCCAGTGCCAGCCCAGCGATGGGAAGAGGTCCGTCCTGCAAGTATTGCCCGTGGCGATCATGCAGCTTCCAACTTGAATATCCGCAGCGCCTATTTTGAATGTTACCGTTTGTTGATTTGTGACAGATTGAGCTAAAGTGATTTGCAGTTGAATGCCATCCCCATCTGTAATTCGATTTGTTGCCTGACCGGCACGGTTCAGAACCGTGACCTGATTCCCCGTAGTTTGCCGATACGTTCCAAAACCATACAATGAAAATACACCAACCAGCGCGACCCACACCGTTAATACCCTGCGCATCTTACGTCCTCCGTGACAACCACTAAACTGGAAATATTATAGCAAAATGGAGGGATAGATACAATTTAATTACTGATGCTATGCAGTACTCTGTATTGCATTCTCAGTGACAATCCATTGCACAGGAACATCGAGCGGGGTATGCGGCACTTCGTGAAGCAGCAAGGCGTGAAAGACGACGCCTACGCTGACACCGCTGAACTCTTTGAGGAAGCGGTCAAAGTATCCGCCGCCATATCCCAGCCGCCAGCCATGACGGTCAACGGCGAGGCCGGGCACAAGTGCCAACTGGATTTCCTCAGGGGCAACGATCGGTGAGTCAGGTGTGGGTTCCACCATGCCAAAGGGATGACGGACGAGATGCTCTGCATCGTATGGATGAAAGACCATGCGATGATCCTCTTCGGGGATGATGCGCGGCAGAATCCATTTCTTTTGCGGGTGACGTTCGAGCAGTGGAGTCAGGTCCGCTTCGGACTTGATGGGCATGTAGGTGAGAATGACTTCGCTTTGCTGAAAAACAGGCCAGTTCTCGATCCTCCTGCAAATGGACACGCTCGCGCAAGCGCGTATCTCTTCGCAGAGAGATTTGCGAAGTGCGCGACAATGCGCTCGCATTTGAGATTTTTGTTCGGAGATGGGAGTAGACATGGGTTTGCGGGTCTTTAACCACAGAGAACACAGAGTTCACTGAGATTCTAAAAGGGTTTCTCCGTGTTCTTTGTCCTCTCTGTGGTCAACATCTTCCAGTTAAAACCGCAAGTGCTTGACAGTCTGCCCGTTGTTGATCAGCTCTTTGAGCGAGTCAATGCCAATGCTCAGATGCATCTCCAGATATTTCTGCGTCACCCGTTTGTCGCTTTTGGCCGTCTTGACACCGCCTGGATTCATGGGCTGATCGGAGACGAGTAACAATGCACCGACAGAAATCCCGTTGTAGAAGCCGGCGCTGAACAGGGTGGCAGTTTCCATATCCACTGCCATGGCGCGGATCTGCCGCAGGTAGGCCTTGAAAGTCTCATCATGCTCCCAGACGCGGCGATTGGTTGTGTAAACTGTGCCCGTCCAGTAATCCTGCTCATGGTTGCGGATCGTGGTCGAGATGGCCTTTTGGAGGTTAAAGGCTGGCAAGGCAGGGACTTCGGCCGGAAAATAGTCATTGGAGGTGCCTTCACCGCGGATAGCCGCAATCGGCAGGATCAGGTCCCCGACCTTGTTCTTCGCCTTGAGGCCGCCGCACTTCCCCAAAAAAAGACAGGCTTTCGGCTGGATGGCACTCAGCAGGTCCATGACTGTGGCGGCATTGGGACTGCCCATTCCAAAGTTGATCAGCGTGATGCCCTCCGCAGTGGCGTTGGGCATGGGCTTACCTTCGCCACAGATGGGAACGTTGAAGCGCTCCGCGAACATGTGCAGGTAGTCAGCGAAGTTGACCAGCAAAATGTATTTGCCAAAATCCTTGAGTTCAGTATCCGTATAACGTGGGAGCCAGTTGTTTACAATTTCTTCCTTGGTCTTCATGGCAACTCCGAACAAAGAGGGATCTCAGCAGCAATCTTACCTCAATGCAATCCGGCGCAGGATGACGTGCTGCCACAAACCAATATAAACAGACCTCCGGGACTCAATCCCGGAGGTCTTTGAGATCTAGATTTATTCCGGCATGAGATGATGCCGGTCTTTCCGCTGGTTGGGAACGATTAACGGCGGCGGAACAGGTTCACGACAAAAAGCAGAATGACCGCGCCCACGATGGCGACGAGCAGGCTGGGAATGTTGAAACCGGTCACGCCCTGCCCGCCAAACAGGCTCATCACCCAGCCGCCGATGATCGCACCGATGATGCCGACGACGATATTGGCAATGGCTCCCATTTGGGCATTCTTGCCCATGATGATGCTTGCGATCCATCCAGCGATGGCGCCTAATATGATCCATACGATCCAGCTCATTTCTACCTCCGTGGAAATTGGTTCTGTTGGGATACACTCGGGACCAGACAGCAAGATGCGATTGACTACTAGGTGACGGTCTGCCTCCTCTCATTTAACTCGCAGACTTCTATGCTATTCGTCCTACTTTGATTAACACAAAAACTTCAATAGTGTTACTGTTACGGCACGGAGACCGCAGAGTTCTCTGAGAGAAATCCTTCAAAATCTCTGCGGCTAGCGCAGGGCAGACGGCCTGAAGTCATATCCCTTTTGCCTCCCTTATAATACGTGGATGACAAAACAGGCCGACCTGATTGCCTACCTGTTTGACGGGCAGACGCATTTGCTTTCCGGGGAACTTTACCAGTGGATGGAGGAGTCGGCACGCTTCACTTCCTTCGTCGAAACTTACCGCGATAAGATCCGCAAGAAGATCCGTGTCATCTCCGAGGCGGAAAGCGCCCTGGATCTGCGCGGCGAACTGGAGGTGGCCTATCGCCTGCTCAGTGACCGTCGGTTGGCTGTGGCATACGAGCCCTATGCCAGCACGAAAGGACGCGGTCCCGACTTTGCAGTTACCTACCGGGTAAACCTGGTCTTCAACGTGGAAGTGGCCCGTATGCGGGCAGAGGAGGGAGACTTCAACGGACAGAATCTTCTGCGCAAGGAGGAGCGCTTCCTGCGCATCCTGCTTTATAAACTGGGACAGATGCAGTCAGGCATGCGCAACTTACTGGTCATTCACATGCAGCGGGAGCTGGTGCGCTTGATCGACGTGAACAGGCTGATGCAGGGCATCAAAACGAGAGTAGAAGGGAAAGATCCCGCCTTCTATGCCGTGAGCCGCTATACCAGCCCGGCGGCATTCTATAAGGATTTTCTGCGCCTGAGCGGCATCCTGGTGTGGAGCACGGAGCCGCAGTTATGGGTCAATAAACAGGCGCGGCCGGCACTGGCGATGGAAGTCCTGCGGCTGGTCAGTGCATTGGCATCCAGTGATATGGGAAAGGGAGAGTAGAGGCTGCAGCCGTGATGGCTTCACAGAGCGCTCGTATCCTAAAATGTGGTCAGCACTCCAGACTGCCGAATCCAGCTTGCTTTGAAGATCACAAAGGCTGACGAATAAAAAAAACTTCCGATGATGTATCTCGGAAGTTTTTTCTGGTTTAGTACTCTACGGCGCGTTTCAGCGATTTCGCATTCTTCACCCAGGCCTCGACCAGGCTCAGGGCAGGCAACTGGTTGACGAGATTCTTTTGAGCATTTACCTTTGACATGGTTGCCAGCAGCGCTTCGGGTTTGCGCCTGGACAGCTCAACCACCGTATCCACTCCGGCGGCCTCCAGCAGGTCGGAGTACTGCGTTCCAACTCCTTTTACGCGGAAGAGGTCTGCGCGGTTTACCCATTCAAGGATCGTCTTGGTTGAAAAACCCGTGGCCTTGGCAAGCTCCTGACGACCTTTTTTGGAACCACCCATTTGCAGCAATCCATTCGTGCCCCGTACGCCAGCCTTATTCAGCTTTGCGGCATTGACCGGACCGATCCCTTCGATTTCAATCAGTGTAGGCATGTTTTTTTTCTCCTTTGGAAACAAGTATAGCATCATAATCTTTGAGCTTAAGGTTTTGCGGGCGATCGGTGGACAGAACGCGTACAACTGGAGAAGAAGCGGAAACGAATTCCATTCTAGGAGAGGCTGTTATACTGAATCTAAATCGAATTTGGAGGAGGTCAAAATGAAATCCATCCATCGCCTGATTGGGCGTTCCATCTTATTCGTGCTTTTGATGAACGCTTGTGCTGCACAGGGCGACCTGCCTGCCACCGCATTGCATCAGACAGAGACCTCAACCAGTATTCCTGCTGTAATCTCATCGCCAACCGTACCTCCTGCGGAAGGACCGGCAAACACCCTGTTCGATGATTTCCAGTATTCGACCCGGGACGAAATGACTTTGAACGGCTGGATCATTCGCACACAGGCCGGGTGGCCCGGCATCCCCGGCGCAGTATTCCGCTCCGAAAATGTTTCCTTTCTGGACGATACAGAGATCCCCAATAGCCGACTGCTGCGGATGACGTCTTCCACCGATGGGAGCGGGGGCAACACATCCCAGACGCAGATCT
Source organism: Chloroflexota bacterium (assembly GCA_029782225.1). GTDB lineage: Bacteria > Chloroflexota > Anaerolineae > Anaerolineales > Villigracilaceae > JAKOVF01. The sequence continues at coordinate 49,236 of JAKOVF010000162.1, read as the reverse complement.
GTCACCAGCGGAAGTATCTGGAAGGAACGTACGCGGCACGCGTCTATTTCAGGAACGAGCCGAGCTCCGGTCCCGATGGCGATCAGGTGGTGGAGACGTTCTATGCCATCACTCCTTATGAGGAGCCGTTCAAGCCGGAATACAGTGAAATGGATTTCGAGTACTTGCCCAACGGCGGCTGGGGCCTGGAGCCGATGACCTTCGCCTTTACGACCTGGGAAACCGTGCGGATCGAGCCATGGTCAGCGGATAACACGAGCGACTGGCAAGTAGAGAACTTTGACGGCTGGCACACGCTGGTAGTACAGGTCATGGATGGGACGGTGCGTTACTACGTCAGCGGCAAATTGACTGCGGAGCACAGTGGAAATTACTATCCCGATGCTCCGATGTCGATCAATTTCAATTTATGGTTCATCAATGGCGGCCTGATGGATAGTCATGACGTGCGCTCCTATCAGGAGGATATTGACTGGGTCTACCATGAAGCCGGCGTCCTTCTAACACCCGAGCAGGTAAACCAAAAAGTGCGGGCCTTGCGCGAGGCCGGTGTGATGTTTTTGGACACGGTTCCAGCAGGAGTGCCGGCGTTGGAATCGCCGTGTGATTTGTAGGAAACATCTTCTTTGAAGGTGCGAGGAGAGAGGGGAACTCAGCCTGGGGTCTCATCACCCATTGCCATTTACACGACGGACAGACGAGGTCAAAGGATGTATAATGGCAGGTAGATACAGCTACAATACAGCCAGAATACAGCTATCATACAGATAGGATAGACCTTGTTCATTTCATAGATTGGAGATTGGCAGCTGGAAGAAATATTATGGCAAAAGTTCACAAGAATTTGTTCATGCAGGGTCTAAGCGGAAAGCTGGGGGACCAACTGGTATTTCGGCATCTAAAGGATGGCCGGACCATCGTGTGTGTCAAGCCGGATTTCAGCAAACGGGTGTTGAGCAAAGACCAGAAGAGGCATCACGAACGGTTCAAGGCTGCGGCTGCTTACGCGCGTGCTGCTGCCCGAAAGAATTCCATTTATGCAGAGCTGGCCGCGGGCACAATGAAGACTGCCTACAACGTAGCCCTCAGTGACTGGTTCCACCCGCCTGTGATTCACCACGTGGAGAGACGCGGCGCGGTGATACGTATTCAGGCCAGCGATAATGTGTACGTGGCAGGGGTGCAGGTGACGATTTTGGATGAGCAGGGGAAAGTGGTGGAAAAGGGAGAGGGGATCAGGGGTGACAGTGGCTGGTGGGAATATATGCCTGCTGGGACAGGGAAAATCGTGGTAGAAGCGCGGGATCTGGCAGGAAACGTGACGAGAAAAGAGCGTGGAGAGTAGAATGTGGAGGAGAGTGGGGAGGAACGCAGTGTGGTGGGAAGTTATCCTCGATGGATTAGGCTTGTAGTATTGAAATCAATTCTTTGATGTTTCCTATCACTGCGGGCAGGTCTTTCACAATCTCATCATTGCGAAAGCGGACAATTCTCAGCCCTATCTCAGTCAAAGCCTTTTCTCGTCTGGCGTCCGCCTGCTGCTGTAAGTCGTGGATATCTCCATCCACTTCGACAACCAGCGCTGCTTTGTGGCAATAAAAATCGACTATGAATCCTGCAACACTTGCACCAGCACGCAAGTGCAGGTGTGACCTGTTGTCTTCTGAAATGAACGCCCAGCTTGTTTGCTCGTAGTTCCTGCTAAAGAATCTTCTCGGCAGGGGTCATCTCACGGCGCAATTCCTTGGCGCGCTTGCGTTTTTCTTTTGTGACTTGTTGACCTGGAATGATCTTCCGTCTCCCCCAAGGCAGAGAAGCTAATACCCTCCTGAAACTACACGTTGTTTGACTATTGAAAGTCATCAAACCCATAGCACACCAGGCCCCCTTCCCACATTGTCCCCCTGTGGGATTTGGGAAGGGCGGGGGGATAGGTCCTACCCCACTTTTGCAAACCGACTATATCTCCACTCCAACGCCTCTCTGCTGGGATAGTGATTCTTTGAGCTCGGCAAAATCAGCTTTGACTTGTGTAGCCCCTTCAACCCATGCTGCAAAACGGGACCGTCTTCCTCCTCCAAAATATCCTGGCGGACATGGATAACATAATCAGGTGTCACGCCAATCATGAAACTATCGTAGGCAGCATGGTGCAATTTACACAGTGACAATCCATTCTCAATTGTTGACTTCCCCTCTGGCAAATTATCAGGAATGATATGGGCGGCGTCCAGCAGTTCCCGATGTTTCAAGCGACAAAACGCGCATTGCGATCTATAAGCATCAAGAACCCTTTCTCGGAAAAGATGCTGCAATAACCTGACTTTTACGGTTGAGGTCAGGTAAGCATGCCTTGCATCAGACACTTCCGCAACCTGGTGTGAAATATCCGATTGGGAATAATCCAGGGCGGGAAGAGCATCGTCCACGGCGACTCTAAACATAAGATTGGTTTGGTCATCCCCAATAATATAAACTGGCCAGGTTGCCAGATATTTCCCTGGCTCAATGCCGTGCAAATATACAAGCGGGCGTTTTAGCTCAAAAACCTTCCTCAACCCCACATTGTCACGATGATTGGGGTCAGTCCCACGATAGCGATAAATCAGGAAATCATCTTTCCCAAAATAGTCATCGTAGGGACCTTTTGGCGCAGTTGTGATGGAAAGCGGCAGATCGAGAATCTGTGGTTTGAAAATCCCCTGTGGTGCAACAAGTGGAATCCGCTGACCCTGAAACTCAAATCCTTGCTGTAGCAGTGTTCTTGACAATACATCCCCATGCAAATTGACCTGTTCCGAAAGCCAGGTGAATGCTGCTAAACGGATCTGAAGGTCAATGTCCACAAATTGATTTTACACCCCACCTTCTCACTAATAAGCACTGTTGTCTACTGTGCATTACAACGAACGCGGATACAGAATCAGCTGTGTACAGCGAAACAACGCGATCGTTTTCCCACTGGATTCATCCGTCACTTCAGCATCCCAGATCTGCGTCGTTCGTCCGCCGTGTACCCGTGTCCCAACGCAGGCAATCGCTCCCTCTCGTGCAGTACCCAGAAAATTGGTCTTTAGCTCTATCGTCGTGAAGTTCTGCGCCTCGCCGGGTAGATCGAAAATTGTCCCGTAACCACAGGTCGTATCTGCCAGAGCAATGACCGTGGCTGCGTGCAGGTAACCGTTGGGGGCAAGCAATTCGGGGCGAATGATGAGGCGGCTGGTCACTCGCCCAGGCTCGAAACGGGTCACTTCAATGCCGATCAGGCCGGGCAGGTAGCCTTGTCCGCGTGCGTTGAGTTGATCAGGAGTGGTCATGGGGCCAATTTTATTTGTTATGACGTGCCTTCGCAATGGCAGAAGGAATATCTTTTTGCTCCAATCCTACTTCCCTCGCCTGTTTAAGCGCTTGTTCAATCAGGATCTTTGAACTGGATCCATTCTCTGGTTTTCCCCACGAAAGCTGACAATGCTTCGACAGGCTCAGCACGAGTCCCCAGCCCTGGCTCGGCCCCAGCCTGCATCCCCCAAGGTATGCTTCGCGAAGGCGCCCCTATCGGGGCGGAGAGGGCTGCAGGTGTCATCTCACGGTGCAGTTCTTCCCTGGCACCGACCGCCGGGGCCGGGTGGCACGCTCGAGTTTTTCTTCGGTAACCTTTTGACCGGGGATGATGCCTGCGATGCGTGTGCCAGTACCGCAGGCCCCCGTGAGCAAAGTCGAAGGGTTCTTGATCGACAGGGGGATTCCAACGCAAAACGAAAAAGCCCCACTCCTATCTTGACCTGACAAAAAAGCGACAGTCATGCCAATAACTGTCGCTTTGATGCATTAATCAACAATCAAGACTACGCATGGACAATCACATGTTCCCGCGTGAGTTCAACATATCGATTCTCTGTCAACGCCGAAATCAACTGATCAAAATTCGCTATCAATAAAGTTTCCAGCTCGAGATTTCTTATATTGCCTGTGGAAATCAGCAACAATTTCTGTGGGCGGTTTTGAAGCCAGAACGAGGTGCTGAAATCCGAATCCTTCGTTGTTATAACACAGTTGTTTCTCTCGGAATATTCCAAAAGCGCGATATCTGCGGTTGCGTTGCCTTCTGGTAAATCCAGTGTGTGGACGGCACTATGACCACGTTCTTGAAAGATGCGGGTAATGCGCCTTGGGAGATTGGCATCGATCAGAAAATTCATACGTTGACCAAAATCATCCGCTTGACCTGACTTAACCGTGCGGCGTAAAACAAGACCGCTTGAATATCGGCGGCTTCCAAGTCTTCATAATCTGCAAGGATTTCTTCGTTGGTCATACCCGAGCTGAGCGTTTCCAGGAGCCATTCTACGGAATAGCGCAATCCGCGGATGGTGGGTTTCCCAAACGCCATATTGGGATTGACGGTGATTCGGCTAAGGAGTTCTTGATTGGTCATAAGTAAAATCTCCTATCCTAATGATACACGATTTTTGATCTTCCCCACCAGAGCGGACAATGCTTCGACAGGCTCAGCACAAGTCCCCAGCCCTGGCTCGGACAAACCCTTTTCCCGCATGGCGTCTTCCTTGTCTGGAATGTCCGTAACTCGTTCAGGATGGAGTATCATAGGCGTCGATTATGGAACACCTTCTGATCGCCTACGATGTTTTGGTAATCATTATCGGCTTCACCGCCCTGTCGAACGCGATTGTCTGGGCCTTAAGGACGGGGGAGAACGAAACAGGCAATTTCAGCATCATTTACGCTCTATACACACTGATGCTGGTTGTTGTGGTGTTGAAGAAATACCTGTTCGTTAATGTGGGGGCTTACTCCGGCTGGTCGTGGTATACCATTTCGGGGATATACCAGGTCCTTGATTTTGCGGTTGTTGTGGCAACCCTGCATTATTTTCTCGACGCGCATCAGTTCCGCTACGGAAGGAGGATCGCTGCGGTATTTCTGTTGCTGATGCTTTTCAGCAGCGGGTTGATCTTCTCACCGATCGGCGCAACACTTGAAGCGGGTAAAAATATCATCCATTTTGGGATGGGATACTGGATTGCCATCGGGTGGAACGCTGTTGCGTTCAGTTGCGCCATCGTACTGGGATACTGGCTTCTGGGTCGCGTTTGGAAAACAGAAAAACGAACTTTTACTCTCGGCCTGCTGATCTTCGCTTCGGTGGGTTACGCAGAATCCATCCTGAGTTTTATTCAAAACTTCGGCATAACATCCGTTAAGCTGACCTCCGAACAAGGATTTCTTTATAGTTCCATTCCCTATGCGCTGTATGGCATTTTCCTTATTGTTTACTTCATGCGGTATCCCATCTCTACGCCGCAGGGGAGCGATGAAATCTCCACGGAATTCCTCACGAAATATGGCATCACCGAGCGGGAACGGGAACTGATCCTCAAGGTCATGCAGGGGAAGAGCAACGCGGATATCGCCCGGGAATTATTCATCTCGCTGCCGACGGTCAAGACACATTTGCACAATATCTATAAAAAACTCGACGTGGATAGTCGGTACGACCTGCTGGCCAGGGTGCGGGCGGGCCAATAGTACGGAATCGGGCATGAACGGGGGATGAATCGGCAATCTACATCCAAAGTTGTAGGGTTTTTTTCCAAAATACATCCGAAGATCGATTCTCATAACCCAGCGAAGGGCGGAAAATGGCGGCATTGATCTCCTGCACGGTTTTCCGTCAGGGGAAATCAGCCGAAGAAGGAGAATTGATCCATGAAAACCATACATCATTTGCTCACTTTCGCTTTCGTGACAATGCTTCTGTTTACAGTTGTCTCGCCGGTCGGAGCGCAAGGTAAAAAGACCGCCCCCTCTCAGAGTCAGGGGCCGACCGACCCGGCTGAGATGGAAGTATTTATGGACGGTCTGGTGAAACAGGAACTGGACGAGAAGCACATCGCAGGAGCCGCTGTCGCGGTCGTGAAAGACGGGAAATTGTTCTTTGCCAAAGGCTATGGTTATGCTGACCTTGCGAACAAAATCCCTGTTGACCCCGAACAGACGATCTTTCGCATTGGTTCCGTCACCAAGCTGTTCACGTGGACGGCAGTGATGCAGCTCGTCGAACAAGGAAAACTTGACCTCGACGCGGACATCAATACCTATCTGGATTTCCGCATCCCGGACACCTATCCACAACCGATCACCCTCCGGCATTTGATGACCCATACGGCAGGGTTCGAAGACCTGCACGTGGACATGGTGACTCTGAACGAAGAAGCGATCGCGCCTCAAGGTGTATGGCTGGCCTCCCACATCCCGACGCGGGTTTTTCCGCCCGGGGAGGTTCCGGCGTATTCCAACTACGGCGCAGCGCTGGCGGGGTACATCGTAGCGCGGGTTTCGGGAGAATCCTATAGCCAGTACGTGCAGGAATATATCCTGAACCCGTTGGGCATGAAGAGTTCGACCGCACAATGGCCCACGCCGCAGGATTTTCGCGCTCGCGAATCCGTGGGATATACCTACGCGGATAACGCCTTTCAGGTATTCCCGCGCCTGTACGGCCCAACGGATCTCTTCGCAATTGGCGCCATCGAGTCCACTGTCACAGACATGGCACGCTTCATGATCGCGCACCTGCAGAATGGACGTTACAGCGATGCTGCTCTCCCTGAGGCTCGCATATTGAAAGAGTCCACAGCTTTGCAAATGCACAGCCCCTTGTATGCTCCCACCTCAGGCATGCTCGGAACGGATTACGGCTTCTTCGATTTTAGCGACAACGGTCAGCGAACGATCGGGCACAGCGGCGAAGCAGAACCGATGGAATCATTACTATTGCTTTTACCTGATCAGAACACAGGTGTGTTTGTCGTTTATAACAGCCTGGGCGGGGATGAGCTAACCCGACAACATTTTGGTTTCCAGAGAGCGTTCTTCGATCACTACTACTCCGCACCTGTAACTGAGACAGCCCAACCATCGGCAGACTTCGCAAATCAGGCTGATCGATTCACAGGCATTTACAAAGTGACACGCAGTGCATACACCACGCTGGAAAAGTATTTTTCACTCGTTTACCCGACCGTGGAGGTCAAAAACCCCGGCGATGGTACGCTGCTCCTTTTGACACCGTACGGCGATTGGCGGATCGTGGAAGAGGCGCCGCTCTATTTCCGCCAGGTGGATGGCCCATATCACTTCCTCTTCCGCGAGAACGATCAGGGCCGCATCGCCTATCTCTTTACCGATTACACACCTATGCTCGCATTCCAGAAGTTGCAGTGGTACGAAACCGTCGCCTTTAATATGCCATTGCTTCTGACGAGCCTGCTGGTATTCCTGTCTGTGCTTCCTGTAGCGTTGATCCGTGCCATTCGGAACCGCCGCAAGAACCACAACGGACCGGTACCGCGTGGGATGCGTATCGCCAATTTTCTCATGGTTGGGATCAGCCTCCTGAACCTGTTCTTTGTGATCGGCAATATGCTGTGGGGCGAGCAGCTTGTGTTCGGGATTCCGACTGCCTACAAGCTCGTGCTGGGATTGGGCGTTCTCTCTGCCCTGTTGACGATCGGCGCGCTGGTTACCTGTGTGCTGGCCTGGAAGGATCACTATTGGAGCTTTGCCTTCCGTATCTATTACACGCTGGTGACGGTCGGTGCGGTGGCTTTCGTCTGGTTCATGAATTCTTGGAACCTGCTGGGCTGGCGGGATGAACGTTGTCCTGCCAGCCAGATAAAAAGGAGAAATCTCATGTCAACACAAGAAATAACCTCAACAAAAGAATTGCAGGAAGTTTCCCCCTCTGCGAAAAATCAATACGCACTTTGGCAGATCATTGGGATCTGGCTGGCGGCTGGGGCGCCGATGTGGGTGCTGGGCTGGCTGGCTTACCCGGCGCTGAGCACGGGACTTCCTCCAACAGAAGCGGGTCTGCTCCGCTTTAAATTATTGACGATCGGTTTGATTTGGGAATTCGTGCTAGCCATGCTCATCCTTTATTATGAAGAGGGCAATCTCCGCCTGAGTACGATCCGCCGCCGCTTCTGGTTGCAGCACCCGTTGGATGCAGCCGGCGATACAAAGAAATCTTTATGGTGGTGGATCATTCCCTTGATACTGCTGGTCGCAGGGATGGACCTGGTTTTGCGCCCCGTGCTTATCCGCTTAACGGGGACCTTCTTCCCCCTGCTTGCAGAACCGGCTGGCTACGATGGTTCGTCGCTGTTCGCACCGGAACTGCGTGCCCAATGGGTCGGAGCCTGGGGCTTACTTGGACTGCTCTTTGTGCAGGGAATATTTAATACCTTCCTTGGCGAGGAGTTCATCTTCCGAGGGGTGTTGCTCCCCAAAATGGAGGGTGTGTTCGGCAAATGGGACTGGCTGGCAAATGGCGTGATCTTCGGGTTCTATCACCTGCACCAACCCTGGGGTATTCTGTCATCGATCCTGACCGGCATCCTGTACGCCTACTCGAGCAAACATTTCCGCAGCAATTGGTTCTCCATCATCCTGCATTCCGGGCAGACTGTTTACCTGTTGTTCCTGGTCCTGGGACTTGTGCTTGGTCTGGCGTAGGGAGCGGATAACGCCTGATTTCGTTCGACAAAGAGCGACTTCTAACAAGTCGCTCTTTTCATTTCCCAGTCAGTTCTTTGGTATTCTCCGCAAACACAGACAAATTCTTCAAGACCTCATCATGCCACCCTCACCCTGCCCTTTGTAAAAGTAGCACGGGTGATTTATGTGTGCCCGTTAGGGTATCCCCGTGCGGGCTAATAGCATGAAACAACGCCCTTCGAAACAGCACCAATCTCCCCCACAGTACGAAGCGGGGGATTTCCATCTCTACAGATGCCATTCTTCATTCTCTACTCACCGCTCTCTGATAAAATCACCGCACTATGACCAATGAATCCCTCATAATCTATTCCATGAACAAAGTGGGACGCATCGTCCCTCCGAACAAACAGATCCTGCGCGACATCTCGCTCGGGTTTTATTACGGCGCCAAGATCGGCGTGCTGGGACTCAACGGCGCGGGCAAGTCCACGCTGCTGCGCATCATGGCGGGCGTTGACAAGGACTACATCGGCGAAATCTCCATGAGCAAGGGCTATACCGTAGGCCTGCTCGAGCAGGAACCCAAGCTCGATGAAACGAAAACCGTGATCGAGGTCGTGAGAGAGGCGGTGCAGCCCATCGTCGATATGCTTGCGCGCTTCGATGAGGTCAACGCCAAATTCGCCGAACCCGACGCCGACTTCGATGCCCTCGTCGCGGAACAAGCCAAACTGCAGGAGCAGCTCGACAAGCACGATGCCTGGAACCTCGACAGCCGCCTCGAACTCGCCATGGACGCGCTGCGCTGCCCGCCCGGGGATACGCCCATCAAGGTCTGCTCTGGAGGGGAACGCCGCCGGGTCGCCCTCACCCGACTCCTGCTCACCGAACCCGACATCCTCCTGCTTGACGAACCCACCAACCACCTTGACGCGGAGTCCGTGGCGTGGCTCGAACATCACCTACGCGACTACAAAGGTACGGTTATCGCCGTCACCCACGACCGCTACTTCCTCGACAACGTCGCAGGCTGGATCCTCGAGCTCGACCGCGGTTACGGCATCCCGTGGAAGGGCAACTACTCTTCATGGCTCGAACAAAAACAGGAGCGCATCCGCCTCGAGGAGAAATCCGAATCCAAACGCCAGAAAACGCTCGAGCGCGAGCTGGAATGGATCCGCATGTCGCCCAAAGCGCGTCAATCGAAGGGACAAGCCCGCGTCAGCGCCTACGAAAAGTTATTGGGACAGGAGGCCGAAGCGCGCCGTGAAGAACTGGAGATCTACATCCCACCCGGACCGCGGCTTGGGGATGTTGTTTTTGAGCTCGATAAGGTTTCTAAATCCTATGACGACCGCCTCATTCTCGACTCTTTTTCTGCTTCCGTTCCTCCGGGCAGCATCATCGGGATCGTGGGTCCGAACGGCGCGGGCAAAACCACCCTGCTCAAGATGATCATTGGACAAGAGAAACCCGACAGCGGGGCAATCAAGGTCGGCGAAACCGTCAAATTGGCATACGTGGATCAATCACGCACGCTCGACCCGGAGAAGACTGTCTACGAAGAGATCTCACAGGGTGCCGATACCCTGGAACTTGGCAAAAGAAAAATCAACGCCCGCGGCTATGTTTCCACGTTCAACTTCGCAGGGTCAGACCAGCAAAAGAAAGTCGGCATCCTCTCCGGCGGTGAAAGGAACCGTGTCCACTTAGCCAAGACCCTCACCGAAGGCGCAAATGTCCTGCTGCTCGATGAACCTACCAACGACCTCGACGTCAACACCCTGCGCGCCCTCGAAGAAGCCCTCGAAGAATTCGCAGGCACAGCCTTAGTCGTCAGCCACGACCGCTGGTTCCTCGACCGCATCTGCACTCACCTGATCGTCTTCGAAGATGACTCTGCTGCAAAGATGTATCTCGGCAACTGGTCCGATTACGAAACGATGATGATGGAGAAGTTCGGCAAAGACCTCACCCCGCATCGCGTGAAGTATCGCACATTGAAACGGTAGTGTCATTGCGAGGAGCCCGAAGGGCGACAAAGCAATCTCCAACTCGATGAGATGCATCGTCCCAGCACGGGATTGACACGGTCGCCACAGTACAGCCCGCTCGTAATGACATATAATTCGCAGGGGCAGGTCACGATCTGTCCCCGTCTTTGTTGTGTTGTATTTACTGCTACAGGAGCGACACATGGAAACAATTGAAACCATCATTATCGGCGGCGGACAGGCAGGACTTTCCACAAGCTATCACCTGAAACAACTGGGGCGCGAGCATGTCATTTTTGAGCAGGCGGAGAAGGCGGGCCACGCCTGGCGCAATGACCGCTGGGATTCGTTCACCCTGGTCACCCCAAATTGGTCCATTCAACTCCCCGGTGCGCATTATGATGGGAACGACCCGGATGGCTTCCTTCCAAAAGTTGAAATTGTCGCATACTTCGAGCGATATATCGAGAAATACAATTTGCCAGTGCAGTTCAATACGTGCGTGGTGGAAGTCGCTCCGTTGGAAAACGGAAGCGGCTACCGGGTCCGGACCAGCAGCGGAGAATATCAGGCGAAAAATGTGGTCATGGCAACGGGTTCATTCCAGAAGCCGAAGATTCCCGCATACAGCGCGACTATTCCAACAAACATAAAACAACTTCATAGCGGTCATTATCGCAATCCGAGTCAACTGCCAGAGGGAGCGGTGCTGATCGTCGGTGCGGCGCAATCGGGGATGCAGATCGGAGAGGAACTATATCAGAATGGGCGCAAGGTTTACCTTGCTACTGGCTTTGCGCCGCGTGTGCCGCGCCGTTATCGCGGCCGGGACATCGTTGCCTGGCTCGTGAACACAGGCTTTTTCGATATCACCGTGGATAAGCTTCCATCCCCAAAAGCCAGGTTCGGGGCCAACCCACAGGCGACCGGCAGGGACGGCGGGCACAACCTCAACCTGCATCAATTTGTCCGCGACGGCGTGACCCTCCTCGGTCACATTGCAGGCGCGCAGGATGGCAAGGTGTTGTTCAAACCGGACCTCAGAGACAATCTTGCGAGGTCAGACAAAGCCGAAAAAGATATCATCGCCATGATCGATAAATATATCGAAGCGAACGGCATCGATGCTCCGCAGGAAACCCTGGTTGACATGCAGGATGGTTATTCGGTGGAAGATATCACGGAACTGGACCTCAAGTCTGCCAATATCAACACCGTCATCTGGGCGATGGGATACACCTTTGACTACAGCTTTATCAAATTGCCCATTACGGATGAGGATGGTTTTCCCATCCAACAATGCGGAATAACACAATACCCTGGCCTGTATTTTGTTGGCATGAACTGGTTGAGCAAGCGCAAGTCGCCGATCCTGCTCGGCGTGAATGAAGACGTGGAACATATCGTCACACATATGACGAGATAAAGGAGAGGCGCAGCACTGCTGTGCTCCTCCTTTATCCAGGGAGAGCTCCATGAAAAGAATCCAACTTTTATTGGCCGCGACCATCCTGATACTTGGTTGTGCCACGCTGCTGCCTGCTCCCACCTCCCTGCCCAATCCCACACCCGGAACGCCGAACGTATTGCCGGATACCACCGATCCATCCCGGCCGATCACAGTAAAGGCAGGCGACACCTTTGAAATCGTGCTGGCATCCAATTCCAGCACAGGCTACCGCTGGAAATTCATTGGTGAGCTGGATGAGAATATCGTTCAACTCGTTGGGCAGGACTCCATCGCACAACAGCCCGTCATGCCCGGTTCAGGCGGCGTGGATGTGTGGACGTTCCAGGCGGTCAACCCGGGGGATACAACCGTTGTGCTTGGGTATTATCCGCCCGCCAGCGAAACGGAACCGGCTCAAACGGTCACGTTTACGATCCATGTTGAGTAAGAGGCCCCTCATAGCGGTTTAAACCGTCACAAGGGTTTTTGTACACCCTTTCCCCTCTCACTTACGTATAAAATAAGTGTGGTACCCTGACGACCAGCAGACCAATAAACAACTGAGAAAAGCCTTCAACTTTCGTAAAGTTCAGAACCAAATCGTCGCTACTCCCTGGAGATCTTATGCCCGAATCATTGATCGAGACCCGCAGCCTGGTCAAGCGCTATGGCGACAAGGTGGCGGTAAACAACGTCAGTTTTAATGTGTTCGCGGGCGAAGTGTTCGGCTTCCTCGGTCCGAACGGAGCGGGAAAAACGACCACCATTAAGATGATCGTCGGCCTGCTTCAACCCACCTCCGGCATGGTCAAGGTCGCTGGCTTTGATGTGCTGTCCCAGCCTATGCTTGCGAAGGCCTCCTGCGGTTACGTTCCCGACACCCCCAATCTCTATGCGAAATTGACGGGCCGTGAACTATTGCACTTTGTGAGCGATCTCTACAATCTGGACCGGGCCCATGCGGCGCACCGCATTGATGAACTACTGCGCATGTTCGACCTGGCCGGCGCCGCCGATGACACCGTGGACTCCTACAGTCATGGGATGCAGCAAAAGGCCTCGCTGGCTGCGGCGCTGATGCACGACCCGAAAGTGCTCGTGCTGGATGAACCCACGGTCGGTCTGGACCCCAAGTCTGCGCGCCTGATCAAAGATATTTTGCGCCAACTGGCAGACCGCGGCGCGGCGGTGATGCTTTCCACCCACATCCTTGAGATCGCCGAGCGCATGTGTGACCGCATCGGCATTATCAACAAGGGCGAGCTGATCGCCGTGGGAACCATGGATGAGCTCCGCACGCTCGATAAGACCGGTCAGGCCAGCCTGGAAGATATCTTCCTGAGCCTCACCGGCGGCGTGGAAGAGACCGAGATCGCCGAAGTCCTAAAATGAACAGCAATACGTTATCCATGCAAGCTCCTGATGGGCGAATCCTGCCGGCAGTGTGGAAATTGCTGCGGCTGCGCCTGCGCATCAGCATAAACGGTTTCCGTCATGCAAAACTGCGAAACAAGATCGGGCGGATTGTGGTCTGGCTGGCAGTGGCAGGGTTTGCCTATTTCATCCTCTCCGCGAGTCGCTTCCTGCTCGGCCTCCTGCGCTCACCGGAGCTGGCGAAATATATCCCCGGGGATTTGAATGCCCTGCTTGCCACGATCCCCGCGCTGACTTTAACCAGTCTGTTCGTGGGCACATTGCTGACCAGCTTTGGTGTTTTGCTGCAGGCCCTCTATCTCTCCGGCGACATGGACTTTCTGCTTGCAACGCCGGTCCCGATCCGGGCAGTGTTCATTGCCAAGCTGTTGCAGGCCGTATTGCCCAATATTGCCCTGATCTGCCTGTTCGGACTGCCGCTGTTGTATGGCCTCGGCATCTCCAATGGCTATCACTTTATTTACTATCCGCTCGTCCTTGTGACCATGCTCGCCCTGGCGCTGGCAGCCGCGGGACTCTCGTCCCTGCTGGTGATGCTCGTTGTAAAAATTATGCCGCCGCGCCGCGCGGCCGAGATCCTTGGCTTTATCGGTGCGCTGCTTGGGTTCAGTTGTTCCCAGCTTGGCAACCTCGCCAACTCATTCGGCAAGGACCTCCACCTTTCCGGGTCGCGCCTGGGCGGCTTCCTTTTGATCGCCAACACGCGCTGGCTTCCGCTCAACTGGGCGGGTCAGGGTTTGGTGGCGCTGGGAGAAGGTCACTGGTTATCCGGCATTTTGCTGATCAGCGCCACCCTCATCCTCGCAGGCACGGCATTCTGGTTTGCCCTCGTTACCGCAGAACGCTGGTTTTTCTCCGGCTGGGCCGGGATGCAGGTGGTCGCCCGCAAAAAGATGGTCCGCCCTGCGCGCACGGCCGTTTCAAACAGTGCGAGCCGTGGATTTGGACTGGACCGTCTCCTTCCCAGGCCGGTATTTGCCATTGTTCAAAAAGATTATGTTACGCTGCGGCGTGACCTGCGCAGCCTGTCGCAGATGGTCTCGCCCGTGATCCTGGGCGTGGTCTATACACTGATGATGCTCCGCGGTGGCGGAGAACCTCCGCCAGGCCGCGGCGAAGCGCCGACGTGGTTCATGACATCCTTCCGTGTTGTGCTGGCCTATGGGAGCGTTGGGATGTCGCTGTTCGTCGGCTGGATGCTGCTCTCGCGGCTGGCCGGCATGGCCTTTTCGCATGAAGGCAAAAACTACTGGATGCTGAAAGCCTCACCGGTCCGCGCCTCTTATCTGCTGATGGCAAAATTCCTGGTGGCTTATCTTCCCACTCTCGGGCTGGGTATCATCTTCTTGAGCGTGATTTCCATTCTGCAGAAACTTTCCTTCGTTGAATTCCTGTATGGACTGGTCGCCATCGTCATGTGTTTGGCCGGGATGGCTGGCATCCTACTGGCGTTTGGCGTGGCGGGAGCAAACTTCACCTGGGATGATCCGCGCAAGATGAATGCCGGCACCATGGGCTGCCTCGGTCAGGTCCTGACCATGCTCTATCTACCCATCAGTTTTGGCCTGTTCATTGCCCCGCTGGGAATCGCCCAGTTTTTGGAACTGCCCATGATCTATGGCTACCTGACCGGGTTGATCGTTGGCACCGGGATTACCGCTGCCTGCGTCATCCTCCCACCATGGCTGGTGCGCAAAAGGGTTGAAAGATTGGGCGAGGCATAAAACAACTAGCCCTTGCGCAGGCTGATAACCTCGCAAGGGTTTTTGATTCTCCCAACAATAATGTGAGGTCCAAGATATTGATTTATTTCCCGGAATTTGGAATAATCCCCATTGCTCGGCGGGAATAACATCTATACATCAAGGAGCTCATTATGCCTCTATCCGATCTATTCAAAAAGTCACCGAAACAGGAGCCGTCCAAGGATGCACCGCAGCATAATCCTTTGGGTTCGCCTGAAATGCAGAAGAAACGCTACAACGCCGCGGTCGAATTTCTAAAGGTATTTCAGGAGAGAATGCCGTTACTGCGCGGGAAGCCCCATGCGGGGACTGTCCTTTCAACCGCGGCTCGTCTGGCAGGGACAAGTCTGTATCGGCACATCAACAAAAAAGAAGTTACGCCCGGCATGATCGTTCTTTCGGAGGAAGTCAACCAGGCCTATCCCCAGTTGCTGAACCTGTTCGCGTACTATTGCAGGAAAAATGGATTCGATGTGCTGGCGAAGCCCGTGGTAACGGAATTCCCCGAAAAGGATAAGCCGCGCCTGGAAGTTGCCCAGGTCCAGGCTGAGTTTCAGGATCAGTTCACGGAGGTCATGAAAAAGCACGAGCTGGATTACCTGGAAGCCGCACGGGCCGGCATGGTCGTCTGCTCCATCGTCTTTCAGTATCACTGCGTTCGCGCCAAAGACATTGACCCTTATGTCGCCACCGGCATCATTGCAATGGGCGTCATTGAAGGTGCGAAGACGGCTCCTCCGCCATTCGGCTCAGCCGGCACGAGCGGCGTCCCGACAGAAAAAGAAGACACGGAACACAACCGTTTTGTCCTCGGCGAGCACGATGCTGCCATCCAGGAAGCTCTCGATCACGGTGGAGCATTCATTGATATCAACCCGGCCATATTGGAGGCCTTGAAGGAAAAAGGCATCGATCCATACCTCGTCTATGAACAGGCGCTGAAGAGTAAGATCGAGGAGAAGATTGCCAGAATTGATTTTGTGAAAGCCAATGTGGACGAATTGTATAGCACCTGGAAATCGAAGTCGCTCACGGGTGCTCCCGAGTACGTCCGGCTCATCTTCTGGTTGAAAGAGAACGCGAAGACGCACAGTTACGAACAGCAGGGAAATAGCTGGATATTGAATCGCTCATAAATGACAGCTTTGCAACGGAATTGAATTCCACAGGGCAAGCAGCAAAAGTCCTTGAAAGGGTAAAATACTGGGACACGGGAATTCTCGTGTCCTTTTTAATCGGCAAGTAAAGTAAGCACCGATGACAGCAGAGCAGCAGGCATCCAGCGTAGACCAACCTGAACCGGGCGGTGGACAGGTCCGTTTTACCGTTAAGCCCGGCTCGAAGGTTCAGGTCACTGTGGATGTAGGGGAAAAGGATGCCGATGGCAGGGTGCCAATCACCGTCAACGCGGAAGAGGTCCTGGAAGGGAAACTTCAGGCGGAGGAAAATGCGCCGGGCGCGGCAGACAGGCCAGGGTTCAGCATCGAGGCGCTCGCGCATCGTCTAAAAGCTGTAGACCTGGCAGCCTGGTTGTTTCTTTCCGCCGTGGGTATCTATCTGGTCACCCGTCTGATCGGCCTCACACATTTCCCCATCTATTTTTTTACCGATGAAGCCATCCAGACCCAATCCATCGTTGACCTGGTCAACAACAATTACCAGAGCGCCACCCATATCTGGCTGCCCACATACTTCAGGAACGGGGAATATTACAACCTGAGTTTGAGCGTCTACCTGCAGTGGCTGCCTTACATGCTGTTTGGAAAATCGGCGGTGGTTACGCGCGCCACTTCTGTGCTGGTGACCTTGATCGCAGCCATCTCAGTGGGGATCATCCTGCGCGACATCTTCAAACTGAAATACTGGTGGACAGGCACATTATTCCTCTCGATCACACCTGCCTGGTTCCTGCATTCAAGGACGGCGTTCGAAACGGCGGAGTTCGTTTCGTTTTATGCAGGTACCTTGTGCGCCTATCTGCTTTATAGATATCGATCACCCCGCTATTTATATCTTGCGCTTTTCATGGCGGCCTGTGCATTCTATACCTACAGCCCGGCGCAACTGGTCGTCCCGCTGACAGTCATTACCTTGCTCATCTCAGACTGGCGCTATCACCGTGAGAATTATCGCCGCGTCTTGATCGGGCTGGGTTTTGGTGCCAGCCTGGCACTCCCTTATCTGCGTTTTATCCTCAACAACCCCAATACTCCCTTTGCACACTTGCACACGCTGGGTTCCTACTGGCTGACAAATGAACCATTTGTCAGGAAGCTCGCTCATTACCTTTCAGAGTATCTGATTGGCCTGAGTCCGTGGTATTGGTATATCCCCAACATACGCGATCTCTCCCGGCATCTGATGAAGGGTTACGGGGACATCATGATCTTCACGCTGCCATTCGCAGTGATCGGGTTGGCTTCTGCGCTGCGGAACCTGCGCCAACCGGCTTATCGTGCAGTGATTATTTTCATGCTGATGTCCCCGGCCGCGGCGGCATTGGTACAGACCGGGATAACCCGTACGCTCGCGTTCGTCATCCCCGCATCCATCCTGACCGCAATCGGGTTCGAAAAAATCCTGGGGTGGATCAAAAACCCGGGCGGACGCCTGACAGAGCTCAGCCTGGGACCCGGACCTGATCACAGGCGTATTGGCTGGAGCCTGCTCATCATGGCAGTCGGGATCGGCCTGGCATCCCTTGTGCAACAAACTGCAGACCGCATCGTACTTTTGGCCCTTGCGGCTCTCCTTTGGCTGCAGGTTTCCGGCCTGGATCAGCGTCTTGCGCAAAGATTAATGGAAACCCGGGCCGTGAAGTCCATTCGGCGCTGGAACCTCAAACAGACCTTCCTCGCGCTGTCGGTTTTTGCGACCCTCGCAGCGATCAACGTGGGGATGTTGAACGATGCGCTGACGAATGGTCCGCTCTGGTTTGATAATTACGGCATGGGTGGGATGCAGTATGGCGCTTTCCAGGTGTTCGACATCATTAAGGAGTATGTCCACGAGCATCCGGAGACAAAGATCATCTTCTCGCCGGATTGGGCCAATGGCACGGACGTGGTCGCGCGCTTCTTCCTGGGCGATCCTTTGCCGGTCGAAATGGGCAGTATTCGAGGGCACATGGACGAGGAACTTCCCCTGGACGAATCCATGTTGTTCATCATCACGCCGCAGGAATACCGCGATGCGCTGGAAAGCCCCAAGTTCACAGATGTGCGTGTTCAAAAGATCATCCCCTATCCGGATGGCAACCCGGGTTTCTATTTTGTACACCTGCGTTATGTAGATAACATTGATGAGCTCTTCGCAGCCGAAAAAGCGGCGCGACAGGCTCTTCAGGAATCATTTGTGACCATTGATGATGAGCAAGTCAGGCTTCGCTATTCTCACCTGGATAGCGATACGCCCGACCAATCAATCGCCCTGGTATTTGATCATGATCCCTATACCCTGGCGAAAACGCTGGAAAGCAATCCGTTTGTCATTGAAATGACGTTCCCATCGGTGCACAAGATCAATGGCTTTTCGATCATCATTGGTTCAGCGAAAGCAGAACTCACCTTGAAGTTCTATTCAGCACCGGATGCGCAGCCAGTAATTTACAGCTTTAGTGGACAGGGATCACTCCAACACCCGGAGCTTTCGTTTGATCTTCCACATCCCACCGAGGCAAAGATTTTGCAGTTGGAAATGCACGATCCGCTCTCACCGGAAACAGCACAGATCCACATTTGGGAATTGAAACTTCGCTGAGAGAAAATTCTCTCTTTTTTCTCTTGACACCTAGTATTGCTAGGTGTAGTATTGCTAGGTATGATTGGCGAAGCACTTAAAGGACATCTCGATTTACTTCTGCTGGCGGTTCTCACCGAGGGACCCGCTCACGGTTACGCCGTGATCGAATCTCTGCGGCAGCGCAGCGGTGGCCTCTTTGATCTGCCGGAGGGCACCATTTACCCCGCTCTGCATCGATTGGAATCACAGGGCTTGCTCAAGAGTCAATGGCAGGAGGATAGTCCGCGTCGAAGGCGGGTCTATGAATTGACACCCAGAGGTCAGCAAGCCCTGGCAAAGCGACAGGAAGAATGGCGGACCTTTTCCAAAGCGGTTGACGCCACGGCGGGGATTTGATGAAGAATCACATCCAGTCCTACCTGCGCTCGCTCGAATGGGAGCTATGGCTGCGCGGATTGTCCGACCATGACCGACTGGCAGAGATCGAGGATCATTTGCTCGAATCGGTGGAGCAGGGCCTTGGTCGCGGCCTGAGCCGTGAACAGGCTGAACAGGAGGCTTTGAAACGCTTCGGTTCAGCAAGACTCGTTTCATCCACATTCGAAAATGAGAGGATCAACCTTATGCAAAAAATACTTTTAGCGGTTGCGGTTCTGTCGGGACTATTTATCGCCTATGTGGACTCGCGCCCCACCTGGGATGACACCGGCATCACAGTCGGCGCCATCCTGCTGGTCTGCGGCTTGATCGCATTGCTGGGATATCGCCGGCCCTGGCTGCTGGCCCTGGCGGTCGCAAGTTGGCTGCCTCTTTATGAAATCAGCACCACCCATAATTTCGGGTCGATCATTGCCCTGGCTGTTGGCTTCATCGGTGCCTATGGGGGCTGGGCTTTTCGGATCGGCATTCGCAAAACATTCAAGACTGCATAGAAACAATTCTGGACACAAAAAACGGCGGTCACTTCGATAGTGACCGTCGTTTACTTTTATCCTCTTCCTCCCTCGTGCATTGCCCCGCAGGCACGAGAGAGATTGGAAGGAGTAAGAAATCGAGACCAGCTACTACGATGGTTCCTCGATGTCTACACATGAATGGTCAATTGCTTCGATCACCAGATCGCCATCACCCCGGGCTATAAATCGCCGACCCGGCCGCAGCATATAATCCTGATGTTCGCCAGAGCAAGTGACCCATAAAATTCCGTCTTTGCACTCGATTGCCATTCCATGATGGATGTTGTGCAGAGTGAGCAATTCATGCGGGCGAAGGTTGAGTTCAACCTTTTGGGTTTTTGAGCTTAGGTTCATATTTGTTCTCCTGCTAAGGCTTTTCGTCATTCTCAGTATCTCACATGCAAGGCGACAAGTACAGATGCAAAGTTCCGAAATTGTTACCATAACAGTTTGTGTTAGAATAAACTGTACTTGTTGAATTTTCTGTAACTGTTACCGTGCCAATGGCTGATTTGCCCACCAAATCTCTCCGCTATCAGGAACTTGCCGATCGTTTGAGCGCGTTGATTCAGCAGGGGACCTACCCTTCAGGCGAACGCATCCCCTCGGTCCGCGAGATGAGCCGGCAGCAAGGGGTCAGCATCAGCACAGTGCTACAGGCCTATTATCTTCTCGAAGATCAGGGATTGATCGAAGCCCGCCCGCAGTCGGGCTACTACGTCCGTGCCCAACTGGCGCAGCGTTTACCCGAGCCGGACATCTCCTCCCCACGGCGCGATCCCAGTCAGGTGAGCCTGCATGAGTTGGTCATGATCATTATGCGCGATTCGCTCAACCCGGGCCTGGTACAGCTCGGCGCAGCTCTGCCCATTCTGGATGCCCAGGTCACTCAAAAAATCAACCGCATTATTTCGAGCCTTGCGCGTGAAAAAGGCTTGAAGGCTCACCAGTATCAATTTCCGCCAGGCTTGATGGCTTTGCGGACACAGATTGCCCGCCGTGCCGTGAACGCTGGCTGCAGCCTTTCACCCAGTGAAATTCAGATTACATCCGGAGGTACAGAAGCGATCAGTCTGTGTTTGCATGCAGTGTGCAAGCCAGGCGAGATTGTGGCAACCGAATCACCCTGTTACTTCGGCACCCTTCAAATGCTTGAGGTGCATGGCCTGCGCGCGCTCGAGATCCCCACGCACCCGCGCGAGGGAATCAGCCTGGAAGCGCTGGAGTTTGCGATTGAGCATAATCCCATCAAAGCCGTTGTCGTCATATCCAATTTCAGCAACCCGCTTGGAAGCCAGTTGCCCGACGAAAAGAAAAAGGCCCTGGTGGAACTGCTGGCGCGTCACGATATCCCGCTGATCGAGAACGATGTTGTCGGCGAGTTATATTTTGGTGAGAAGCGCCCGCTGGTTTGCAAGTCGTTCGATACAAAGGGACTGGTCATGCTGCTCTCGGCCTTTTCAAAGGATATCAGCCCGGGCCTGCGTATCGGATGGGTCGCAGCGGGACGTTATCAGGCCGAGATCGAATGGCTCAAATTTACGCTCAGCGCTTCATCCCCGACGGTGCCGCAGATGGCAATTGCTGAGTTTCTCGAGAGCGGCGGCTATGACCAGCACCTGCGGCGCCTGCGGCGTGAATATGCCCATAATGCGAATTTGATGTCTGACGCCGTGATGCGCTACTTTCCGGAGGGCACGCGTCTTACCCGACCTTCAGGAGGGTTCGTGCTGTGGGTGCAGCTCCCGGAAAATGTGGATTCGCTCGAACTCTATAAGGTTGCCTTGCAGGGCGGTATTACGCTGACACCAGGTCACGTCTTTTCCGCTACCTATCAATTTTCGAACTTCATCCGTTTGAACGCGGCCTCGTTCACCTATCCCATCGAGCGCGCCCTGGAACGACTGGGCGGAATGATCAAGGGTTTGGCGGGAAGTTAAAAAAGTGACTGTCACCTGGAAGGCGACAGTCACTTCGTTTATGCCTCGATAACCGCCGCTTCCACGGAATGGATCGGCGGCAGGTAATCTGCCAGCAATTCCCAGCTATCTCCCGAATCACGGCTGTAGAATAACTGACCGGTATCCGTACCGATATAGATGCCCGCGTCTTCAAAGGTATCTGTTGCCATTGCTTCACGCAAGACAACGAGATGGGCCTTCTCAGGCAGGCCCTTGGTGAGGCGCTCCCAGGAATCGCCTGCATCCGTGCTGCGCCAGACAGAGAATTTACCGTCCACGCTCATGCGATACTCATCGCTTTGTTCAAGGGCAACGTAGATCGTGCGCGGCCGCGTGGGATGGACCGCAATTGGAAAGCCAAAACGCGAAGGCAGCTTGTCCTCACCAATATCGATCCAGTCTTCGCCAAAGTTGTCACTGCGGTAAACGCCGCAATGGTTTTGCTGGTAAATGACCTTTGGGTCGGAGGGGTGTAATGCCATCTTATGCACGCACTGTCCGTATTCAGGGAACTTGTTAGGACTGTAATCTGCGCGCACGTTTTTGTTGTATGGTTCCCAGGTCTGGCCGCCATCGTCCGTGCGGTAGCAGCCGGCGGCGGAAACTGCGACGTAGATTCTTTGCGGGTTATCAGGATCGAGCAAAATGGTATGAAGGCAAAGGCCGCCTGCTCCTGGATTCCATGAGCCGCGATGGGGATGGTCAAAGAGACTCTCGTTGAGCTCCCACGTCTCGCCGCGGTCTCTCGAGATAAAGAAGGACGCAGGCTGCGCACCGGCATACAGGACATCCGGCTCCGTGATGCGCCCCGGTTTGATGTTCCAGACCTTGATCATTTTCTCAGGAATGTTCTTTATGCTTTCGCCTCCCTCGGAACGGAAGGCCTCATCCACCGTGCTGGCTGGCCGGCCAGATTTCGATGCACGAGTAATGAGCGGGACCTGTTTCGCCTGAGTCCACGTTTTACCCAGGTCGTCTGAATAATGAGTCGTGGGACCATAGACAAAATGGTTCGCCGCCGCGTGCAGGCGCTGGTCACGCGGGTCCATTTGCATGTGCATCACATCCCAACTCTTGAACTGGATATCGCTGGTTTGCCACTTCTCACGTTTGGCGTCGCTATTGAAGATAAAGCCGCCCTTGCTTGTCCCGACGAAGACCATAACCTTTTGGCTCATAACAGTCTCCTTTTGTATTGTTGGTACGTCACGAAAATAGGGGTGCGGGTGGTACGCTCTCTATTTTCGGGCCTCTCCCAGTCGTCTCGTGATGTACTGATCATAAATACGAAAATATGTTCTAAAAGTATACCATAATTGTCCGATTTTATCTCCTTGTTTATCCGATTAAATATCAACGCAGGGCATCTTCTGCCCTGCGTTTACGGGATCACCTACTCTCAGCTAAAGCTATTCAGTCTTTGAATCATTGGATTGATCCCGTTCTGCAGGAGGAGGGTTGGCAGCCGCAACCTTTGCTGCCACGGGCGCCGGTTCCATCACGACGCGCGCGTTCCGTTTACCCAGCCAGTAGGCTCCATAAAGCAGCACTCCGAAGAGAGCCAACTCTACCAGCCCGCCTAAAAGCCGGAATGGGCCAAAGAAACCAAATCCGCCCCGCATGCCCATCATTGGGCCGCGGAATTCACGGCCGAAGCCGGGGTGGTTCGGACCAAAGCGTTCCATCATCATGGGTCCGCGTCCATCAAAGCCGCGGATCAGATTGTTCCCGAAGGCGAAATGCAGCAGGAACGGTATTGAAAGGATAACCAGTACAAGCAGGATCCCGAGGATCCATTTCCATGCGTTTTTCATTATCACTCCTATGTCTAACTGTTACAATCTTAATCGCTGACCGTTAAAAACTGATGAATACCTCGCCCGCGTTTGAAACTTGCAGCATGATTTGTCGGCCGCGAAAATGAAGTTAAACGGCAGCCAGCAAAGGGTCCAGAAAGAAGCGAAAGGAAGTCCAGGATGAGAAAAATATTGACAGTCATTCTCGTCAGCTTGGTGCTTACGGCCTGCAGTCTCTCAAAGAACGCAGAGCCTCAGGTCAAAATCGAAGCGACCGCAGGGCAGGAATTCAAAGTCATCGTCGAGTCCAACCCATCCACAGGGTATCACTGGGAGATCGTCGGCGACCTCGATCCGAACATCGTGGAATTCGTGTCGCGTGATTACCGTGCCAATGAGCCGGTCCAGCCCGGCTCCGGCGGCTCGGATGTTTTTATCTTCAAGGGGGTGAACACAGGCGAGACGACCATCACACTTGGGTCTTTTCCTCCCGGGAACAACGCAGCTAGGCCTGAACAAACGCAGACATTTACCATTGTGGTGAAATAATTAGCCCTGACTTCCTATTGAATTGAGGGGGACAGGGGGATAAGATGAGTCTACGCTGATAGACAATTTGGAGGATCATGAGAAACCGTCTTTGCCTCGCCGGGCTGACGCTGGCCGCGGCATTGCTTGCCTGTAATTCCAACACACCGCCTCCATCTCCGCCCACAATTGACCCGCTCACCGAAGCTCAGGCTCAACCCTCGGGCACACTCACGCCACATCCCCTGCCCGTTGACCTGCCAACTTATACACCTACGTCTACACCCTCTATTGCGCGCGCGCGCCCCAAAGCAAGCCTGGTGAACTGCCGCTTTGGCCCGGGCACAGTCTACAGCATGGTTGGAGAACTAAAGGAGGGACAGTCCGCGTCCATCGCCGGGATCAACTCTCAGGGCACATGGTATTACATCGAAGACCCGGGCAATCCAGATGGTCACTGCTGGGTGGCTGTGGACTTTGTCGAAACAACGGGCAACGTGGAGGCTTTGCCAATTGTGAATCCCCCGGCTGCATCCGTAACAAAAATTGCCGTCACCATGCAGCAGCCCAGGCTGGTTGCGGCCTGCGATCAGTTCCCACAAGTAGTTTACTTCAGCGCAGATATCACGACGAACGGCCCTGCTTTGGTCACCTACCGCTGGGAAGTCAGCACGGGAGTCTCATCGGTCAATAATACGATTGCGTACGAGGAGGCATCCACACAAACGATCAGCGATTACTATCAGATTGCCAGCCCCAATGACTACTGGATCAGCATGCATGTGCTGGATCCCAATGACATCAGTGAAAAGGCCGATTTCCAGGTGATCTGTAACCCGTAAAGACGACTGACGACAGACCACCAACCGTTGTTGGTGGTCTATCGTCTACGTCCCACTCAGTGGGGTAAAATTCGGCACATGTCTAAGCTCAAATCTCCTCTTGCATTGTTTTTCATCACCATCCTCGTCATTGCCGTGCTCGCACTCTTTGGGCCGGAAGAAAAATCCCTCGGCGCGAACGTGCGGATCGTGTATCTACACGGGGCATGGGTGCTGGCCGCAGAAGTCGCTTTTCTGGCGGCTGGCATCACAGGGCTGCTGGGTCTTGTCACTCGCAGGGATGGCTTTCACGATTGGTCCGCTGCCCTGGGTCGCACGGGGATTATCTTTTGGCTGACATATCTTCCTCTCTCCCTATTCGCCATGGAAGCCAACTGGAACGGACTCTTCCTCGCCGAGCCGCGCTTCCGTCTCGCACTGATCTTTGCGGTGACTGGAGTGCTGCTTCAGGCAGGTCTGTGGTTATTCAATATAAATTGGCTTACTTCTCTTGGGAATCTGGTGTACATCATTGTTTTGCGGGTCGTATTTTCCACGGCACAAAACGTTATGCACCCGCCGCCAAGTCCGATCTTCAACTCGGGCAACTATGCAATTATCGGTTTTTTCATCCTGCTAAATTTGCTGGCCGGGGCCGGGGCATACTTTCTCACGCGTTGGTTTCTTTCATTTCAAAAGCCATCACCCGCGAATTCACGCTAATCTCCACGAATATTCGCGAGGATGGGCGAAACTTGGTGCAAGCCAAAAGACTGCTTCATTGGCGGTCCTTTTGATTCAAGTATGGTATGCTTCCCCACCGTGAATTACATCCACAGACGCTGACAATGCGAATCAAATTTCAGTTGATCGTTTTCATGCTATTACGCACCATCCTGAACACCATGCACAGGATGGTGTATCCGTTTCTAGCAGTTTTTGCGCGCGGCCTGGGTGTGGATGTGACCACTCTCTCCCTGGTGGTTACGGCTCGTTCCTTTGCCGGGTTACTTGGTCCACTATTTGCTCCCATCGCGGATAAGCGTGGACGAAAATTTGGCATGCTGACTGGAATCGTGATCTTCACAGGAGGCGTCGGACTGGTTGCTATTTACCCCAACCTGTATACGCTTTCTGCCGCCATGCTGCTTGCTCTCTTCGGGAAGTACTTTTTTGATCCAGCCATGCAGGCTTACTTTGGCGACCGCGTGCCCTATCATCAGCGCGGCACCGCCCTGGCTGTGACCGAAGTTGCATGGTCCATGGCATTCATTGTCGGTGTACCGGTCATGGCTTTTTTGATCGCACGCTCGGGATGGTCTGCCCCTTTTTCTGTCCTGGCCATTCTCGGCGTAGTTATGTTTTCAGTGATCTGGATCCTCGTGCCGCATCAAGATGAGCATCACGAAAAAGTCGTCAACTCTCGAGATGGCTATCGTGCAGTGTTTATGTCCATTCCTGCGCTGGCAGGCGTCTCGATTGCTTTGTGGGCCAGTGCAGCGAATGAAATGGTCAATCTGATATTTGGCGTGTGGCTGGAGGATTCGTTCGGGCTGAAAATCGCTGCGCTGGCGGGTGCTTCGGCTGTGATCGGCCTCTCAGAGCTTGGCGGGGAAGGCCTGGTCGCTCTGACCACCGACCGCATCGGCAAGCCGCGCGCCCTCGTGCTGGGGCTCACATTGAACATGGCTGCTTCCATTCTGCTGCCGGTCATTGGAAAAACAGAGCTTGGTGCATTGCTCGGTTTGTTCTTCTTCTATATTACCTTTGAATATGTGATGGTCAGCCATATCCCCATGATGTCTGAACTTGTTCCGAAGGCGCGTGCGACAATGTTGTCCCTCAATATCGCCGGCCATTCCGTCGGTCGTGCACTCGGGGCGCTGCTGGCCACTTTCATTTATCAGCAGCTTGGCTTCGTCTTCGTAACCCTGACGGCAGTCGTGTTCAACATCTTTGGATTGCTCGCTTTGCGAAAGATGCTGCAGGCACAAATGGCACAGGAACCCTCTATTGTATGAATGGAAAGAAAAAAGGAACTCATCTTTCAATGAGTTCCTTTTTCTACTAATCAACTTCTTACTTCTTGGCCTACTTGTTGAGGCTGCTGTTGATTTTGCTGAAGACGTTTCCAACCAACGGTCCGAGCACCATCAGAGCTGCAATAACAACGATGGCAACCAAAACGAGAATCAGCGCATATTCAACAAGACCCTGGCCTTTTTCCTTGGGGGCGAATAACATGGGGAGTGTCTCCTTTCTTCTGGATTTCCCAGGAAAGCCTCCTGAGATGTTCTTATTTTACAACTATGCCCCAAAATAGCAAGTGGAGCCAAGAGATTTTCCCTAACACTTATGTTAGTTTAACAACAGTGTAAGGTAGGCATTTTTAAAGAATTTTTTCATTTTAAGCAATCGGAGGTTTTAGGTACACTTGTACCATTTACGGTATCATGAGAGAACGTAGAATTTATCAAAAATGCCCAAGAGGAGGCTTGCATGAAGCTTAAAAACATGTTGCTGGCCAATTCAGCCGTTTCCGTGGTTTGCTCCCTTGCGTTATTGTTGATGCCTGCGTCCATACTAGGTTTGTTTGGAATGACCGACCGAGCTACTGAGAAACTGCTGCTTCAGTTCTTTGGCGCTCAATTGCTGGGAACGGGCCTCCTCACCCTGTTCGCATTGAATACAAAAGAACTGCGTTCACAGCGAAGCCTCACTTTATCCCTCTTTATCGCGGATGGCATTGCCTTTATCGTGACACTGGGCGGCTTGCTTTCCAGTACAATGAATGCCCTGGGCTGGATTATCGCATTGTTGTTCCTGTTGCTCACCCTGGGTTTTGGATATTTTCAATTCATCGCGTAACTCATCACATCTTTACGGTGTCACCAGAATCCGGAAAAATAATATCAAATTTCGATTAAGAAACGAATCTCTAATGCAATCAAGAGAGGGATAAGGGGATTTAATTGGCCTGATGGGTTCATCAGGCAGTTACATCAAACCAGCAATGATAAAATCTCAACTCATGAGGCCTCATTCGATTGTAAATTATGTGCTTCCCCGGATCCGGGACATTCTGTTCCTGCTTGTATTTGCCACAGCAATGGCTGCCGGCTGGCGCACCATAAACAACGATGGTGATATGCCCAGGCATTTGTTAACAGGAAAGGTGATCGTGGAAACTCACACTGTCCCGAGGCAGGAGATGTTCTCGTATGTTTATGAGGGAAGGCCTTTTATTACCCATGAATGGCTGGCAGGTGTAATCTATTATCTTGCCTATAAAGCATTAGGCCTGGGCGGAGTTGTGATTCTTACGGCCATACTGATTAGCTCCTCGTTCTTTGTACTATACACTGCTCTGTCTAAAGAATACGAAGATCGTTTGATTCTTCTGATCTTCGTCTTATGGGGTGTTGCCTGTTCGTACTGGCATTGGGTTGCAAGGCCGCATCTATTCACACTATTCTACTTTGCAGTCTGGCTGGTGCTTGTGGATCGAATCAGCCACGGCAGGGAAACGAAAATCTGGATTCTGCCGGGTCTGATGATTCTCTGGGGCAATACTCACGCGGAATTTGTCTCCGGGTTCCTGGTACTGGCTGCGTACATGGTCGGCTGGTGCTGGGATTTCATGTTCAATCGGCAAAACGCTGATCCACAGATCATAAAAAGACTTGCAATTGTTTTCCTGCTCTCTTTTATTGCCAGTCTGATTAATCCATTCGGACTTCAGACCTGGAATACGATCCTGAGCTATATAAACAATCAGGGGTTGATGACCACCATACGGGAAACCAGGGCGCCCAATTTTGCACAGGACCCATCACTTCGCGTCGAATTCATTTTTATGATTGCGGCTATTTTTATACTGGCCGCAAAAAAACAGGCCATCCGAAGTGGACAGGCTTTTCTGCTGGCAGGTTTTACTGCACTTGCCATGACGGCCAGCCGCAATATACACTTTTATGCACTCGTAGCACCTTTTGTCCTGGCTGGACCCGCTTCAGAACTGACCCATTCTACAATCCAAAAAAAGGTTACTACAGCAATAACAAAGATAGAGAGCCAGCTCAAAGGATTTGTCTGGCCAATTGCCATTGTAATCATCTATCTGGTTCTCTTAGCATCCGGCAGAATTGGGAAGGAATATGTTTTGGATCATCAACTCTTTCCCGTGGACGCTGTCGCATGGGTAGAAGATCACCCTCAGTCAGGACAAATGTTCAACGAATTTGTCTGGGGTGGCTATATCGTCTGGAAATTATGGCCGGCACAATTGGATTTTATTGACAGTCACACAGATATGTCTGGAGAAGCAACTCAGTTGTATTGGTCTGTCCAGAACCTGGACGACGGCTGGCAGGATATTCTCAATCGCTATCACATTGAATGGACGATCATCCCCACAGACTCGCCGCTCAGCCAGGCATTGATCAAGGCTGGCTGGAGAATTCTTTATCAAGACCCAACGGCCATCATTCTTCGGCGAAATTAAGACCGTAAGATCATGGCCGACAGGCATATTCGTTCTGCAAGCCAATATTTGACAGAAAAGATTCTGCTGAGCGTCGGGCTAACAATCGTATAATAAGCGCGAGGCGTGTTTTCGCCTTTTCATTCCCAAATTAATGGCCGGTTCCCTCTATGCTTATTCATTCTGCATCGCAACTTCTCACACTCGCAGGCGGTCCGCAGCGCGGACGCGACCTGGGCACGCTGGGCATTATTGAAAAAGGCGCGGTCCTCATGCGTGATGAGAAGATCGTCGTGGTTGGCACCAGCGCCGAACTGAAGTCTGCCTATCCAGATGAACCCTCCCTCGACGCTACAGGATGTGTCGTCATGCCGGGCTTTGTAGACCCGCATACGCATGTCATCTGGGGTGGAGACCGCGCTAACGAATTTGCGATGAAAATGGCCGGTGCAAAGTATCTCGATATCCTCGCGGCTGGAGGAGGCATCATTTCTACGGTCCGCGCGACGCGTACTGCATCCATTGAATCACTCATCGCCCAGACCCGTCCCCGCCTGCTGCGGATGTTCGCGCATGGAACTACGACCGCTGAGGCAAAGACAGGTTATGGCTTGCAGACCGCAACGGAGTTACGTTTGCTCAAAGCTTTGCTAGCGCTGGACGATGAATCTCCGCTGGACCTTGCCATCACATTTCTCGGCGCACATGCCATCGCACCCGAGTTCAAGGATGACCCGCAAGGCTATACGGATTTGGTCTGTGACACGATGCTGCCCATGCTCAAGGGGTGGTGGGAGACTCACGCGCCAGAACTCGCCCTGCCCTTTGTGGATGTGTTCTGCGAAAACAGAGCCTTTGACCTTGAACAATCGCGTCAGATCCTGACCAGGGCCCGGTCACTGGGATTCCCCCTTAAGATCCACGCTGACGAATTTGACAATATCGGCGGGGCAAGTCTCGCCGTAGACCTGGGCGCTGCCTCTGCTGATCATCTCGTCAAGACATCAGATGCAGATATCGCTGCGCTTGGAAAGTCAGATACGGTCGCGGTAGCGCTGCCCTGCACACCTTTTGGTCTCGCAGAAAAGGATTACACGCCGGCACAAAAACTGCTCGATGCCAATGCCATCCTGGCCCTCGCCACCGATTGCAACCCCGGCACATCCTGGAACGAATCGATGCAATTCGCGATTGCGCTCTCCTGCCGCTACATGGGTTTGACCCCCGCGCAGGCTATCGCCGCCTCCACGATCAATTCAGCGCACGCAATCCGAAGGTCCGATAGGATCGGTTCTCTAGAAGCGGGCAAACAGGCGGATTTGTTAATCCTTTCCATTCCAGATTATCGTCACCTCGGTTATCGCTACGGGACAAACCTCGTCAAACAGGTCATCAAGCGCGGACGCGTTTATTCTGTCGATGTGGGATACTACAGGACAGCCTAGCATCTCGTGAACATTCAGTGGATCATCTTTGTCAGCATTCTGATCATCAATGCAATTGCTGCGTTGAGCATTGCAGCGATTCTGACGCGGCGGCCATCTAAACCTGGCCTGCGCTCTATTACCTGGATGCTGGGTGGCCTCGGTCTTTGGTCAGTCAGCTACGCCATGATCACGCTCTCGCCCTCTCTCGCGGCCAAACACTTTTGGCTAAAGGTGGAGAATATTGGGATCGTGTCTGTACCAGTATTCTGGTTCTTTTTCACCCTTCAACATATAAAGCTGGATAAATGGTTGACGCGCCGTCCGACCATGCTCCTGTTCTGGATTATTCCAACCGTGACGCTGGTGCTGCTGTTTTCAGATCAATGGTTTCACCTGTATTACACATCGACCAGCCCCGCGCTCCCAACTGGGGGACCACTACTCATCAGCCGCGGCCCCTGGTACTTTGTCCAACTGGCCCAAAGCTACATTCTGAATCTGGTCGGCATCGGGCTGCTCACCTGGCGTTTTATTCAAGCGCGGCATGTCTATCGCCGTCAATTGCTCTATATGCTCGGCGCGATCCTGCTCCCCACGATTTTCAACATCGTTTATCAACTAAAGCCGCAACTGATACCGGTCTTCGATGTCCCGGTAGATCTGACGGCCCTTTCCTTCACAGCCACAGCGATCCTGCTGGCCGAAAGCATTTTTGGCCTGCGCATCTTTGACCTCGTGCCGATCGCGCGTGACACAGTCATGGAGCACATTCCTGAAATGGTATTTGTGACCGACACCTACGACCGTATCATCGACGCGAACTTCACCGCTCAAAAGTGGCTGGGCAAACCTCTGAATGAAATTGCCGGGCAGGATGTTCTATTGGTGTTTAACGAATGGCCTCAATTGCTTAATCGATTCTTTCTCACTGAACACCCCCGTGAGGAAATCCAGATCTCAGCTGACCTGCCGCGTACCCTCGAGCTTTTTATCACTCCCATTTTCGACCGTCTGGGCGCACTGGAAGGACGCGTGATCGTGGCCCATGATGTGACAGAACGAAAGCTGCTGGAAAACAAACTTACAGAGGCAAATGAACTGCTCACGATTCAACTGGCGAACATCGATGCCCTGACTGCCAAACTTCATGAACAGGCCATTCGCGATCCGCTGACAGGTGCCTTTAATCGCCGCTTCTTCGCCGAGTCGCTGGATAAGGAAACAGCCCGCGCGGTGCGTGAAAACCTTCCCCTATCGGTGATTATCATGGATGTGGATCACTTCAAGCGCTTCAATGACACGTATGGTCATAAATGCGGCGATGTTGTTCTCCAGTCACTGGCAAGATTTCTCAACGACAATACGCGGCGTGGTGACATTGTCTGCCGTTATGGAGGAGAGGAATTTGTCATCCTGATGCCTGACGCGCCCATCGAATCTGCCTGCATCCGTGCGGAATTCCTTCGGAAGAAATTCGAGGAAGAAGTGTTCGAGTTTGATGGCAAGAAGCTCCAATGTACCGTTTCGATGGGAGTGGCATCCTACCCACTGCATGCCACAAACAGCGACGCCTTATTGATCGTGGCCGACCATGCGCTTTACCAGTCCAAGGCAAACGGGCGGAATCGCATAACGGTGTATCAGCCATAAAACAGAAGACCCCTGCTCCTGCCGCCGATCCCGGCAGCTGAGTATGGTATCCTTCAACCCATTTATTCCAAATTCCTGTGGAGGCAGTTCATGCAAATCAACGTTATCGGTGTACCCATCGACCTCGGCGCGGACCGCCGCGGCGTGGATATGGGGCCAAGCGCCATCCGTTATGCACATCTTCAAAATAAACTCGAGAACCTGGGATACACAGTACGAGATGAAGGTAATGTGGAAGTGCCAATTGCCGAAATGTGCCAGATCACCAATCCGAAATTGAAATATGTGGACTGCATCGTGCCTATGGCGCGCCGAGTCGCAGGCGCTGTACAGACCTCCATTCAAGGCGGACAGTTTCCATTGGTGCTCGGCGGAGATCACAGCCTGTCCATTGGCTCGGTCCGCGGCGCTGCACGGCACAAAAAACTGGGCGTTATCTGGATCGACGCGCACGCCGACTTCAATACCGCAGAGACGACGCCCTCCGGCAACATCCACGGCATGTCGCTCGCTGTCCTGGCGGGATGCGGGGATGAGAGTCTGATTCGATTGTGGGATGAGCAGGTTCCAGTCATAGACCCGAAGCGGATTGCCGTCATCGGGGCGCGTGACCTCGATCCCGGAGAGAAAACCAATCTGCGCGAGGCCGGTGCCATCGTCATGGGCATGGAACAAATCGACCGCTACGGCATGGTCGCTGTCCTGGAAAGGGCGATTGAGCGCGTCAGCCGCGACGCGGATGGTCTGTATCTGTCACTTGATCTGGATGCCCTGGACCCGCGTCACGCGCCCGGCGTGGGTACACCTGTCCCCGCCGGCCTTACACAGCGCGAGGCGCACCTTGCCTGCGAATTGATCGCCGAAACCGGCAAGCTGGTCGGCATGGACCTCGTGGAGGTCAATCCCATCCTTGACATCCAGAACCAGACCGCTTCACTTGCGGTGGATTTTGCCCTCTCGGCGCTTGGAAGCCGCATCTGGCATGGGTAGGAGGATAACAATTTTATATCAAACTTCCGGGCTATGTTTTCCTGTAATTGAAAAGGTGTAAAATCTAACCATGGACACAGATGGCAAAATACTAGTAGTGGAAGACATCCCCAACGTTCTTGACCTGCTTGAGATCACGTTGAAGTTCCGCGGCTATCAAGTCATCACGGCGCGCAATGGCCAGGAAGCCCTCAACAAGATCACAGAAGAACGCCCGGCGCTCATCATCACTGACATCCTTATGCCAACCATGGACGGTTTCACCTTCGTCCAAAAACTTCGTTCCGAACCGAAGACGTTCGATATCCCGGTGATCTTCCTGTCAGCCACCTACATCTCACCGGAAGATAAGGCCTTCGCTCTAAGTCTGGGTGCGTCGAATTTTATTGAGAAGCCCATAGATACGGAGGAGTTTCTCCTCACCATTGCAGAGCTCCTCACCAAACATTCGCCGACCACCCCGCACCCCCTGGATCAGCAGACCTTCTATGTTGGCTACCGCAACCGTCTCGAAAACAAGCTGAAGTACAAAGCCACACAGATCGCGCGCGCAGAGCGGCTGGTCAACACGGTGCCGGAAGATCAGAAGGCCGCTTACAAGGCACTGCTGGAACAGGCGCTGCAGGACCGCAAGGAAATCGAAAAGGAATTGCAGGAAGTTTATCAGGCCCTCGAACAACTTCAAAAATCATCTTAACATGCAACCCGATCTCAAATATATGGAACAACTTGCCCGCGCTGCGGGCAAAATTTTATCTACTGGTTACCGGCGTGAACATCAGGTGAGATTCAAGGGCGTCATTGATCTCGTCACCGAAGTGGATCACGAATCTGAAGCCTACATCATTGGAGAGATTCAGCGACACTTCAAAGGACATTACATCCTTGCCGAAGAAAGCGGCGAGACGCTGGGAGATGAGGACCATGTCTGGTACATTGACCCGCTGGACGGGACCGTGAATTACGCACACCATATCCCCATCTTCTGCGTTTCGATTGCCTACGCTTCCCGCGGGACCGTTAGCCTGGGCGCCGTTTATGATCCTCTCCGCGACGAGATGTTTTCCGCCGAACGCGGCAAGGGCGCATACTTGAATGGCAAACCGATTCGTGCGTCGAGCGCGAGCGAATTGCAAAAGAGCCTGCTTGTCACCGGCTTTCCCTACGACGCATGGGACACACCCAACGATAATTTCCAGAATTTCATCAAATTTGCCAAGCTGACTCAAGGTGTGCGCCGCCTCGGTTCTGCCGCGCTGGATTGTTGTTATGTTGGCGCGGGGCGCTTCGACGGCTTCTGGGAACTCGCACTCAAACCCTGGGATGTGGCCGCCGCTGGCCTGGTCGCAGAGGAAGCGGGCGCAATTGTCACAAACGTCAAAGGGGAACCAGATTATCTTTCTACCCCGCAGTCCATTATCGCCGCCGCGCCCGGAATCCATGAGCACATGAAGGCAGTCCTGAGTGAAATGGCTGCCGCGCGCTAATCAACTCTCTGCCCTAAAGACAAAACTCACCCATGAAGCTTTGGTTTCGTGGGTGAGTTTCTTCCTGGGAATGATCATTACGGCTGTACGGTGCCGGTTGTCCCGCTTTCAAGGACCTCGCCGATGGTCTTGATGACCAGCCCATGCTGCTGTTGCAGATGCAGCCATTTCGCAAATTTTATAAAGTCTTCAGGCGTGATGCTATACTGATCGCATTGATCGCAGACATGATGGAAGGTGAGGATCGCCCATCCACCCCCATCTTTTTCCACACCTTTCACATAACGTTGTATCTTATCCACCTGCGTATCTTTTACGATGTAGGGCATCGCCCGTAAACCATATAAGTCCTGCGGGGGAATGACCTCCGGCCCATGCGTCACAAGGCGTGCGTTCATAAACCCGCAATCCTTTACAGCCTGCTTCGCCTCATCGTCATATTGACCATAAGGGTAAGCAAACGAGACAGGATCAAAACCAAGCGATACCAGATCCTGCCGGTTCTGACAGACCTGGTATTGCAGGTCTGCGCCGCGCACTTCGGTCAGTTTCATGTGATCGCGTGTATGGCCGCCGATCTCATTGCCGTCCTCATATAGGCCGCGCAATTGATCCTTGGTCATATAACCGTCGATCCCGATAAAACCGCTAATAATGTAAAAAGTGGCATGCAGGTTGTTTTCCGCGAGGACAGAACGTACATCATAGTTATCAGCATCCCCATCGTCGAAGGTCAGGCTGAGGACGGTATTCGAAAACGTGAAAGGCTTGCGCGTTGGGGCTGCTTCAGAAACAGGCGTGGATGAAGATCCACAACCAACCAGCCCCATTATCAAAAAGAGCCCGCACAGGCTCAAGAACAAGGAATGTTTCATTTCAATGCCAACCCGGGTATAAGAATTTACGGTCGCTCTAATAAAAGAAGAAGAAAACGACGGCAGTTCCGATTATAACGACAAACAGAAATCCTTTTCCCATGAATTTCTTCAATTCAAAACAGGTATGAGAAATGAGCCCGGCAGGCTTCGATACTCACCTTGATACTTACCTGCTGCCAGGCGTAAAACTTTCTCGTTTGGACACGTTTAGGAACGTAACAATGGGCATCTTGTCGGCTTGAAAATTACTGTCCATCAAGATACATTACACTGTTTTCGCCCAAAAATTGACGAGCGCTTGGGTGATTGGGGACACCCAAACGCTCGTACTATGTTTCATATTATAGAGTTGTTTCAGGAAAT
Source organism: Chloroflexota bacterium (assembly GCA_029782225.1). Lineage (GTDB taxonomy): Bacteria > Chloroflexota > Anaerolineae > Anaerolineales > Villigracilaceae > JAKOVF01. Next base: position 13,009 of record JAKOVF010000162.1, on the reverse strand, counting down.
TTCACTAAACAGTTTTGAAAAGCGACCTGTGAATCTAGCGCCTCTTGCATTTTTGTAATATGACAAAAAATGGCCTGGGAGGATGCGAATACCATCCCATCAATGGGGACCTGCAAACAAATCGTCAATTGCCAATCTAAAATCGTAAATGGAGAGTGGGCCCGGCAGGATTCGAATATTATCCCCTCATGGGGACCTGTGACCAAATCACAAATCGTCACTCTGTAATCGGAATGGAAAGTGGGCCCGGCAGGATTCGAACCTGCGACCAAGGGATTATGAGTCTCCTGCGCTAACCACTGCGCTACGGGCCCGAAAGCAATTAGCGATTAGCAGTGAGCGTTTATCTTCGTACACACGCTAAACGCTAATGGCTAACCGCTAACGAGAGCGGGAGACGGGATTCGAACCCGCGAATATCAGCTTGGAAGGCTGACGCCTTACCACTTGGCGACTCCCGCGCGGCAGTCATTTTACCGTGAGGGGCAGGGATGGTCAAGCAAGGATGTTGCCCATCCCGATGGGAGAGATCATCTGATTACATTAGCAGGTTACTGTCGCTTCGGGGTAACCCATACCCGTAAGGGTAGTGGATACACATAATCAAATCTCCCCGTCAATCAGGGAGGTTTGACAGTATTGCTATAGCGTTCGGTGATGAATTTCTGGGCGAAAAGCCAGCGGATCCAGGTGTGGATGACCACATAATGGTCCATCACCAGGCGGATATGCTCCGTTCCTTTATCAGGGCAATCATCGAGCGTATCCATATAGACACGCACATGGTCGGGCGTCAATTCTCCTACCAATCGATCACCGGTAAAGTGAATGAACGACCCGAGCACATCACGGTACTCACTCAGGGTTTGGGGATCCTGGCCAGCAACTCGACAGTTGAACAGATAAGCATCCTTTGCGCTTGTCAGGAGTACCTCTTTCATAGGTCCGATTTGCATAGGGAACCTCCTGGTCAGATTTTAGCACATTTGTTCTAGTTTTTGAATATAATAGGGGGTGTTTCTCATTTAGCCAAACGTTGTAGCTTGAGGCTACAAGAAAGGAAAAGAATGACACTCTTCAAATGGAAGTTCAACACCATTCCTGACCCCAAGGAGGTTGAGCATTTTATTGACGCACAAATGGCCTTGTTCTCGCGTAATGCAAAACATCTGGCCGGAAGAGACGGTGAGCCTGTTGTTGACATCATGAAAGTCGAACATAATTGTGGTGCCGTCAATATCGAATTTCAGCTTAATGGCATTCAGGGTCGGAGCGGCGATCTCTTTTGTTTTCCCGGTTATTACCCGGGTGACATGGATGTTTACGGCAACCCCCTTTTTAATCAATGCGATACTCGCGGGTATTTCTATGGAAAGATTGTTAGCGCGATTCTGGGTCGTGCTCAAAGAATATTTGACATGGAGGTAATTTTAAGTGACAAGAGACAAAGACAATTTTATTCGCCCTGGTGAACACGGCTCCCAGGTAGTGCTTGATCCGGAGTTTCTTTTACGCCATTCACTCTACATATCAGATGGCAAGACCATTATAAAGTCCAGTGTGACCGTGGGGCAGGCAATCGAAGCCATTGCCTTCGCACACGTGAAAGAGAAAATGCCCGATCTTGCCGAGAAGTGCAATGCAGTCAAAATTGAGTTCAAGGATGGCAAGTTTGTCGTGTGCTTTGCAGACAGCATTGATCATTTGAGCTTATAAGATGTAAACTGTCGAGCAAACGTCGGGTAACCATAGGTCTTGAGTCAAGCAGCCTGGTGGCGACTGTGCTAAATTTGAGCAGTAAGGTAATTTCTCTTCTTCTCCACCTTGTAAGTGAAAGAACCGCGGTCGGCGCCCGCGGTTCTTTCACTATAATAGCAAGAGAGCTTTCTGCTCACCCTCTTCAGCACTCTCATTCTCGGGGCGCGCTTGACCGTGCCCTCAATCTAATGTAAAATATTTGCCGCTAACCATGCCCTCGTAGCTCAGTGGATTAGAGCGCTTGCTTGCGGAGCAATAGGTCGCGTGTTCGAGTCGCGCCGAGGGCGCCACGAAACGGAGGAAGCGGGTCATCCCCGCTTCTTTTTTTTGGATGAATATGAATAATCGTCCGCACATTTTATTGACCAACGATGATGGGATCCGCTCGCCAGGGCTGTGGGCGGCGGCGCGCGCGCTTTCCCAAATTGGCTATGTCACGGTCACCGCGCCGCGGGATCAATCCTCGGGCATGGGCCGCAGCCTGCCCAGCACATCTGATGGGGTCATTCGTGAGGAGAAGGTGTCGGTCAACGGCCAGGAATGGAGCGTCTACGCTGTGGGCGGCTCCCCTGCCCAGTCTGTGCTGCACGGCATCCTGGAAATCGTCCCTCAAAAACCAGACCTCGTCGTTTCGGGGATCAACTACGGTGAGAACGTCGGCCTGGGCATCACCATCTCCGGTACGGTCGGCGCAGCAATGGAAGCCGCCGGACTTGGTTTTCCCGCGTTAGCTGTTTCCCTTCAAACTGAAACACAATATCATCTCACACATTCAGAGGACATTGAATTTTCAACGGCCGCCCATTTCACCGCCTACTTTGCCCAACGCCTGCTCGAGAGGAAATTTCCTCCTGAGGTTCATCTGTTGAAGGTGGAAGTCCCAAGTCACGCCACGCCGGAAACTGAGTGGCAGATCGCGCGGCTTTCGCGCCTCCGATACTATGAACCGGTCCGCCCCAAACGGGATTCATGGGAGCAGTCCGCGCCGATTTCGTATCAGGAGGCGGCTGCACTCGAACACGAGGATGAAGATTCGGATGTCTACGTATTGCGCAAGAAACAGATGGTGGCAGTGACGCCACTCAACCTGGATATGACCGCACGCGTGTCGTTTTCTGAATTCGATAAGTTCCTGCGAGAGTAAAAGCAAGGTGGAGGTCAACCTCCGCCTTTTGATTTATGGGTGGAAATAATGGTACCCAACCTTTTCAAGTGCTGTTGGATACATAAAGTGGAGGACGATGGACGAAAAACAAGCCATTCAACGACTCAAAAACGGCGACATCAGTGGGCTGGAGTATCTGGTCGCGTGTCATCAGGTCAGGGCTGTGCGCACGGCCTATCTGATCACGCGTGACCTCGGGCTGGCCGAGGACATCGTGCAGGATTCCTTCATCCGGGCATTCCACGCCATGCACGGCTTCGACGCGACGCGTTCGTTCGAGCCGTGGTTTTTGCGGAGCGTGGTCAATGCTTCAGTGAAGACAATGCAGCGGCCAGCGCGGCAGGTTCCAGTCGGAGATGAAGCGGATGAATCTCTTCTAGCGGAACTGGCCGCTAGAGTCGAATCGGTTGAGTCGCAGGTAGAGTCCATCGAAATCCAAAACCAAATCTGGGATGCCATGCAAAAATTATCGCCGCGTCAAAGAGCGGTGATTGTTCAACGATATTTCCTTGAAATGAGTGAAAGGGAAATGGCGGAAGAGGCAGGCTCGGCCATCGGCACGGTGAAATGGATGCTGAACGCAGCGCGGGAACGACTGCGCGGCCTGCTCTCTGCTTCGCAAAGGAGCGAGAAATGAAGGACAATCGCATGAAAGACGCGTTGGAAGCCATCGCTCGCCGCGGCGTCCCGGAGGATACCAACCTGTGGCCGAACATCTCGGCTGCCCTCACCCCCAGCCCCTTATCATCCCCGAAGGGGGCTCCCAAAGCGCGAGGGAAATGGGACGAAAGGAAATCTCCGATGACGACTCTCCGCACCCGCCCGCTTGTGGCGCTCTTGATCGCTTTGCTGATTTTGCTCGTGTTGAGTGGGGTGGTATATGCTTTAGGTCGCTCGCTGGGTTATATCCCCGGCCTCGGACTTGTGGATCAAAATGTTCCAATGCGCGTACTGGCTGAACCGGTCTCGCAGACGCGGGGTGGGATCACGATCACCGTCAAGGATGCCATTCTCAACTCAGATATGACCACCCTTGTGCTTACGGTAGAAAATATTCCTCTGGATAAACTTTCGCATCCCGCAGACGCACAATGCCGCCAATTTGCCGAACTGCGCCTGCCGGATGGGACGCTCTTACAAGTTGAGGCAGGTACACAAGGAGGGCGCAATGAATTGGGAACATTTGATGGGCGGTTTAAGTATGCGCCTTTGCCTGCCAATGTAAATGACGCTACGCTTCTCATTCCCTGTATCCAGGATGCGGCGCCGGGCGTGCTGCCAGAAAAATGGAAACTGCCGCTGCACTTCATCCCTGCACCGCCAGATATGACCATGATGCCCGTGATTGAAATCACGCCGTCGCCAGCAGTTCAAAACCCGCTTTCCATCACCAAAGTCATTGACGCGGGCGATAGTTATATCCTGACCGGGGAATTCAACCCGCCTGTGCCATCTCAGGCTGTGGATGATTGGTCTTCAGCGGGGATCATAAAGCTGAGCGATGCCAACGGACAGGAAATCGCGTATGATTTGCCGCAGGATCTGGACTTGCCATCACCCCAGTCTCCAAAGGCCGATGTGTGGTCTATGAAATTCAGTAAAGGATTTGCGCCGCCTCTACATATCACCTATTCGAACCTGTATACTCTCCATGTTCCTTCGCAAGAGACCGTTGAGTTGGATTTTGATGCCGGGCCCAATCCTCAGGACGGCCAGACCTGGCAATTGAATAAAGAAATCCAGTTGGCAGGTCATACATTTACCCTGGTTTCGATCAGAGTTTCACAAAAGAATTTTTATAGTTTCGACTTTACATCTTCCGATAACAAGATCAGCAGTGTCGACATTGAAATTCCCGGGGGACACTCATTAAATGGCGGCGGCCAGGATACTTGTGGCTGTATCCAACCTCCGCCAATCAGCTGGGGTGAGAGCCTGGGTTATACCGAATTGCCGAAAGGAAAATTGAAAGTGATTCTCTCCAACCTTTGGATTTATGGCGAAACGAAAGATTGGACTTTGGACTGGCAGCCGTAACAGAAAAGGGAAGCAGGCGGAGGAAATTCCTCCGCCTGCTTCTTCCATCTTTCTGCTTACAACTAAAGTTCCTTCGCCCTTCTCACAATCTTATCGTTCGCTCGGGCAACAAACTCACCCAGTGGGATATTATTCTGCTGGCTCCCATCACGCACACGCAGGGAAACCTGCCCTGCGTTCATTTCATTCTCGCCAACGACGAGCATATACGGCACCTTCATCAACTGGGCCTGGCGAATCTTGGCGTTCATACGCTGGGCACTGATATCCGCGCTGACGCGGATTCCGTTCTCACGCAACTGCTGGACAATACCCTGGGCATATTCGTTCTGCCCATCCGTGATCGGGATGACGCGTACCTGCTCCGGTGAAAGCCAGACCGGGAAATTGCCTGCGTAATGCTCGAGCAGGAAACCGACCATGCGCTCATGCGTCGAAAGGGGCGCGCGGTGGATGCAGAGCGGGATCTCCTCGTTGCCATCCTTGTTCGTAAACTTCAGGTCGAAGCGTTCGGGCACGGCAAAGTCCACCTGGTTCGTTGCCAGAGAGAACTCCTTGCCAATGGCTGACCAGATCTGCACATCGATCTTGGGGCCGTAGAAGGCAGCTTCATCCTCGGCTTCCACGTAAGGCACGCCGCCATTATCCATGGCGCGGCGCACCATCTCTTCCGTTTTGATCCACAATCGCTCGTTGTCCACATACTTCTTGCCGAGCCCCGCCTTGCCATGCAGGCTCAGGCGCATCACGTATTTCTCGATGCCAAACAGCTCAAAGTACTTGTGATACAACCCCACAACGCCCATGAACTCCTGCTCGAACTGCTCCTCGGAGCAATAAATGTGGGCATCGTTCATCTGCATCGAGCGGACGCGCATCAGGCCGAACAATTCGCCTGATTTTTCATAGCGGTAGCATGTCCCATATTCGGCGAGTCGAATCGGCAGGTCACGGTAGGAGCGCTGCTTCGAGCCGAAAATCTTATGGTGGAACGGACAGTTCATCGGCTTGACGTAGTACTTCACTCCTTCCAGTTCCATCGGCGGGTACATGGATTCAGCATAGTAAGGCAGATGGCCAGACCGAATGAACAAATCTTCCTTCGTCAGGTTCGGCGTGCGGACACGCAAATAGCCAGCCTTTTCTTCCATCTCCTTGGCAAGTTTCTCCAACTCCTCGATCATCACGCCGCCGTTCGGCAGCCACAAAGGCAAGCCAGGACCGATCTCATCGTCAAAGATGAAGATTTCCAATTCTTTGCCGAGCTTGCGATGGTCGCGCTTCTTGGCTTCCTCCAATTGATAAAGATAATCCTTCAACTGTTGCGCGTTCTCCCAGGCCGTGCCGTACACGCGCTGGAGCATCTTGTTGTTCTCGTCGCCGCGCCAGTAGGCGCCTGCAATCGACATCAGCTTGAAAGCATCCGGCTTGATCTCTCTTGTATTTTCGACATGCGGTCCGCGGCAGAGATCCGTGAACGAATCCTGCTGGTAGATCGAAATCTCCGGCTTCTCTTTGAGCGGATTGCCATATTCGTCCATGCCACCTTTTTCGAGCCCTTCGATCAGCTCCAGCTTGTACGGCTGGTCGGCAAAAATCTTCTTGGCCTCTTCGGCAGAGAGGATCTGCTTCTTGAACTCATGTTTGCCCTGCACGATCTGCCTCATGCGCTTTTCGATCTGCTCCAAATCCTCGGGCGTAAGGTTGCGCGGCAGATCGAAGTCATAGTAAAAACCGTTTTCCACCGGCGGACCGATTGTGTACTTGGCCTCCGGGAACATCTCCAGCACAGCCTGCGCCATGACATGCGCGGCCGAGTGACGAATCTTATATAAATTTGACTCTTCGTATTTTTCCTGAGCCTGTTGAGCCATTCTTGCTTCCTTTCTTGACACTTCGACTTTGCTCACCCGTGCCTGCGCAGGGTGCAGGCAGTGCGAGCTTTTGGTTTGCTCCTGCTTCGATAGAATTCCGCACCTCCGGAGGGAAGCAGTTACACCCTTACGGACACAGGCAAACCTCCGAGGCGCTTTGGAGTGAAGGTAGTTGAGTCTTCAGTCATGGCAGCCTCCTGCAAACAAAAAACTCTCGCCCACAACGGGGCGAGAGTCTGGATCTCACGCGGTTCCACCCGATTTACCCTGGGAAACACCAAGGGTATCTCTTGAGCTTCTAACGGAGCAACCCGTTTCCCTTATTTGTGGATGACCGCAAGGGCGATCCCTACGTTCAGGGTCATGCTCGCGGGTGGTTTTCGGTGGCTTCTCCTGGAAGAGACTCTCAATCTTCGATCTCTTCTCCCTGTCAGGGAAGGGACCACGTACTCGTCCCGGTCAATGCGTTTGAATTTATCCGTGTATTATATGCCGCTCACAGGGATTGTCAAGCGGAAATTTCTACTGGCCTCCCATCGTGGCAGGCACCCACTTTGAGAAGCTTGCCATATGGTCCCATAAGGAGCCGTAGAAAGTGATCCCCCAAAGTAGTGCTGTTCCAAGCAGCAGCAGAATACCAATCCAGCGGACGATTTTGTTTTCTCTGAACCACATGAGGAATGGAAAAACGCCCAGTCCCGCAAACCCTGCCAGGACAAAACCTACCGCTGAGATCAAGGGTTCCTTGGTCAACTGCAGGGACCAAATGCGGATGCCGACGATGAGCGCGTCGATTGCCGCAAAAAAAGCATAGATGGAAACCGGAATCAAACTCCAGCCTTGCCAGAGGGCCAGAGCCGTTATGAGAAAAACGACACCGAAAAGCGTGGTCGCGTCGCCATATCCAACGTTATAACTGCCAGGCAAAGGCCAGGTAAAGGAAAGCTGAAGACCGGTGACAAGGGCGAGCAGGCCGACTCCGAAAAAACCTGCAGCGTAGGGGCGTTGATTTGCCTCATCAATGCCTCTCCAGAGGTAGTAGGCAAGCAACACAGTACCACCGACCATATTGATCATGATCAAAGTCAGGAAATCAATGAACACTTTTCACTCCTTTATGTAAATTAGACAGAAATTGTCCGAATTGACGACCCCATTGTAGCACTCCGGCTTCCGAGAATCATTAAGCCCCTGTGAAAACAGGGGCTTCTTCTGTGGGCGAGACAGGGCTCGAACCTGCGACCTCTGCGATGTCAACGCAGTGCTCTAACCAACTGAGCTACCCGCCCGAACAGGCTCACATTATAACGAGGTGACTGGCTTTTGGCAATGGAATCTGCCAAATGTTGAGATCATTTCAGAAGCAAATTGGAAATGGCTCTCATGCTATACTCAGATTAGACTTTTGCAGGAGGGCTCCTATGCCATTTACAGTCGGTGAAAACGTAGGCCCCTATCGCATCATCGAGCAGTTGGGTCAGGGTGGAATGGCGACTGTCTACAAAGCATACCATGCCGCGTTAGATCGCTACGTGGCGCTGAAGGTGCTGCATCCTGATCTGAGTGATGACCCAACCTTCGCGGCGCGCTTTCAACGGGAAGCGCGCCTGGTGGCCAAGCTGGAACATCCGCATATTGTCCCGGTTCATGACTTTGCCGTACATGAGAAGCACTCCTATCTGGTCATGAAATTCATCGAGGGGGAAACGCTGAAGGCCCGCCTGGCGCGCGGTCCCCTGCGCTCTGAAGAGATCAATCAAATCGTTGAATCGGTAGGCTCCGCTCTATCCTATGCTCACGAGCAGGGGATTCTGCACCGCGACGTCAAGCCCTCCAACGTGCTGCTCGCTGCGAATGGAAAAACGTATCTCGCGGACTTCGGGCTGGCGCGCATTGCCCAGGCAGGGGAGTCCACCCTGTCGTCTGACGCGATCATCGGCACCCCGCAATACATCTCGCCGGAACAGGCCATCGGCAAGAGAGACCTGGATGAAGGCACCGACATCTATTCGTTTGGCGTCATGCTTTATGAGATGGTCGTGGGACAGGTACCATTCAGCGCCGACACGCCGTTTGCCATCATCCATGACCACATCTATTCGCCCCTGCCACTGCCGCGCCTTGTCAACCCCGCGGTGCCGGTGGATGTGGAACGTGTTCTGCTCAAAGCGCTCGCAAAGGAACGCGTCGATCGCTACGGCACGGTCCGCGAAATGGTGGCAGCTTTCAAGTCCGCGTGGGAAGCGGCGGGTGTGCCCATGCAGGGTACGGCTGTAAAGCTGTCGAGGAAGTCCCTATCAGGCCCTGCATCGGCTATCAGTGAGAAAAGCACTCCGGTTGAAAAGGCACCCACAAATGGCACGCCAGGGGCTCCCCCAGCACAGAGGTCGAAAACGAAACGCTCCCCCTGGTCATTGATTTCCATCGCTGTTGGCGTTCTATTTCTATTCTGCTGCGTGCTGGCCCTCCTTGCCTCGCTGCCTGGCGCGCTCAATCGTTTTCTATCCGGTGCAACTGAATCGCCTGCTGTTCAGATCAATCCAACTCCCACCCTTCCAACCCAGGCAGATCCGACTACGACCGCAACAACGGCGCCGCCGAACAGGGAAGTCCTGTTCAGCGATGACTTCAACTCCGCGACGAGCAGTGCACGGCCGGTTTTTGGCGGTGACATGATGGCGTTCAGCAATAAGGACGGTCATGGCCATCTCTCCAGCAGCTATGCCAGCCATGTAATGCCGGTCATATACTATCAATCGCAATTTGGTGATGTCGTCATTGAATTCGATTTCATGGCCCCGGCACCCGGAACGGGCAGCGAATACGGCCTGATCTTCCGAGCCGAGACCGCGCAAGATGGAACCCTGGACTGGTATTACCTGCTCGGGTTTGCACCCACGGAACAGACTGTCATCTTTGGCGCCTGGCTATATAATGACTGGTCTGTGGAAAAGAGTTTCACACTGCCAGCGAACGCACTGAAAGCCAGTGAATACAATCATGTGGTCCTGGAGGCACGTGGCGCGCAGATCCGCGCCTTCCTGAATGATGTCCTTGTGATGGATCTTTCTGACACAACCATTAAGAATCCGGGCGCTTTTGGTTTCTTTGTTATTCCGGCCGACGGCTCGAATACAAGCTCTGGGGATTCCGTGTATTTTGACAATCTGCAAATCTACAGCCCGGCCGAGCCTTAGAGGCTGAATACCAGGTTGAATGAACGTAAAAGCTCCGAGGCCTTTCTCGAGGCCTCGGAGCTTTTCATTATCTAGAGTCTAGTCGGGGGCTGTGAACGTTACCTGACCCGGTATACCATCAAGGTCACATCATCCTCCAATGGGCTCCCGTCCGTGTGAAGCTTCAGGCCCTGCAGGATCTTCTGGATCAACTGTTCTGCAGACGAGTCCATATTCTGTTTGACGATGTCGGCCAGGCTATCTTCGCCCCACATCACGCCGTCTTGATTAAAGGCCTCCGTAATGCCGTCCGTGTAGAACAGCAGGATGTCACCCTGCTGTAATTGGACCGAGTCCATCTGCACGGCAAATTCGTCGACCAGGCCAATGGCTGGGCCGGTGGGCCGCAGCCAGATTTCGTCTCCAGTGGATGCCCGGTACAGATAAGCCGAGTTGTGACCGGCATTGGCATAAGTGAGGACATGGGTCTCTGGATCGAGCTTGCCAAAGAAGATCGTCACAAAGGTCGAGAACTTTATGTTATGGATGTAAAGGCGATTGATACGTTCCAGCACGTCCAACGGTGAATCGGCATCAGGCACCAGCGTATGAAAGGCAGTCTGGAGACTGCTGATCAACATGCCAGCAGATACGCCATGACCGCTCACGTCGGCCATGATCAGGCCGTGCATCCCATCTTTGAAATCAACAAAGTCGAAATAGTCACCGCCGACGATCTGGGCCGGGCGGCTGAACGCCGCAACATTGATCCCCTCAATGGATGGGACCTGCTGCGGCAGCAGTCCACGCTGGATGACCTGGGATAATTCAAGCTCGCTCTCCAATTGCCGAAGCTCTTCATCCGAAAAGTGACCGAGACACACACAGGAGGTGTAATCCATCTGCAAAAGCTCATCATCCACGGACTCATGACAGACTTCGCAGATGCCGAATACCCCTTCCTCAATTTTCTCGAGGGATTCCTCGATCACGTGTAGATGCTCCTCGACAGCGGTTTCGTCTGCCGGGCCCAGTTGGATTTGTTTCTTTTGTTCGGGCGTTGTCTCGATCCACTGGAGCAGGTTGGATTGTTTCTCCTCCAACCCGGTCTCGATCTCATCATAGGTTTTGGCTCTCATGGTTCCTCTGAGTAATAAAAAGGCGTACGAACGGATGTTCTAATATTTTACTTCAAAGAAAGGTCGAAAGCAAGCACCAATCTTGCATACAGACCCGTTTAAATGTGAATCTCTTACATTAGAAGCCGGCACATGCCATGCGGTATAATCCCTTCGCTATGGCCCGCAAGAAAGCACCGGAGGATCTATCCGTCGAGGAATTGCGTCGCCTGCTGGTCGAGAAACGACGCGGGGCACGCAAGGAACGACTGGAGCATTACCGCCGCACGGGACGTGTGGTGGCCCTTGCTCCGGATCTGCCGGACCTGAAAGAGGAGTCCGCGCCGGTGGTGGATACGCCCGAGGAAACGGCGTCCCAGCCTCCGGTCGCGGTGACGAAGCGCCGCAGGGTGATGGACCGAGTCCTGCTCGCCGTGGAAGTTCTTGCGGTCGTCGGCCTGATCGGCGTCATCATCAACGGTCTGGGTCTGCTGCGTGACCTGAATCGGGAAGTAGCGCAAGCCCTCAACCCGGCCACGGCCACCCCGACCCCGCTGGTGATGGCGGTTGTGCTTCCTTCAGGTCACAAGCCGCCTGATGCGCAGGGCAACACAGCGCCGAATGAAGAGGAAATTCCGGAGCATTTGCGGCCCATGGTGCAGTCACTGGCAAATGTGCCCATCCCCACCGCCGCCCCGGACCAGGCCATCCGTATCCAGATTCCCACCATCAAGGTGGACGCTCCCGTGGTGCAGGGAGATGGCTGGGAACAGTTGAAAAAGGGAGTGGCACAGCACATTGGCTCATCCAACCCTGGCCAGGATGGGAACATTGTGCTCTCGGCACATAACGATGTGTATGGCGAACTTTTTCGCTATCTGGATAAACTTGCGCCGGGGGATCAGGTGATCCTGTATACTCAGCAGAGACAGTACACGTACATCGTTGACCGCACCGCGCTGGTGGAACCGACCGCTGTCGAAGTGATGGCCTCCACCGGCGGCCCAACCGTGACATTGATCTCGTGCTATCCATATCTTGTTGATAAACAGCGCATTGTGGTTTTTGCGCGATTACAAAATTAGGAGATTCAAATGGCAAAGAAGAGCAAAATTAGAAAGACCGTATCAGCTCCGCGTGCAGTCGCGGCCCCGGCAGAATTCAACCCCGATTACAGCAATGTGAAACATGACCTCAAGCGCATCGGAACGCTGGCCGGTGTTTTCTTCGCAATTCTCATAATCCTTTCATTCTTCATTCGGTAGGGATCGATGGACCATTGACCACAGACCATGGACGACAGTTGTCCACGGTCTGTGGTCTACTATCGCAGATAGGCAATAGAGACAGTTTCGAAGAAATAAAGCAAGGGCGACCTCAAGCGGGTCGCCCTTCTGATTCCGGTGTATTCCGGCGAGCATTACTCTGGTTTAGGTTCTACTGCCGCATTTCCGTTTGTGAGGGCAGGAAGCGCTTTCAGTTCACGATAGACCAGCGTCCAAACGGTGGAAGTGAAGACAGCCTGCCAACCTCCGAGCATGAGCCATGGTGAAAAGGCAATCACGAGGAATAGAGGCAGCGAAAAGAGAACACCGACGATCCATGGCAGCCATCCACTCAGGAACGTACTGCTGAGTCCACCTACAACCAGGGCGGGAATGCCGGCTATGATCACGCCGAGCGCACCTGTGACCAGAACCACTGGCAGGGTGATGATGGCAGCGAGGATGGATACGACGGCCCAGGCAATTGACAGTCCGATCATTACCAGCCACATCACGCCGACGCTCTTCCAATTTTCACGCGCCATCTGGAAGCCGCGGCGCAATGATTCGCCTACACCCGCATCCTCCAGCACGCTGACTCGCCAGAAGAAGTTCC